>CADCTA010000049.1 GCA_902805675.1 uncultured Chthoniobacterales bacterium | reverse complement strand
ATTGCCATGGACGCAGCAGCCACCGAGCGCGACTGGTTCAATCTCCAGGACGCAGCCGGGCTGGTGCCGCATGTTTCTACGACTCACGATCGCATGCTGTCTCGCGTCGATCTCGGCAGCGCAAGACATCCCGCAATCCGCGACAAGAGAGATCGCCGCGGCGGCAAATGAGTTCGTCGCCACGCTGGACGAGAGCCAGCAAGGCAAGCTGATCTACGACTTCAGGGATGAAGCGCAGCGGAAGCGCTGGCACTATTTTCCGCCCGGTATGTTCCCACGCGGAGGATTACGCGTGGGCGATCTCGCGGAGCGGCAGCGTGCCGCCGCGATGCGCGTGCTCGCAGCCGCGCTCAGTCCGCAGGGTTACGAGAAGGTTTTGCAGATCGTCGAAAGTGACGAGGTGCTACGGAAAGCTACGCGCCGAAATCTTGGTCGTGATGAGTACTATATCTCCTTTCTCGGGCAGCCGAGCGCGACCGAGCCGTGGATGATCCAATTCGGCGGACACCATCTCGCGATCAACATCACGCTGGCTGGCGCGCAAGGCACGCTCGCCCCCAGCCATACCGGCGCGCAGCCTGCGATCTATGAGTTGGAAGGGAAATCGGTCCGTCCGCTTGGCCGCGAAACCGACAAGGCATTCAAGCTGATGAGTTCACTGGATCCGGCGCAGCGCAAGAAAGCCATCCTCGGCTTCCAAATACGTGACCTCGTCCTGGGAGCGGGCCAGGACGGAGTGACGATTCAACCGGAAGGAATCAAAGGCTCGGAGTTGAGCGAGCCGCAACGCGAGATGCTGCTGGACCTCGCCAGTGAATGGGTCGGGATCCAGGAAGAAAGAGTCGCACAAGCGAAGATGGACGAGATCAAAGGCAACATCAGCGAGACGTGGTTCGCGTGGATCTCTCCGCGCCTGGCCGATAATGAATCAGGAAAGCAGGAACGCAGGAAGAAGAAGCGGAGATTGAATTTGGAAACCAGGAAACCAGGAACGGGAATGATGCTGGGCCTCTTTTTCTGGATTTCTGGCTTCTAAATTTTATTACCTTGCTCAGGGTCCACGTCGGCGCTTTCGCAGGAGGTGCTGCTGTGCAAACCGGAGTCGTCCGCGCTCGCCGCGCGTCTCTCCGAAATGGCCGCGAAGCCGATGATGAATCAGGAAAGCAGGAACGCAGGAAAAAGAGGGGGTGCCGGAGGTCTTTCGATGGCGCGCGCACCCCGCGCTTCGCGCGCTTCCCCGAGTGGGTTCGCCGTCCAGCTCGGGATTCGCGACGCCTCGATTCCTCATTTCCTGCTTTCCTGATTCGTAAATCTTCGGGATCCGCCACGCCAACAGTGGCCGCTCGTCTCACGGCTTGAGTGCGGCTTGATCAGAGCGACGCCGGACTACAAGTGGCGGCGCTGAGCTTTGCCGAGGCGGACGAACTCCGTACTGGCCGGGGAACGATTCGGATCGAGTTCTCGGTGACATCCACTCCACTGGTTGCCGGCGCGCATACGCTCACGGTCGAGAATCGCCATCTACCGAGAGCGAGCGTGTACCTCTTCAATGCCGCGCTGCCGAAATCTGGTTCTGTGAAAATCGGGCGGCAGAAGCGTAGCAATGATCAACACCAGGGTGAGATCGAGTTCGAGGTGATTTCCCCAGCGCGCGAGTAGTCTCGGCCGCTGAAGCGCGCAGGTCGGCCTTCGCATCGAATCGCGTGCTTACGTTAGGCGATCGGCATTTGCGGTAGGGACGCCGCGCTGCGGCGTCCGGGGCGCGTCGATCCACGTGTGGGCGTTCGGACGTCGGAGAGCTTGGCACGCGTCTCGGACATCGCAGCGCGATGTCCCTACCTCGCGATCGGCGTCCGGATGCGAAAGATCGCCGAGTCGTTCCGACCCCGGAGGTGGATCTCTCCGCGCTTGATGATGATGAATCAGGAAAGCAGGAACGCAGGAAAAAGAAGCGGTGTCGGATCCCTTTTCCTTATTTCCTGCTTTCCTGATTCGTAAATCTCTTCGCGGTCCAGGCGGATGGCGCCGGCCATCTCACGAGTGACGCGGCGCTCTCAGGGAATGGTGAACCGCGCGGGGTTCATCGCCTCGAGGCGACGATCGTAGAAGTCGGACGGCTGAGAGCGGAGAAGGCCAGGTCCATCTCGCACCACTTGATTCATCTTGCTCCCGCAAGACTCACCCTCTCGGGTCTGCCCATCCATGTCGCTCGCTGCCCAGCGGCTCCATTCCCGCTGGGTCGATTCCCAGCGGCTCGGTTGATTCGTCGCCTGCTCCTCACCGTTCGGGCTTCGTCTATGTCACGGCTTAGCAGTCCGTTCCATTCTCGCGCGCAGCATCATTGCGGAATTAAGAAGACGGTGCGGAGTGAGGGAACAGATCAGAAGATTGCCGAGTCGTTCCGACGCTCGGAGGTGGGCTGTCGTGCGTCCTGTGTCTCGATCACAATCCTAAACTCCGCAACGCCTGCGCGCGCGAACGGCTGACGGGGATGCGCGCGCCATCGTTCAGCTCCGCCTCCAGATTGCCCCGTGCGTCGCGCTTGAATGCTCGCACATGATCCAGGTTCACAAGGTAGGTGCGGTGGATACGGACGAATCGACCCGGGTCCAGGCGCGCCTCGAGGCGATTTAACGACACATGCAAGACGTAGCTCGAGCTACCGACGTGCGCCGTCACATAGTCTCCGGCTGCTTCGAATCGTGACACACTCTGCACAACGAGCGGCACCAGGGCACCGCCTACGCGCGCGAATAATCGGCTGATCGGTCCGCCGGCAAGTGCGCCGCTGAGTCGTTCCAGCACACCGGCGGCAGCCGGCTCGCCGACCGCCGAGCGCACACGCTCCATGGCCGCGGCGAGACGCGCCGGGCCAAAGGGCTTGAGGAGATAGTCCACCGCCGACAACTCGAAGGCTGTCACTGCGTGGTGGCTGTAGGCGGTGGTAAAGATGACGAATGGCTGGTGCTCGATGCGACGCACGACATCGGTGCCGAGCAAGCCGGGCATCTGGATGTCGAGGAAGACGACCTCTGGCCGCAGGCGATTGATCATCTCAACCGCGGCCGGTCCATCTGCGGCCTCGCCCACGACGTCCACCCAATCGAACGCGGTGAGCATCGCGCGGAGCCCGGCGCGCGCGACCGGTTCATCATCGACGACGAGAGTGGCGACCTTCATCACCCGTTCTCACGCGGCACCACCACGGCAGCCTCGAAGTCGCCGTCATCCCGCACGCCATACGTCAGGCGCGCTGCGTTGCCGTAGAGGGCAACGAGTCGGTCGCGCAGCCGGTTCAATCCCGTCCCCGTGCTGGTGGCGACGCCGTTGGTCGCCGCGCCGTTGCCATTGTTGCGGACCGAGAGCGTCACCTCCGAGACGGTGCCCGCGGTGGTAACCACAATATCCGTCGGCTCTATGCGAGGCGCGGCACCATGGCGCACCGCGTTCTCGACCAGCGTCTGGAGCGCGAACGATGGAATGCGCACGTCCAGCAGGAGGGGATCGACATCAGCATGCACGCGCAGCCGCTCTCCGAAGCGGATGCGCTCCAACTCGAGATAACGCGATACGAAGGCCCATTCATCGCGAAGCGAAATGACGTCCCGGTCATCGTCCATCGTCGCGCGCAACAGATCCGCGACGAGCTCCGCCGCCTCCATCGCGCGTGCTGGATTGATCGGGATCAACTGAACCACCGTATGCAGCGCATTGAAGAGAAAGTGCGGTTGGATCTGCGCGCGCAGCGCCGCCAGCTGCATCTGGGCCGCGGCCGTTTCTGCGCGCGCGGTCCGCCTGGTTGCTTCCACCATGTAGCTCGCCCCCGCGATCACGACGTAGAGATAAGCGCCGACCAACATGAACCCGGACAGGTGGCGAGGCGGTGTGCGGTAGCCGAGCAACAGCAGCGTCAGGCCGTTCGAGACGAGGATGAAGATCAACACGCACACGGGGACCATCGCCACGTGGATCAGGACGAAGCGCCACCGCGGAGGCCGCGTGGGCCATGGCAGCACGCGAGTGAGCCGGTGCACACCAAAACCGATCGCCACCATCAGTGTGATGCGCACCACCCCGACGATCACTTCGCTGACCTCAAGACGGTTCATTCATTCAACCTAACGAGCAGTACGCGGCTGCGCGACGACAATGCGCTCCGCTCGACGGTGCCGATCTACCACTCAGCGAAGATCGCTTCCCGACCGCTCCATTTCGCTCAACGGTGGGTGAGGCAACCTGGATGAATACGGACCTTCGATGCTCGAACTAGACGACCTCAGCCACATCTATCCGAATGGAACTCGCGCACTCGACCACGTAACGCTGTCGATCCCGCGCGGCATGTACGGGCTGCTCGGACCCAACGGCGCGGGCAAGTCGACGCTCATGCGGACGATCGCCACGCTGCAGACGCCGACGGAGGGAGCCATCCGGTTTGGTGCTGTCGACGTCATCGCCCAGCCGGAGAAACTGCGCGACACGCTCGGTTATCTGCCCCAGGACTTTGGTGTCTATCCCCGGATTTCCGCTTACGACATGCTGGATCACCTGGCCGTGCTGAAAGGCATCTCGTCGCGCGCGGATCGCAAGGTCACGGTCGAGACACTGCTGCATCAGGTGAATCTGTGGAACGTTCGCAAAAAGACGCTGGCGGGCTTTTCCGGCGGGATGCGCCAGCGCTTCGGTATTGCGCAAGCGTTGATCGGTAATCCTGAGCTCATCATCGTCGATGAGCCGACGGCGGGTCTCGATCCGGAAGAGCGCAACCGCTTTCTAAACCTCCTCGCCGAAATCGGCGAAAACGTTGTCGTCATTCTTTCGACGCACATCGTCGCCGACGTGTCGGATCTCTGTCCGCGTGTCGCTGTGCTGGCGGCGGGCCGCGTGCAGCGTGAAGGTGCTCCGCAGGAGCTGATCCGCGCCGCCAGAGGCCGGATCTGGGTGAAGGTGATCGGGCGCGGTGAGCTCGCGCATTATCGCGACGGATACGATCTGCTCTCCACGCGCCTCTTCGCCGGACGAACGATGATCCACATCCTCTCGGACTACGATCCGGGCGACGGTTTCACCTCGATCGAGGCCGGGCTCGAAGATGTCTACTTTTCCACGCTGGCCGAATCGCGCCGCGCGCCTGTGACGGTATGATGCTCGGCCAGATCGCTCGATTCGAATTCCGTTACCTGTTTCGGAACCCGCTTCTGTGGGTGACAGCGGTGGGCACGTTCGCGTTTTTCTTCGTCGCCATGGCGACGGAGATCGTCCTGGTCGCCGACCCCGGGCTCCTGGAGAACGGAGCGGCGACCACGCTGCGCAACTACGTCGTCACCTCGCTCGTCTTCATGTTCGTGACCACCGCGTTCGTCGCCAACGTGGTGATCCGCGATGATGAAACTGGTTTCGGCCCGATCATTCGCTCCACGCGGATCACCAAGTTCGACTACCTGATCGGGCGTTTCGCGGGCGCGTTTGCGATCGCCGCGCTTTGCATGCTGCTGGTGCCGGCGGCGAGTCTGCTCGGATCGTTGATGCCTTCGGCTGATCCGAACACACTCGGTCCGAACCGGCTGGTCGATCATCTCTACGGATACTTCGTATTCGGGCTGCCGAACTTGCTTTTCACATCCGCGATCTTCTTCGCGCTGGCGACGGTGACGCGCTCGATGATGGCAACATATCTCGGGCTGATCGGCTTCTTCTCTGGTTACTTCATTCTCGAGAAGGCGCTGGGCGGCCGCGTGGTTGCAGCTATCGCGGATCCGTTCGGCGCGCGCGCCATCAACGATGCCACGCGTTATTGGACGGTGGCCGAACGTAACGCGACGCTGCCGGACTTCACCGGGCCGTTGCTCTACAATCGACTGCTCTGGATTGCGATCGCATTGCTGAGCCTCGCAGCCGCGTACTACGTATACCGCTTCGCCGAGCAGGGAATGTCGAAACGCGAGCAGAAGCAGCAGAAACTCGCGCGACGCGACTCACCGGAAGCAGCCAACATCGCGATGGCTACGTCACTGCCGTCAGCGCAACATGACAAACGCGCGATGCGCGCAGTGCTGTGGCTGCGCACCAGGTTCGAAGTTGGACAAGTCATCAAGAGCCCGGCCTTCGCCGTGCTAATGGCCGGGGGCCTCTTCATGACGTTGTATATCTTGCTGACGCAGCGCGACCCGGACGGCAGGCCGAGCTATCCGACGACATTATCGATGATCCCCGAAATCTCGGGAGGGTTCGGCATGATTCAGCTCCTCGTCGCAATCTTCTATGCGGGTGAGCTCGTATGGCGGGAACGTGACCGCAAGATCCACGAGATCGTCGACGCGACGTCGCTTCCCAACTGGGCGTATGTCATCCCCAAAACGGTTGCGCTCGCCCTCGTGCTCGTCGCGATGCTCGTAGTCAACGTCATCGCATCCATCACCATCCAGCTCTCACTCGGCTACACCGCGCTGGAACTGGGGAAGTACATCATCTGGTACGTGCTGCCGGCGAGTTTCGACGTGATGCTCGTCGCAGCGCTGACCATCTTCGTCCAGTCGCTCAGCCCGCATAAAGCCGTCGGTTGGGGCATCATGGTGTTGTTCGTCATGTGGCGAACCATCCCTCCGGGGCTCATTCACAACCTTCTTAACTTCGGCGCGACACCCGACACGCCGCTCAGCGATCTCAACGCGGGAGGCTCTTTCTGGATCGGGGCCTGGACGCTCCGCATCTATTGGGGAGCTTGCGCGGTTCTGCTGTTGCTCGCCGCGCATCTGTTGTGGCGCCGCGGTACGGAGGTCCGGCTGAAGCCCCGGCTTGCACTCGTGCGCAAGCGGCTGCGAGGTGCGCCTGGCTGGATCGGCACGGCTGCGCTCCTCACGTTCGTCGCCAGCGGAGCGTACGCCTACTACAACACTAGCGTCTTAAATGACTACAAGATGCCAGGCGAAGCTCAGGCTGATGCGGCCGAGTTCGAGAAGCGTTACTGGAAGTATCATGGACTGCCGCAACCAACGATTGCAGAGCTGACGTTCGAAATCGCGCTTTATCCGGAGGAACGACGCGCCATCACGAAGGGTCGGATGGTGCTGCGCAACCTAACGACGCAGGGCATTCCGGACATCCACGTGCGGTTGATCGACCAGCAGTTCAAAATCACCAGTGCAACCATTGATGGCGCACGGTTAGTGCATAACGACACGAAGCACCGCTACCGGATCTATCGCCTCGACTCGCCGATGCAGCCCGGAGAAGAGCGTGCGCTTACATTCGAGACACTGCGCTGGCATCGCGGCTTCGCCAATGGCGGTCCGAATATCAGGCTAATCGAGAACGGTACGTTCCTAACTACCGGGGAACTCATCCCTTTTATCGGTATGAGCCACGCCGGGTTGATCACGGACCCCGCGCTGCGTCGCAAACATGGACTGCCGGAAGTCGAACCGCCCAGGCTCGACGATCTCTCCGCGAGAGCGCGAGCGAGTAACGGTCAAGGATGGGCGAAGATGGACATTACCGTCTCGACGTCGGCGGATCAGACGCCGATCGCGCCCGGTAGCAAGGTCTCGGACGTCACGATTGATGGCAGGCGTACCGCGCGGTTCGCGTCGCGCGCGCCGGCCCTGGTGCTCTTCTCGGTGCAATCGGCTCGCTACGCAGAAAAGCATCGCATGCACGGAGGCGTCGACCTCGGCGTGTATTACCACCCTGGGCACGAATGGAACGTCGACCGCATGCTCGATGCGCTCGCGGCATCGCTCGACTATTACCAAACTAACTTCGGTCCTTATCAATTCGACCATGTGCGCGTCGTCGAATTTCCCGGCTTCGAGTACTACGCTCAGGCGTTGCCCGGCACCATCGCGTATTCGGAGGATTTTGGGTTCGTCGCCGACTTCCGCGCACCCAACACTGTTGACCATGTGACGTTCGTAACTGCGCACGAGCTCGCGCATCAGTATTGGGGTCATCAGGTGCGCGGCGCCGAAACGGAAGGCGCAAACGTGCTCACCGAAACGCTCGCGCAATACTCAGCGTTGATGGTGGCGAAGCAGCTGCTGGGTGAGGACAAAATCCGCCGCTCCCTCCAATTCCAGCTCGACCAGTATCTGAAGGGCCGCGGCTCTACAGGAAAACCCGAACCGCCGCTCGTGCGCGTCCTGGGTCAAAGCTGGATCAACACCCGCAAGGGTGCCGTCGTGATGTATCTGCTGCAACGACGGATGGGCGAAGACGCGATCAATCGCGCGCTGCGCACCCTGTTGAAGCAGTACAAGTTTCAGGGACCGCCGTATCCACGTTCGGTCGATTTGATTGCCGCATTGCGCGCTGAAGCGCCGACACCCGAACAGCAGGCGCTGATCACCGATCTCTTCGAGCACGTCACGTTGTACGACTTGAAAGTCGACGAGCCGACGGCCGTGCATCGCCCCGACGGCAAATGGGATGTGACGGTGCCGATCGAAGCAAAGAAGCTCTACATCGAGGAAAACGGCATCGAAAGGGACGCAGCCGTCGATGAGCGCATCGAAGTCGGGCTTTTCACCGCCGAACCTGGCCGCGATGCGTTCGACAAATCGCACGTCATCATGATGGAGCGCCACTCGATTCGCTCGGGCAAGCAGGTGCTGAAGTTCGTCGTTGATACAAAGCCGAGCCACGCGGGTGTCGACCCGTACAATTTCTACATCGATCGGAACTCAGCGGACAACGTGCTGCCTGTTTCCCGAATTTCTGACCCGAAGCCTCGTCTTGGAAACCTTGGAACTCTCACCGCACATCGCTGATAAAATATGAAAACAAAACTACTCGTCACTCTTCTCGCCTGTCTCGCTTCCACTTCGTGCAAGGACGCTCCCATCCCCGAATCTCCGGCCGCCGGCGCGACGGCGCCCGACATTTCGGTGACGGATTCGAACGGTAAAACCCACACCGTTTCGCAATACCGAGGAAAGACTGTCGTCCTGGAATGGTTCAATCCCGGCTGCCCGTTCGTGAAGAAGCACTACGAGAGCGGCAACATGCAGAAGCTGCAGGAAGAATTTACCGGCAAAGGTGTCGTGTGGCTGACGATCAACTCCTCCGCCCGCTTCAAACAGGGCCATCTCACACCAGAGAAGGCTAGCGCCAGGATCAGCGAATGGAAAATGAAGCCGAGCGCCCTCCTCCTCGATCCTGATGGCAAAGCGGGTCAAACCTATGGCGCAAAAACCACGCCGCACATGTTTGTCATCAACCCGGATGGCAACGTGATTTATCAGGGCGCCATCGACAGCACACCCTCGACCAGCCCCGAAGCCATCGCGGGCGCTACGAACTACGTCAAAGTCGCGCTCGACGAAGCGCTGGCCGGCAAGCCGGTGACGACGGCAAAGACGAAGCCGTACGGCTGCTCGGTGAAGTACTGACGCGCAGTGTTGATGGACCCGTTTCTGGAGAGCCTCATGCGCCTTTTGAGATTCATTGCCGCGCCTTTGTGCGGAGCGCTTGTTGTTTCAGCTCAAACCTTTGCAACTCCGTCCGCCCCACCAGTAACGAGCGAGTCGGCGGAGCAGACTGCAATCGCATTTGTGGAAGCATTCAATGCACTCGATCCGGCGCGGTTCGACGCGTTCTTCGCTGACGACGTGACCATGTTCTTCCCTCCCGGGCCGTTCCCTTCTGCCCGGGTCTTTGGCAAGAAGGATGTGACCGCCGCTTTTCACCGTTTCTTCGAGATGGCGAAGGAAAAAGGCGCTGCTCGCCTGAACATCCAACCGGCGAACCTGCAGGTGCAAAACTATGGCGACTTAGCTATGGCCAGCTTCGAGCTCGGAGGGAAAGGCAGCATCGGTCGCCGCTCCATCCTTTTCCGGCGGGATCAGAGCAGCTGGCGAATCGTGCATTTCCACGCCTCCTCGGTTCAGGAGCCGCAGTAGGCAGACGGTCTAGGAACCTTCCTCCGAATTACCTGCACGTGTCAGCGGCGCTGTTCCTACAGTTCCGGCGACAACGAGGAAGCCTCGACGGCGGCCCGCCGAGTCGACCGAACCTACGCTTGTCCGGTCCGCTTGTCTGTGTTGCTCGCAGCGCAGGACCGCACGTCGCCCGCTGCCCGCGCTGTTGCTCCGTGGCGTGGTGTTCCCGATGCGCAAGGACGCGCCGATGCACGTGCACGTGCGCGTGGGCTTCGGCTATGTCGTGCCGATGCTGCTCATAAATGTGAACGATGGCTGCGTTGGAGGCGCGTCTGCGGCGGGTAGTCATTCCGGCACCTTTAGAACCTGCGACGCATCTCGGACATCGCAGCGCGATGTCCCGACCCGGCGAGTGGCTGACCGGGAGCGTGAACCCGTTGCCACGTCGGCGCCCTTTGCTTCCGCCTTCTCCAGCAAGGCCGGCGACGCTCGGTTGCGCTCGCGTTCTCACCATGGGAAACAGACCGCATGAACGACCTCACGCCTGACGAGACGGAAGCCATTCTCACGCTTTGCCTGATGGCGGCGTTTGCCGATGGCGAGAAGCACGAGCGCGAGCGGGAACAGATTCGCAAGATCGCCGAGTCGTTCCGTGGCTCGGAGGTGGATCTCTCTGCGCTTTACCATGAGGTGCTGCTACGCAAACCCGAGCCCGCCGCCGTCGCCGCGCGTCTCACCACGTCCGGCGCTCGCCAGCTCGCCTACGAACTGGCTCTCGCGGTGTGCGACGCTGCCGATGATCGCAGCACAGCCGAGAAGCAATTCCTCACCGGACTGCACAGTGCGCTCGCTCTTTCTCCCGCCGAGACCGACACCGCCGTAGAGGAAGTGCGTGCGCTGACAGCTGTGCCCGCAGCGGCGGCAGCGGCAGCGCCTCCGCCACTACCATCGCAGCCGCAGCCCGCGTCGACGGCGCAGGCCGAAGCGACTGACGCGATGATCCTCCGCTACGCGACGATCGCCGGCGCGCTCGAGCTGTTGCCGCAGACGATGGCGACGCTCGCGATCGTGCCGACCCAGATGAAGCTGGTCTACCAGATCGGGAAAGAGCGCGGGTTTGAGCCGGACCGCAAATCGATCGGCGAATTCATGGCGGCGGCGGGGATAGGTCTCGCCTCGCAAATGGTGGAAGGCTTCGCCCGCCGTCTGATCAAAGGTGTGGCGCGCAAAGCTGTCGGTCGTCTCGGCGGGAGCATCGGCGAGGCCGCTACGGGCGCAGCGATGTCGTTCGCCTCCACCTACGCCCTCGGCAACCTGGCACAGGCCTACTACGATGCAGGGCGCACGCTCGACATGCCTACTCTGCAGGCGAAATTCCAGCCGCTCCTGGAGCAGGGTAAAACGCTGGCGGAGCAATACGGTCCACAGATCATGCAGCAGAGCCGTCAGCTTCAGGGTGGCGGTTTGGGCGGGCTGATGAAGGGCGTCGTTTAGTGGCCGCGGTGGCAGTCGGCGGCTCGCTCTCCCGGTTCATTCCTCGATAGGGTTAATTCTCCTTTTCAGGACGAACGGAGCCGCCTAGTCCTCGTCCAATGGAGCCGCCAGCGCCGCCCCTCACTCGCGACAGGGCGCCGATCGCGCGCAAGCTCGGCCGCTGGGCCGCGGAGCTGATCCTGGTGTTCGTCGGCGCTTACGCCGCTTTTTGGCTCAATGGCTACCAGGAGCGCCAGCGCGATGCCGAACGCCGGGATGCGATCCTCGCCTCGCTCGAGCAGGATGTGCGGAAAGCAATCGACGATGCCCGCGCCGACGCCAACCAGCTCGCCCCGGCCGCGGCGGCATTCCGGAAGAGCGTGGAGGCGGGAGAAATGCCGGTGCTCGGCATGTTTGTGTTCATTACCGATTACAGTCCCACCGATGTCGCGACGCTTCTGCAATCCGGCGGCGCGCAGTTACTCAGCCCGAAGACGCTGGGGGCGTTACGCGCCGTGGAGTCGACCATGCGCTCCCGCATCGCGGCCATGGCGCGGTATGAGAAACTGAGCGACCAGCTGATCGTGCCGAATGTCGGCGAGGGCGCCGGCTTCTTCTACGATCCTGCGACGAAGCAACTACGGGAGCGGTTCGCGTGGTACCCGAAGGGTCTCGAGGACGCGGCAGAGTTCTTCCGAGACCTGGAAAAAGCGGAGACGGAGTTACTCACCCAGATCCAGGCGGAGCGGCGGCCGCCTAATTGATTGGCCAGAGTGGGATCGGAAAGTAGCCCTACGTCGAAGTGCCGGCCGCAGGCCTGCTACGCTGCCGGCCGCCCACTCGAGATGCCGACTCTGCAGTCGAAATTCCAGCTACTCTGGAGCAGTGTAAAACACTGGCCGAGCAATCCGGTCTGCAGATGATGCAGCAAAGCCAGAAGCTTCAGGGCGCCGGTCTGGGCGGGCTCATGAAGGGAATCGGCTAACTCCTGCGCGAACAGGGTCCTCGCTGGTGCACCGTCGGAACCGTGGAAACCGATGATGAATCAGGAAAGCAGGAACGCAGGAAGAAGAAGGAGTGCAGGATGTCTTGGGATGCTGCGCGCCGGCGCTTCGCATTGATTCACTCGCTCCCACTCGGTCACGCGCTAACCTCGCGCGCGTCAGGGTCCAGCCGGCGTGGTCCCACTCCGCCGTCTTGCCTGCCCGAGCGGCTTTGCCGTCCATCTCGGAATTCCCAATCCCTATTGCCTGCTTTCCCCATTCACATATCTCTTCGCGAACCGGTCCGCAGGGTAAAACGCTTGTTGGGCAAAACGGTCCGCACCAGCGAGTCGCCGGACAGACTGCTAATCCTCCTCCCGGAGATTACGCGGGACCGCAAACTGCAGCTGATGCGCGAGCTCAACGGTTCCGCCCTCCTTCAGCCGCACCCTCACGGGAATCCTGAAAATACCCCAGCCTGAGCAGCGGAGCTGAAACTTGCTCGCCCGGTCGGTGACGGTGCGGATCGGTTCCGGAAAGGTCGGGTGCAGCGTGTAGGTGACAGACTTGATGCGGTCGAGGTCCGCCGGTAAGCCCTCGATCCAGAGCGACCATCGCCACGTTTGGTTGCCTTCGTACTTCTGGCTCTGTGCGACGATGAGATTCACTGCTTAGAACTGATCGCACGTAAGTAAGAATGGAGGGGTAAGAAAGGGCGGAAACCGTAGCGATCCGCCCCCGGACAGACGCGAGGTCGCCCTCGCTTTCGCGGCCGAAAGACGCTCGGCAGGCGGCTCGCTGAGATCCTTCATCCGACCGAACGCTCGGCCACTCGCTCTACTTCCGCAGGTTTACGCAGGTGATTCCGACCAGCACGAGAATCGAGCCGACGACAAACGCGGCATCGAGCTGCTCCCTGAGGAACAGCACCCCGAAGGCGACGCCAAACAATGGAGTGAGGAAGGAGAAGATGGACATGCGCGAAGCGAGGTACGTGCGCATGAGCCAGAACCAGATAAGGAAGCTGGCGAACCCGACGACCACCGTCTGAAACGCGAGATTCCACCAAAGGCCAGGCGAGGGGACGACTCTGCCGAGCTCGCCGCTCCACCACGCAAGCGGCAGAAGGAGGATGGCGGCTCCGAGCAGCTGATAGAGGAGCGTCTTCGATGGCGCGGCTTCGGAGAGCCGGCTGGCGCGGATGACCACAGTCGTCGCTCCCCAGAGCATGCCCGCCAGGATGCCCAGCGCGTCGCCCACGAGGAGGTTGGCGCCACCTGGCGCAAAGAGGCTTCCCGAAAACGCGGTGGCGATGCCGGCGAATGCCACCGCCACCCCGAGCCATTGCCGCCGCGTCAGGCGTTCCTCTTCGACGACGCAATGAAGACCCAGCGCCGCGAAGATGGGAGCGGTGTAGAGGAAGACCGTCATGTGGCCCGCGGTGGTGAATTGCACGCCGAGAGCCACGGCCACAAACTCCGCCCCAAAGAGAACGCCGACGAGCAACCCGGCCCGCAGTGTTCCATCGCCGAGAGAGAAGCGCTCTCGCCGCGCCAGGATCCAACCGACCACAAGGAGCGCGGCAAGCAGCGACCTGCAGCCGATTTGCAAGGTCGGGTGCATGAGCGGCGCGGCGGCTTTCATCGCCACCTGCTGGAGACCCCAGCAAACACACAGCACCACCATGGTGGTCGAGGCGAAGGCGTCGAGCGGCTTGCGCAGCGCGACGGCGGTGGGTGGAAGCATCGCGCACGGATGTGGCGGGCGCGGGTCTCTGTCAACCGGGGCCGGCTGGCGCGCGCTGCCCGGCGCGGTGCGGATGGGGATCAGAGACGGAGAGCGCAGGGGAGCGAGGGCAGGGAAGTTGTTCAATGCACACCGCGAAGTGCTAGTATGCGGCGGGCGATGAAGATTCCGCTTCGTTTTACGACTACTCCGCTGATCGGCATTCTCGTGGGGGCGATGTTGCTAGGCCTCTGGTCTTCACTCGCGCCGCGGAACACCGGCGAGCAGGGGAGAGCAATTGGCGATCGCTCCGTCGAGAGTGGTGCGGTAGCGCGGGGAGCGGCCGATCCGCGCCGGCCCACGCTGGCGCCCTCTCCCGCGGCCAAACCGACGAGCGTGGCGGCGCCGAAGCACGACGCTTTGCTAGATTCGCTGCGGTCGAAGCTACAGGCGCCGAACGTGGTCCCGGGTGAGGCGCTACTGACCTTTCGCGACGCGGAAGCCCGGGAGCGCTTTGCCAGTCAGGCAGCCGCTCGTGGGCTTGAGATTGTCGCGGAGATTCCGCAACTGAACGCCGCGCGCGTGCGCTACCACAGGCTCGAAGATCTGCGCGATTCGATCGCCGGGAACGGGAGCGACTACGCGAGCGTGGAGGGCAATCTTTGGTTGAGCATCCCGGGTGCGTCGCCCGCGCCCGATCCGAACAACCAGGGAGGACGCGCGCCTTTCGGCCAGGCGATGATGCAGGCGATCAATGCCGCCGGAGATCGCACGCAATGGGGCAGGGACGTCACGGTGGCGGTGCTGGACACCGGCGTGCTGCTTCATCCTACGTTCGCCGCAGGCCAGATCACGCACCTGGATCTGGTCGGCGATGGGCAGAGTTTTCATAGCCATGGCACGAGTGTGGCGTCGCTCATCGGCGGGCAGAACCCGCAGGCGCCGGGCGTTGCGCCGGCGGCGCAGATCCTCGATGTGCGAGTGGCGAATGCCGAAGGCTACTCGGTCGGTTCGACGCTCGCGCAAGGCATCATCGCGGCGACTGATCGCGGCGCGAAGGTGATCAACATCAGCCTCGGCGGCTACGGCGACAGCGCGATGCTCGGGCAAGCCGTCAACTATGCCTTTCAACGCGGCGCGGTCGTCGTGGCCGCTGCGGGCAACGACGCCTACGGCCAGTTGGCCATCCCGGCGGCTTATGAAGGCGTGATCAGCGTGGGAAGTGTGGACGCCAATAATCGGCAGGCGTATTTCTCCAATGCCGGCGCGGGGCTCGATCTCGCCGCGCCCGGCGTCGGGGTGGTCTCGGCGTGGGAGACCGACAAGGTTGCGTTCGTTAGTGGAACGTCCCAATCGTCCGCGCTGGTCTCGGCCGCTGCGGCCAGCTATCTCGCCTGGGGCGTGCCGCCGCAGCAGGTGGCTGCGCGGCTGAAAACCGATGCGCGTCCGGCGTTTAACGCTTCCGGCGTCGCCATCGGGCCCGGCATTTTGATGATCAAACCGCCGAGCGGGCGGTGATTCGCTCGCGTCGTCTCGAGCGACGGCGCGCTGCAGCTTTCATCGCGTCAGACGCCCGCCGAGCGATTCAAGATTTCTGAGCACGGGTGTCGGAACCGCACTCGCATGTTCGTTGTAGTGGTATCGGCGCCTGCCGGTAATAACGAACCGAGACCCTGCTCAACCAGACCGCACATATGACGACCAACACCATCCGCCTGCACCGCGTGCTACATGCCGCGCCTGACAAAATCTACCGCGCGTTCCTCGAACCCGACGCGAAAGCGAAGTGGCTGCCGCCGAACGGATTCACCGGCAAGGTCCACGAACTGGAAGCGAAGGTGGGTGGCAGCTATCGCATGTCGTTCACCAATTTCACCACCGGCCAGAGCCACACGTTCGGCGGCACTTATGTCGAGCTCGTCCCGCACGAGCGCATCCGCTACACGGACAAGTTCGACGATCCGAACCTGCCCGGCGAAATACAGGTGACGGTCACGCTAAAGGAAGTTTCCTGCGGGACTGAGTTGCACATCGTGCAAGAGGGCGTGCCGGCGGTCATTCCGCCGGAGATGTGCTATCTCGGCTGGCAGGAGTCGCTCATCGGGCTCGCTAATCTCGTGGAGGTGGACATTCCGGGCTAGTTGCGAGGCTTCACAGCGAGGCGCGCGATGATTGCGAGTGAACCATCGCGCACGTTCCGCAGCGCGACGTTGCCGAAGTGCGATAACGTACCGCGCGAGTAGCGGTGGCGATGTTGTCTGAGGTCGCGCCGTGGCGGTTACGGAGCGCTGATCTTCACGCGCATAAAACGCGCCGCAGTGCCGCTCATCGGAACCGTGTCGCGCACTTCCACGCTGATCGCCGAGCCCGACCCGCTCTCGCTCACAAATCCTGGACCGGTCGTGGCAGCGCCACCTGCGCTCCTTGCGATCTCTGTCCATGCCTCCAGATCGGAGGACGCCTCGACGAGGTACGTCAGGTCGGTGGCAAAGGCCGATCGCGTGAACGTCAGCGAGAGGTAATCTGTGCCTGCGTAGTTCTTCCGCCCAGCGATCGGTAAGCCAGCGGTGCTGGCGCTAGCAGGATTAAGTCCGAATGCGTATTCCGCCACGTTGGCGATGCCATCCTTGTCGTAATCGTATGAAAGTGCGGCGTCGTCGCCGCTCAGTCCGTGGGCAGCCATGTAATTGCTCGCCCGCGTCACAACCTCCAACGAGAACAGCTGCTGCGCGGCCGGCGATACGCCATTGGTCGCGGTGACGGTGATGTTTCGATAGCTGCCAGCGTTCGTCGCTGTGCCGGAAAGGACTCCGCTCGGTGAGAGCGCGAGGCCCGGAGGCAATGTGCCGCTCGAGATCGTGAATGTCGGCGCCGGCTCTCCTTTGGCCCTGAAGGTGTGAGTGTACGGCGTGCCGGCAATTACCTGCGAAGGCGCCGGCGCACTGGTGAAGACCGGCGGGCTTGGTGGACCCGAAAAGATCAGGTTCTCGAAATGAACCGGAATCGAATTGTAAGCGGTGTCGCAGTTTCTAGTCGGATAGCTGTAGTGAAAGGCCAGCGCACCTGATGCGTCGAGTCCGCGAAGTTCTGCCCGTGCGCCGGTTGTTGGACCGCCCACGATGGCATAGTCGATCAGATAATTACCCGGCGCGTCTTCGTAAACACTCGAGCAATAGGGGCTGTAGACTGTCTCTTCCTTCGGATAGCTAAACACCTCGGTGGCGACGCGCTTCTCGAGGTCGAGCGTGTACTTCCGCGCCATCGCGTTCCTGCGACTTGCTCCCGCAGGCGTGTGATGGTGACTCGCGGTGCCGTTGTCGAGCAGGAGCAAGTGGTCATCGTGCGTGATCGAGACGGAATGTTGCCCGATCGGGGGGAGCGTTCCGGCGCCGAGCGCGAGCGCATACTTTTGCAGCGACGGGAACTGGTACCACCTCTTCGTCGTATCGCCGAGGATCCACTTAATCGCCTTCGATTCGTAATCGATACAGATCACGAAATCCTCACGCGCTGATACGATCAGCGAGTCATCCGATTTGCGATACGTCACCGCATTCATGTGGAACCAATCGTCCCTCGGATACTGCGCTGGAGTGACGCCGGGCTGCGGCTTGATAAACTGCGTCGGATCGTCTCCGCCGGCTCGCATCGCCGCGCCGATGATCTCGGCGAAGTTCCACACCTTTAAGACCTTGCCTTCCGTGTCGACCTCGGCCATCTCCGATTCGACTTGGGTGCTCGTGTCCCACTCGACAATCATCCCCGTTTTGCCGGGGTCGATGTTGTGGTGGAGGTAGAAAGCGGTGTGGCTGCTGTAATCCGCGAGGAGAGATACCGTTCCGTCGAGCTCGACACGTCGAAGCGTGGGATTCGGATAATCGCCGGCGATGTAGACGGCGTTTTTGAAGAACAGGGAACTGTAGGTAGCCATCCCGCCTGTTCCGACCCAGCGCACCGCGCCGTCAGTATCGATCACCACTGGTGTGTCAGCGCTGCACGCGCTTCGCACCATGATGTAGTCGTAGCTCAGCGCAGTGGATGTGGTTCGCGGCTGTAGCACGGTGGGATTATTGAATCCGCAGGGATCAGCGTAGGCGGGAGTAGTGACGGTCACGTTCTCGCTGCTCGAGCTCCCGTCATCGAAGGAGTAAGTCAGACGCACCGTATTCGAGTAGTCTGCGTAGAGACCGAAAACCGGAATCGTGATCTGTCCGTCTGCCGAGTCGACGTAGCCGCGGCTCTTCAGATACCCGAGCGCGTAAGTCGCTGATACCGGGCGCGTCACCGATCGCGTCTTGGGGGCGATCGTGAATCGGATGCTGGTGAGCGAATCGATTGCTGTGACGCCGAGATCGACTTTGCTGATGAACACTGTTGGACCAGGCCTCTGCCCACGTACGGTGATCGTGGTGGAGTTGGCTTGGTTGGCTGCGACAGGGTTCCAGATCGAACCCAACAACACAGCGGAGCAGAAGAGTATTAGCCGAGAGGGGGAGGTCACAGCGCGCTGATACTAGATTACGGTAATAGCATGTAAAGTATCATCTTGCTGATTTGTCCTCGGCCGCTGTCCAGAACGCTACCGGGGTCTCACAGCAACACTAACGGCGCGTGCCAGCGCCGAGTCGGACGGCGTAGAACAAATGGTAACTCTGTGAACACGAAAGCGCTGTCCAACCGGCCTAAGTTATTACCACGATTTAAGAGAACGAACGTCAGTGAGGTCATCGTGGCGACTACGGCGTTGGCCCGCGGCAGGGCTGCCCCTAGAGGCCGCGACTCGAGTCACCTTCCAAGGCCGAAACTGTCGCTATGGGGTGGGGCAGCCAGAAAGATCCGCATGCGCTCCAACTCCGCATTGAGCTCGCGCTTGAAAGCACGATCGCGCGGCGCGGCACCGGTCGCGTAACCGACTTGGCTCGTTAGCGCCCGGTCCTCCAAGCGCAGGTTAGCCCAGCCGATGACGCGATCGCGCCAGAGCAGCGGGAGCGCGTAGTAGCCGAGCTTACGCTTCGGCGCTGGCGTGTATGCCTCGAAGCGGTAAACCCAGCCCCAGAACAGCTCAAAGCGAGCACGGTCGTGCACCACGGGATCAAACGGAGCGAGCAAACGCACCGTATCTGGCGCGGCTGCTTCGCGCGGGCTCTCTTCGTTAGGCCAGTACCACTGCGTGTCGCCAATCTGCGCATGTGAGAGGCGTTCACGCGCCCGGCGCAACGCCGCCGGAATCTCCTCCTGCCATTGTGGGACGGCGTAACGCAAGCGGCGCACGTAGTACGAAAGAGTGGAGGCGGGGAGTGGCGCGTAGATGTTTACCAATACGTCCACAAGCGCATCCAGCCGCGCCCTGCGCGCCACTAAATCGAGCGGAGCCGGGTCATGTTGGTGGACACGGTAAAGGCGGATGCCGTTGTCGCGCCGTGCGACGCGCAGGAGCCCACGGTAGTGCAAGCCATCGAGCATGTGCGTCGTCGCGTTGGAAGAGCCGCCCCAGTAATTGCGGACTGTCCCGTGCGCGAAATGTTCGTCTACGTCGCGCGGATGCACAGCGCCGCGTTCGCTCACGAAATCCAGGAGCAGCTGCTCTCGCTTCCGCTGCGCGGCGGAGCCGCGCTGACTTCCGCCGGCTGCAGCGCGCCGATCGGTCCGCGGATGCATCAACGCCTGCACCGCGCGCGTCACAAAGCCATAGTTGACGAAGAAATCCTCCTCCACGCCTAACGAAACGTAGCGGCGCTCCAGGTCGCCCGCGCGGTAACCTTTTGCCCGATGGCGGAGAATAAGATCCTGAGCGCGCGCCGGCGCACGAATCGGATCCGCCTGGACGAAACCCATGCGCGCAAATGCGCGGCTTAACGTAGTCGGCGGGAAGAGCGACCGCGCCACGGCGAACCGCCGCAGATCATCAAGCGTAACCGTCCGCGCCGACATGCTCCTCGCTTTAAAGTATGAAGGAGGAGTTAAGAAGGAAGAAGTCCGGATAGCCGGGCCGTGGTGGCCACGCCGCCGACGGTGACGCGCCGGCGTTCGGCTGAAGCGTCATGGCGTGGCCAGCGCAGGCGCTCGGCCCTGCGGGAGTCAACCGGCCGTCGATTCGAGCCGGCGCTCCCGCAGATACAGAAACAGCGGCAGGCCGAAACAGACGCCGATGACGATCGTGCCGGCAATCGGCGCCCAAAGGTGGCGCACGCGGAGCCGCCTGCCGTCGAAAAACACGAACGCGCAGACGACCACCGCCGAGACAATGATGTCGATTGCGAAGGCGCTCGCGATTCCATTCGCGAAGAGGTCGCGAAAGAAGAGCGGCACGTTGAGCCCATCTACGACGCACACCGCTCGGTGCTGCAGTCGAATGACAACTGGCGTGCCTCGCAGGAGGCCGAGATCACAGCCGCGCAGTTAGCACCGACGCGCGAAACGGAGGCGGCGTTGATTCGCACGGTGCCGCCGGGGAACTACACCGCGATCGTCACTGGTGTCGCGAATACGACCGGCGTCGGCTTAGTAGAAGTGTATAACGTTCAGTAGCACGCCCCGTTCGCGCGGCGTCAGTGCCGATCGAGCGCGCCGCGGATAAGCCACACGCGGCTCTTTGCGCCGTGCTTCAAGCTGCTGTTGGCGATCGCGATGACGCCGTCATTCACAGCGAGCCGGCGCATCAGCTTTCCCTGGTTGCTCCCATTCGCGCCGCCCTCGGGATCGACGCTGCCAGGAATGACAGCGGGAGCGCTGAACGTCGCGCCCGCGTCCGCAGAGCTTGCTACAGCCAGACCTTTCCCACCGCTGTTGCCACCGCGGTAGATCTCCCAAGTCACAAAGATGTTGCCGATTCTGTCGAGACTTAATGACGGAAATGCTGCGAGCCGCGCGCCGGCGGGATGTGGCTCAGAGACGATCCGCCGTGGCGCGAAGGTGCGGCCGCCGTCAGACGAGTGCGTGTAGTGAATGTCAGCTTTGCGCCATCCGCCGGCGGCGCGTTCGCCAAACACAACGTGGAGCTTCTCGCCTGCGCCGACGGCGAGTTTTGGTGCGTCTGAGTAGTCGCTCGTCCTCGCAACCATCGTCGGCGCGCCGAACCGCTGGCCGCGATCGTCGGATCTCGCCACGCGGATGTCAGCGCGCAGGTCTTCGCCCGTGGTCCAGGCGAGGTAGATCGTTGCGTCGCCATCGAGCGCGAGCGCCGGAGCGCGAGCTGGCCGGTCATCGTCTCCTGAGACACGCGTCGGCTTCGTGAATGTAGCGCCCCGATCATCCGAGCGGCTGAACCAGAGCGAGCCGTGGTATTCAGTCCACGCCGCGCAGATCCCACCGCGTGCGGTGACCGCCAGGTCGAGGCTGCCATTATCCCAGTTCGACGCGGTGATTCGGCCTTTGCCATCGCCGCCGACGGACTTCGAGAGGTTCAGCGGTTCCGTGAACGTCGCGCCGCCATCCTGCGACCGCGCGAAGAAGATGTCGCCGCCGTGCGAACCGCCGGAGAACACGATCTCCTGCCAAAGAATATAGATGTCGCCAGGCCGATCCGGCGCGAGCGCGATCCGCGGCAGCCACGAGAACACGGCCGGAGTTCGCGAGACGTTCACCGGCTCTTTCAGCCGCGGCTTCCCGTCTCGTTCGTAGATCTGAAACAGCACATCCTTTCGCTTCTGATCTACCCACGCGACGGCGGCGGCGCCATTCTCCTGGAGCGCCACCGTTGGATCATCGACGTAGTCCCAATCCGACTCGTTCTGTCGCCACTCTCCGCGCTGGCCGGGGCCAGACGCGATGTCTACTGGAGCACTCCAGCTGATTCCGGGTTGCTCGGATACTTCTGTTGCCGCGACGGCGAAAAACGCACAAGCGGCGGTTAACGCCTGCTCGAGATGTGGATGCTTGTTTGCGCGCATGGCCGGGATCTCCTGCCGCCGCGACCAGCCTTCGCTCCGCCGTGGCTATCGGGCGACGGCGCTGCTCGCGAAGCCCTGCTCGCCCGGGGGAACGGAAGCGCGGTAAAGCTTGCCGCGCGTGAGGCGCATCTCGACGGGGCGTCCGTGAGTGCAGAGCTCGCACCAGTGCCGCTGGGCCTTGGGCAGCCGTTGGCGATTGCCGCACCCGTCGCAGATGAACATGTCCGTTTGGCTGCCCCTCGATCTGTTCTTAGCCATCGCCTGAGGAAGAATCGCAACTGCCCTGCTGGATGCGCGGGCGCGATCGATCTTCGGAAACGCTGGTTGCGTGCGGTTTCCGTTTTGCCGGCCAGCGTCGCGTGATCGGATTACCGACCGCGCGCTTCACAACGTTCATCCTACGGCGACTTCTTCTTGAACACTTCGTCCCAGTTCGTGCCGCTCGGGGACTTTGCGTCCTGCCCATTCACCCGCACTGGAGATGATGCGGGCGCCGCTGCTGGGGTGGCAGATGACGTCGCGAGCGGCGCCGCCGCCGGACCGCCGGCCACCAGTTTCGCCATATCGCCGAGCACCTTTCCGGGGCCGAGAAATTTTTTGCCCTCGTAGCTGTGGGAGAGGACCTCGCCCTTCTCGTTCA
Organism: uncultured Chthoniobacterales bacterium; assembly: GCA_902805675.1. Lineage (GTDB taxonomy): Bacteria > Verrucomicrobiota > Verrucomicrobiia > Chthoniobacterales > UBA10450 > JACCTI01. The sequence goes on along the minus strand of CADCTA010000049.1, from coordinate 27,119 downwards.
GCAGCACGAGACAGGGAATGCCCGGACCGGCGTATTTCATCAGGCTGCCGCTCGTGCGCACCGCGCTGAAGCGCAGCGCCGGCCACGGCATCGACATCTCAGCCATGTATTTCTCCATCTCCGGCTCGGAGCGGTCCTGGCTCAGGAACACAAGCTCGAAGCCAGGCAGCTTCGCCTTGTTCTCGTTGTAGAATTTCACCAGCTCTGGCGTGAACGCGCGGCACGGCCCGCACCAGCCGGCCGAGTAGTAGAGGGCGATGTACTTCGCGTCTTTCACCGAATTGTCGGCCAGCGGCTGCGTGCGTTTGCCGTTCAGCGAGACGAGACGGTTATTGAGCTGCGACGCGAGTTCCTGCCCGTCGACGCCGCTCGACGCGCTCAGCACCGCGAGGGCGATGAGCAGATGTGAGCGGAGGAGGGAGCTTCTCATCCTTTGAGGTTCGTTTCGGCCGTCGAAATAGGTTCTACGGGAGATGCCCTCAGGCGCGCCTGAGACCATGGCAAGGGCCGCGCGCGATTCATCTTTACCATGGCCAAAGACGAAGAGACGGGACGCGAGAAAAAGGTGACAGCCGCGACGACGGATGCGCCGATGGAAGAGTTCATCAGCCCCGACAACGTGCCGTCCATTCCCGAGCCACCGAAGAAGAAGCAGGAACCGGCCACCGAGACGGATGCGCCAAAGCGCGAGTGACGTCTGATCGCGTAGCGACGCCTGACCGCGTAGCGACGCCACCACGCGGGGTCGAACACTCGCCGGATGCGTTGTCGTCCCGGCCGTAGTACGGCCGCCGCTCAGTCTGCCCACTCGACGGAGCGAAGTCGCTCGGACGGAGAAGCTCCAAAGCCGGTCATGTCGAGCGAAGCCGAGACATCCCGATGCATCACCATTAAGGTTTGCCACGGGATTCCTCGACTTCGCTCGGAATGACCGAACGGGAGAAGTCATCTGCCCGAGTCGAAGCTCAAAGTTGCATCCCTCCGCAGCTGCCCGCAATCTCTGCAACTGCATGGCCGACCGTTTTTACATCTGCACGGCAATCGATTACACCAATTCGGCGCCGCACATCGGACACGCCTACGAGAAGATCCTCGCCGACGTGCTCGCGCGCTATCATCGGCTGAAAGGCGACGAGGTCTTTTATCTCACCGGCGTCGACCAGCATGGCCAGAAGGTGCAGCAATCAGCCGAAAAGCAGGGCGTGGCGCCGGAGCAATTCGTCAGCGAGGTGACGCAGAAATTCGTCGCGCTCTGGGAGAAGCTGGACGTTCGCTACGATGGCTGGGCTGCGACGATCGAGCCGCGCCATAAGGAAGGCGTCCAGGCGCTGCTGCAGCGGTTGTTCGATGAGGGGCAGCTGTACAAAGCGACTGAGGGCGGATACTACAGTGTCCGGCAGGAGCAATTCCTCACCGACAAGGAGCGGGGTCCGGATGGTGAGTTCGGCCCGGAATGGGGCGAGGTGGAGTTTCGCGAGGAGGAGAACTACTACTTCAAGCTCGCCCAGCACAAAGAGTGGCTCCTCTCGCTACTCGACAGCCGCACCGATCTCGTCGTGCCCGATTTTCGCCAGCTCGAGCTGCGCAACGCGGTGGAGAAAATCGCGGGCGATCTTTGCATCTCGCGTCCGAAATCCCGGCTCTCGTGGGGGATCGAGCTGCCGTTCGATCGCGACTACGTCACTTACGTCTGGTTCGACGCGCTGTTGAACTACATCACTTTCGCGCCGGGTCCCTACAGCTCCGCCGCGGGTACAAATTTGGGTGAGTTCCATCGCTGGTGGCCCGCGATCATCGTCATCGGGAAAGACATCCTGATTCCTGCGCACGGCATCTACTGGATGATCATGCTTCATGCGGTGGGTTTCACAGATGCAGACATGCCGAGGCTGCTCGTGCACGGCTGGTGGAATATGTCCGGCGCGAAGATCAGCAAGTCGTTAGGCAATGTCGTCGATCCATTGGCGCTGGCGGACAAATATGGCAACGAAGCGCTTCGTTACTATGTGATGAGCGACATCGCGACGGGGAGGGACTCTGATTTTTCGGAAGAACGACTCATCGCCCGCTACAATGGCGATCTCGCCAATTCGTTAGGCAATCTGCTCAACCGGGCGCTCAACATGGCGCATCGATATCGTGGCGGCGTTGTGCGTCAGGCAGGCGGGGATTCGCCGCTGCGAGCTCAGGCGGAAAGCGCGGTCGCGGCGTACCAGCGGCACATGGATGGCGCGCAGGTGCACGCCGCCCTTGCAGCGGTGATCGACTTCGCCACCTCGTGTAACACTTACGTTGAGATGACAGCGCCATGGAAGCTGGCGAAAGATCCGGAACGCGCCGAGACACTCGACCACGTGCTCTATGCGCTGGCGGAAGCGTTGCGTGTCATCGCGATCCTGATTGTGCCTGTTCTGCCGAAGGCCGCGCAGGAAGTGCTCACGCAGCTGAACTGGAAGCACGACGCCACGCTCGCCGCTGCGCGTTGGGGCGGAATCACCGATGGGCACGCGCTCGGAAAACCCTCGCCGGTGTTTCCGCGGATCGAAAAGTCCGAAGCGACGGTATAGCCGAGCCGACGGGATCCTAACCGCAATGCGCAGCTGTCTCTGGCGTGGCACACAGCTGGTACTGGTCTTCGCGCTGGCACTGCTTGCCGGCTGCTCCGGTGGTCCGCGTGCGGCGTTTCCTACGGAGGAGGAGGCGCGAGCTAACCTGCGGCGCGATATGACGGCGGACGAGGTCTTTGCGGCCTTCGGCCAGCCTGGCGGGCACCAGTGGGTGGACCTGAAGCTCGGCGGAAAGGTGCACTACCTGGCACCACCTTCGGCGCGCACGAGGCGCACGGAAGGCTACGTGGGCTTCACCGTCTACTTCAACCGCGACCGCGTCTGGGACTGGCATATGATCGTCATGAATCCTTCCTACGAGCATCGTTTGCTGCCGGCGGGAGCGAGCAGTTGGCAGCTGCGGCTCGTCGCCCTCGTGGCGATCGGACTGCTCGGCTACGCTGTCTTCCGAGCTGTGCGCGCGCGTGCCAGCCACCGCACGGCGTTGCTCGACGCTTACGCAGGCCGCGAGATTCCGTCGGAATTACCGCCGGATTTCAGTTTCATCACGCACGACACAACGCTGCAGACGGTCGTCGATACCGCAGGCTCGGCTTCGCGCATCACAAGGTTCCCGGCGGGGCGCGATGCTGCCGCAGGCGCGTCGGGCAAAACGGCCGCTACAGCGCTCGAGTATGACCTGCCTGATCACGGAGCCGTGATCGTGCTGGTTGAACCTCCGGGCGAACCGCAATCTCAGGTCCAAGCAGTTCTATACCGAAGGCCGCGCGGCGCGGAGCAGAACTAGGCAGTTACTGAAGGCACTCTTCGTAAGCCGCCGGCACGCCTTGGATCGTGGCGAGTACTTCGCCTGCGAAGTGCAACGAGCCGGTAATCAGAATCCGCTCGGCGGGTTCGGTCGCGTTCATCGCGGCTGAGTATGAGTCTGCGATCGAAACCGGAACGTTTGGTGCGACCTCCTGCACGATGGCGGCGAGTTCTTCGCGCGGCAGTGCCCGTTCAGCCCGGCTCGCCGGAAGGATGAAGCGCGCAGCGATCGGCGCCAGCGCACGTACCAACACCGCAGCCTCCTTATCGCGGAGCACGGCGAGAATGATCGTGGCGCGCTCCTCACCGAAAACGCTTCGCCATGTTTGTGCCAGCACGCGTGCGCCCGCCGGATTGTGAGCGCCATCGACGACGACTTGATCGCTGCACCGCTGGAAGCGCGCCGGCCAGCTGACCGTCGCGAGGCCCAAGCGAACGGCATCGTCATCGACGTGGATGTTTGCCGCGCGTAACGCCGCCACCGCGACCGCGGCATTCTGCTGCTGGTGCTCACCGGGCAATGCGACGTGGCTGGCACGATGAAGGCTCGCGATAAGCTGAAGCGGCGCGTCACGCTCGTCCGCATACGCGCGGATCACCCCTTCGGCCTCAGCTCGTTGCGGGGCCATCACGACCGGGGTGCGCGGCTTGATGATGCCGGCCTTTTCCGCAGCGATTTGGGTGAGCGAGTCGCCTAGCCATTTCTGGTGGTCGTAATCGATCGGTGTGATCACCGACGCGGCGGCGGCGATAGCATTGGTCGCGTCGAGTCGGCCGCCCATGCCGGTCTCGAGCACGACCACATCGCATGCGGCACGCTTGAAGTGCCAGAGCGCGAGTGCGGTGGTGATCTCGAAGAACGTCGGATGCGGATCCCAGTCGCGCACCGTCGCGCGGATCAGTTCGAGACCTTCGGCGACTTCGCTCTCGCCGATCATCTCGCCGTCCACACGGATGCGCTCGCGGTAGGTGATCAGGTGAGGGGAGGTAAAGAGGCCGGTGCGGTAGCCTTGCGCGCGAGAGATCGCATCGATCATCGCGCAGACGGACCCCTTCCCGTTCGTGCCTGCTACATGGATGATGCGATGCGCTTCGCCCGGTAGGCCCAGCCCGGCGAGCAGACGTCGGATGCTTTCCAGCCCGAGCTTAATGCCAAACAGCTGGGTGCCGAACAGCCAACCCAGCGCCGCTTTGTAGCGCTCCAGATTTCCTGAATGTGGGAGCGGCCTTAGTGCCGCGATCGGCGTGTCGTGATCTCCCATGCCTGCGATACCCGCAATCGGGGCGCTAGAGCCCCTCCGACATTCACTGCGGAGCTGAGAAGTAGTCGAGCAACTGCGCGATCTGCGTCCGCATCTTCTTGCGATGCACGACCAGATCGATCAAGCCATGGTCTTCGAGGAACTCGGCGGTCTGGAAGCCTTCCGGCAATTCCTGGTGCGTTGTCTCTCGAATGACGCGCTGACCAGCGAACCCAACCATGCTCCGCGGCTCGGCGATGATGACGTCGCCGAGCGATGCATAGCTCGCCATCACGCCCGCGAGCGTCGGGTTCGTGAGCACAGAGATGAACGGCAGCTTCTCGCACGCGTGACGCGCGAGTGCGCCGCTGGTCTTCGCCATCTGCATCAGGCTCAGCATTCCCTCGTACATGCGCGCGCCGCCGGAAGCCGAAATGATAATCACAGCACAGCGATTGGCCGTTGACCATTCGATGATGCGCGTGATGCGCTCGCCGGCTACCGAGCCAAGGCTGCCGCCGAGGAAACTGAAGTCCATCACGGCCACGCCGATCTTGTAGCCTTCGATCATTCCTTCGCCGCTCAGGACGACGTCCGTCAAACCGGTGCTGCTCTGGTATTTGTTTAGCCGATCCTTGTAGGTGGCCACGCCTTCGAATCGCAGCGTGTCGATCGAACGAAGATTCGCGTCGTGCTCTGTGAAGGTGTCCGGGTCGAGCAGATCGGCGAGGCGCTCCTTGGCGTTTTGCGGGAAGTGGTAGTCGCAGCGCGGGCAAACGCGTTGATTCTGGCCCAGCTCGATCTCGTGCACCACGTCACCGCAGCCGGGACACTTCTGCCACAGCCCCTGCGGCATCTCGCGCTTCTTGCCGCTCTCGGTGCGCAGCGTTGGTCTTTTGAAAATGGCCATCGCTTTATGCCCGGGCGGCGGTCGCCGCGTGCACCGAGAGCGCGCCCTCAGCCTTCAACACGCGAGCGCATTCACTCAGCGTGGAGCCAGTGGTCAGGACGTCGTCGATCAGCAACACGCGCAACCCTCGCACGTCGACGTTTTTCCGTAAACGGAAGGCGTCGCGCAAATTCTCCATCCGTTCGGTGCGGTCGAAGGCCGTCTGCGTGGTGGTGTAACGGATCCGCTCGAGCGCATCGCGCATCGGGAGACCGCTGCGGGCGCTCAGTAGCTCGGCGAGCAGCTCGGCTTGGTTGAAGCCGCGCTCGCGTTTGCGGGCAGGATGGAGCGGGACAGGCACGACGATGTCGAATCGGCGGCCGTGCAGGCGTGGGTCGTCGAGAGTTTCGACGAGCCAGTCGGCAACGGGATGGCGCAGGTGCAGCTGTTTCCCGTACTTAAACTCGTGCACCAGCTTCCGCACGATCCCGCGGCTGCGGTAGCTGGCGACGGCGGAATCAAAATGCAGGACGCGGTGCGAGCAATTCGCGCATGAAAAGCTGTCGGTGATCGCTCCGGCAAATGGCTCGGAGCACTTGGCGCAGAAGGGCGACTTGATGCGCGGCGCCTTGCGGCTGCAGGGTTCGCACACGTAATCCGAAGGGTCGACCGCGGTCGAGCAGATCGAGCAGAGCGACGGGTAGAAGAGCGAGGCGAGCGCGCGGAGCGGATCAAGCTTCGGGAGTTTGAACATGGTAGAGCCAGGCCCGCAACATCAGCCAGCTGACGAGCGCGACGCAGATAGGCGCGATGCCGATAAGCAGGCTGTCTCCGAGCCAGGGCAAAAGGGGCGGGATTTCACGGCGGGCGACCTTGTTAAACGCGGCGCTCGCAAAAATCCAGCCTGCATGTAGCCCGATCGGCAGCCACAGCGAACGGGTGCGAATCCGGGCGTCGGCCAGGATCCAGCCGAGCAGGAACAGCGTGGTGAAACCGGCGAGGAGGAGAAACGGCTCACCGAACTGGTGGAAGGCGTTCGCGATCGACGCGAAGCCGGAGGTCCAGGTGATCGCCGTGGAGGAATGCTCCGGCGCTTTCAGGAAATGGAGGATCGAGAAAACCGCCGACGTAAACAGCGCCGCCAGCCAGGCCGGGTTGCTCCGCATGAGGACACCGAGGATCAGGCCGCGGAAAAGCGGCTCCTCAAGGAACGGAACTACGATGGCGGAGAGCGTCCTCTCGCCGAGCGCGATGACGGATATCTCCCGACGAAAGCCATAGGCGCCGATCTGGAAGAGCAGAATCGCGAGGAGGAGCAGGGGAACGACCGCGATGAAAAGGCCGGCGCGCAGATCCCGCCAGCGGTCCGGATTCGGATCCAATCCCAAGCCGCGCCAGCCACGAACCCCAAGGGACCGCAGCAGCGGCCAGAAGAACAGAATCGCGCCGACGAGCAACGCACGATGGAAGAAGCGCTCGAAATCGTATTCCGCCAGGAAAGGGAAGATGCCGCGGGCCATGAGCGCTTGGGCGGCCCAGTAGAGTGGGGGAGCCGAGAGCGCGCCAAAGAGGAGCGTCGCCGCGAAGTAGGCGAGCAGTTTGGCTGCGTCTTTCAAGAATGTATGTAGAATTCCGGGCCGATGCGGAGTCAACACATATGGACCGAAAAGGACGACGACGGCCGCAAGCGCGAGGTCCGTGTCACGAAATTCGGCGGTATCTGGAAGTTCCAGGCGAAATACGCTGACGAGGAGAACTGGACATACTACGACCGGCCGCTCCACGCCGATCTGCTTGAGGCGCGCGACGTCATCTTCCGCAAATATCAGAGGCGCCGCGCGTCCGCGGAGGATGTGGAGTCGCTCGACAAGTTGCTCCGCGATTATGGTCCGACGGAATGAAGTCGTCGGGCCGCGGTGGGGCGACCCGGTGCACGATGAGCGTCAGCCGCGGATCCGACGGCGCGACAAATCGGCGCGGACTGTCGGTGCCCGCCGGTGGCAGGCAGCAGGGGGTTCGAACCCGCTGCTTCGCGCACTAGCTAACACGCATCCCTGCGATGCACGAGCTGTGGCCGGGATGCTCAGGCGCAGTGGTTCCGACGTGATGCGGCCAACCGCCAGCGTCGCACATCAGGCGCCTGATGGCGCTCAGCTACAGTCGGAACATGCACACCGGAGATGTCAGTTCGAAGAGCTAACGCAGATCCCTAAGTGTTTCGTAGTGAGATTGGTTGCAGACGAAGTCACTGAAAACGCGGAAACGCGATTTGCGGGGATTCATCGCCTCACTGAGCCGCCGCGTTGGCCGTTTCGCTGCGTCAGCACCGGTGTCCCGCTGCCTGCGTCGGCGAGAGTGGATGGGCGGCTCACCGCGCGCGTGACCGAGCGGCCCTGCCGCATTCCAGCGCCGGACGCCAGCGCTTGGACATGGGAGTTTGCCACCTTATCGAGCGTTTCCGCACCGCTCCAAGCGCGACGAGGTGGCTCAACTTTCACGCTTGCCGATCCCGCTGCTGACGAGAGCCGTCGCCAGCGTGGTTCTGCGCCGAAAAGTCCTATCGCGCCTCACCCATGACCAGGAAAGCGCGGCTCGACGTGGTTTTAGTCGACCAAGGGCTGTTCGCCAGCCGTGAGCAGGCGAAACGCGCAGTCATGGCGGGCGAAGTCCGGCTGGGCGATCAAGTCCTGAACAAGTCCTCGGTTCTGGTTGCGCCAGATGCAGAGCTCTCTGTCGCCGCTGGTCCGAAATACGTCGGCCGCGGCGGCCTGAAGCTCGAGGGCGCATTGGATCATTTCGCGATCGATCCCGCCGGCGCGATCAGTCTGGACATCGGCGCGTCGACAGGCGGCTTCACCGATTGCCTTCTGCAAAGGGGGGCGGCGAAGGTCTACGCGATCGATGTTGGCCATGGGCAACTCGCCTGGAAGATCCGCAGTGACCCGCGAGTCGTCGTCCGCGAACACCTCAACGCGCGGCAGCTCACCGCCGCGGACATTTCCGACCCGATTGACATCTGTGTCATCGACGTCTCGTTCATCTCGCTGACTTTGATCTTGCCGAACGCCTTCGAGTTGTTAACTCCAACCGGTGTGATCCTCGCGCTCATCAAGCCGCAGTTCGAGCTGCAGCGCCAGGATGTGGGGCGTGGCGGCATCGTCTCAGACCCGTCGCTGCACGAGAAAGCGCAGAGCAAAGTCGCCGAGTTTCTCATTGCGCAGGGGCACGCCGTCTTCGGCTTGGTGGCGTCGCCGATCACCGGCACTGACGGCAACCAGGAGTTTTTCATATGCGCCCGCAAACAATCGGCCTGATCGCGCACACCGGAAAAGCGCGGTCGGCCGATCTCGTCCGCGCCGTTTGCGACGAGTTCGGGCGCGCTCAGCTTCCGGTTTTGATCGAAACGGAAACAGCGCGGCTCGTCGGCGCCAGCTCGGAACATTCAGTCCCGGATCTCGCGCGCGAAACCGACCTGCTGGTCGTACTCGGCGGCGACGGCACCATCTTGAACACTGTGCGCCAGCTCGACAGCGCGATGAAACCGGTCTTCGGCATCAATGTCGGCACCCTGGGATTTCTTACCTGTGCGCCAGCCAGCGAATATGTCGAAGCGGTCCGCTGCATCGTCGCAGGCGAGATGACCTTTAGCGAACGGACCTTACTCGACGTCGCGATCGATGAACGCGGCCGCCAACGCGTGATCACCGGTTTGAATGATGCCGTCCTAAGTCGCGGCGCCATCTCGCGCCTCATCAAGCTCCGCACGCGCGTCAACGGCGAAGAACTCACCGAGTTCAACGCTGACGGCCTGATCGTCGCCACGCCGACGGGCTCCACGGCGTACTCCTTGTCAGCCGGCGGGCCGATCCTCACACCGGAGTCGGGCGCGCTCGTCATCACGCCCATCTGCCCGCACGTCCTGACCAATCGTTCGATCATCGTCGGCGAGAACTCCGTCATAGATATCGACGCAGAGCCCGACAATCCTGTCTATCTCACCGTCGATGGCGGGGAACCGATCGAGCTCGATCCGGGCGCCGTCGTCACGGTCCGCAAATCGCCGCGCACGCTCCCGCTCGCCTCGATGCCCGGCGTCTCCTTTTTCAGCGTCGTTCGCCAGAAGCTGAAGTGGCGCGGGAGCAACGTCTGACGCGGTCCGCATGCGCCGACGAGCGCCGCGCTCGGAAACAACTTGGAATCCTCGGCAAAGGTTTCTAGCTACTTTATATGACATATATTGTCTGACGTTATGTCGGAAAGGGAAAAACAGAGAATCGGAAGTTCCGAGCCGCAGATTGAACTGCGGTCGCCGGTGCAGCCTCACGAGTGGGAACAGTATTTCGATCTTCGCTGGCGGGTTCTTCGCGCGCCATGGGATCAGCCTCGCGGGAGCGAACGTGACGACCACGAGGCTGCCAGTAGTCACTTGGCACTTTGGGATCAAGGCGGTCGCCCGGTCGCGGTGGGCAGAATCCACCTCAATTCACCGGTTGAGGCGCAGGTCCGATACATGGCAGTTGAGCCACAGTTTGCGCGCGGTGGTCTTGGAGGGCGGATTCTGGTCGGCCTTGAAGCTCGTGCGCGCGAGTTAGGCGCGAAGCGCGTCGTCCTGAATTCGCGCGAACTCGCCTGCCGGTTCTACCAACAGCACGGATACGCCGTCTGCGGCCCAGCTGAAACCATGTTCGGCCAAATTCCACATGCGCGCATGATGAAAGAGCTTTCGTAGGAACGATAAATCCTTTTGCCGTAGATGTATGCATCTGTTGTTATGCTCCGCTCGGAGTTCGATATAAAGCCCGGAACCGCGCCTATTTGGCTCGCTTCACCGTCGCGGGGTTGATGTCGGAGCCTAGATCATGGTGCTGATAATTCCGCCTCGCGTGTATTTGCACTAAGCCCTGGTCACCTCCTGTATTCTTATGCTTCGCCGTCTCCGACAGCTCTCGGCGTTTGCAGCCATCGTTGTCGGGAACACCGGCATCGAGGCTGTAGCTCAACAAACTGGCGTCGAGGCATCCGGCCGGATGACCGCCCCTGAACTCGCCCGCTCCGAGCAGCTCCTGGTGGTCACGGCTACCGACTGGAGTGCTGTATCGGCTGAACTCCGCTGTTTCGAGCGGCGCGGCCCTTCTGCGCCATGGCGGGAGGTGCTGACGGTGCCGGCGGCGGTAATCGGAAGGAATGGTCTCGCATGGGGGGTTGGAGTGCACGGCACGTCCAGCGCGGATGGGCCGCGGAAGCAGGAGGGCGACGGCAAGGCCCCTGCTGGCATCTTTAGGCTGGTCGAGGCGTTTGGCTTCGCGTCCGCGGAAGAGGCACGGCTCACCAGATTCCCCTATCGTACGCTGGCCGATGACACCGAGGGCATCGATGATCCTGCTTCGCGCTATTACAACCGGCTCATCGATGCTCGCTCGGTGGCAGCAAAGGACTGGACGAGCTCGGAGCGGATGCGGCTCTCTGGAGATGTTTACCGGTGGGGCGTCGTGGTCGCGCACAACTGGAATCAGGTGCCGGGCGCCGGCTCCTGTATCTTTCTCCACGTCTGGGAAGGTCCTGGCGTCGCCACTTCCGGCTGCACCGCGATGCCTGAGGAGCAGATGGTGAACGTCATCCGCTGGCTTGATCGAAGGAAGAATCCGCTCCTCGTTCAACTACCAGAGCCGGAATATCGGCGGCTCCGAAGTGCCTGGAAGCTGCCGTAGGTTCTACGGGTCCCATTCCGCTCATGGCGACGCGCGGACTCGCCGAATTCAGCGGACGGGCCCTTGGGCCACGCCCGATCGCGCGAGGCCAAACGTCTCATGAGTCAGCTGTGCGGCGCGCTCGGCGTCTTTCTCCGCAATCACCACGGTGATCTTGATCTCGGACGTCGAGATCAGCTCGATATTGATGGCGCCCTCGCCAAGGCACTCGAACAGCCGCGCCGCGACGCCGGAGTGCGAGCGCATGCCGATGCCGACGACACTCAGCTTGGCCATCCCGCCGTGCGACGAGACGCGGCTGGCGCCGATCTGTTGCACCACTGGCGTGAGCAATTCCTCTGCGCGCGCCAGGTCGTCCTGGTGGATCGTGAACGAGATGTCGGTCGTATTGCGGTCGGATGCGCTTTGCACGATCACGTCGACGAGGATGTTCGCCGTCGCGATTGCGCTGAAGATGCGACTGGCCGCACCCGGCGTGTCCGGCACGTCGTCGAGCGTCACCTTGGCCTGCTTGCGCTCCACGCTGATGCCGCGGATGACGACATCCTCCATGTTAGCCGCTTCTTCCTTCGCGACTGTTCCCGGCGCGGACTTGAAGCTCGAGCGCACCTCAAAAGGCACGCCGAACTTCTTCGCGAACTCCACTGCCCGCGACTGCATGACCTTGGAACCGGCCCCGGCCATCTCGAGGAGTTCGTCGTAGGCGATCTCCTCCATCTTCATTGCCTCCGGGACGATGCGTGGATCACAACTGAAGACGCCATCCACGTCGGTAAAGATCTGGCAGGCGTCGGCGCCGAGTGCACCAGCCAGCGCGATCGCACTGAGGTCCGAGCCGCCGCGACCGAGCGTGGTCGTCTCGCCTTCCGGCGTCTGGCCTTGGAACCCGGCGACCACGACGATGTAGCCATCGCCGAGTAGCTCCTCGATCAGCCGCGGGTTGATGTTCGCGATCTTGGCTTTGGTGTGAATGCGGTCCGTCAAGACGCCGGCTTCGGCACCGGTGAGAGAAATCGCGCGCCCGCCGAGTGCGTTGACTGCCATTGCCACGAGCGCGGTCGCGGCGCGCTCGCCAGTCGAGAGCAGCACGTCAAATTCCCGGTCAGTGGGCTGCGGCGACGTTTCGCGAGCGAGCTTGATCAGGTTGTCCGTGACGCCAGCCATCGCTGAGATGACCGCGACGACATCGTTATCCTCTCGCTGCGCTTCGAGCAATCGCTGGGCAACATTGCGGATGCGCTCCGGGCTACCGACGGAGGTGCCGCCGTACTTCTGAACGATCAAAGCCATTGGGCAGGAGTAGAGCTATCGGAGCGGCGCACGAGTCGGAATGCTTTTCGTCGAACTGCCCGCCTGTCAACAAGCCGGGCTCCAGACAATGATGAATCAGGAAAGCAGGAACGCAGGAAAAAGACTCGGCAGCCCAAATTTCCTACTTTCCTGATCCGTAAACTCAAAACCCAATCGCACGGAGCACATCAGCTTCGGTCGGCTGGACCGCTGTGGCCGTCGCGAAGCGGACGGCATCCGGATCCTTTAAGCCGTGGCCGGTGACCGTGCAGACGATCCGGCTGCCCTCCGGGATCTGCATGAAAGGATATGCCGGCTGTCGCGCGGGATCGCAGCACTTGAAGAGCCCGGCGATGGACGCTGCGCTGGCCGGCTCCACGAAGATCCCCTCCTTGCTCGCGAGCCACTTCTGCGCCTCCAGGATCTCGTCGTCCGTGACGATGTCGATCGCGCCGCGCGAATCTCGGATCGCACGAGTCGCCATCTCCCAGCTCGCTGGATTCCCGATCCGGATGGCCGACGCGATCGTCTCCGGCTGTTCAACCACACGCCCGTGGTAAATCGGCGCCGAGCCAGCCGCCTGAAAGCCGACCATCGCTGGCCTCGTCGCAGCCAGCCCTGCTTCGCTGTATTCACCGTAGCCGGCCCAATACGCGCTGATGTTGCCCGCGTTGCCGACCGGCAGCATGTGGATATCCGGCGCATCTCCGAGTTCCTCCACGATCTCGAACGCGGCGCTTTTCTGACCGGCGATGCGATCGGGATTGATCGAGTTCACGATGGTGAAATCCGGTCGGCTGCCGAGCTCGCGCACCACGCGCAAGGCATCATCGAAGTTCCCGTCGATCGCCACGACCGTCGCGCCGTAGGCGAACGCCTGCACCAGCTTGCCGCTCGCGATTTTACCGGCGGGAAGGATCACGGCGCAGCGAATGCCGGCGCGGGCGGCATACGCGGCGGCCGACGCCGATGTATTGCCGGTCGAGGCGCAAACAACGGCTGCGGTCCCCCGCTCCACTGCCTTTGATACGGCGACGGTCATCCCCCGATCCTTGAACGAGCACGTCGGATTCAGGCCCTCGTACTTCACCCAGACTCTGCAGTCGCGCCCCACCCGCTCGCTGAGACGCGGCGATGGAATCAGCGGCGTGCTCCCCTCGCCCAGCGAGATCACTGGCGTCGCGGCGCTTACCGGAAGGTGGGCGCGGAATCGCTCGATCACGCCGCGAGGACGTTCCGTCGTTGCAAGCATCTCTTCTCCTATATCCGATCCGGCAGGCGCGCACCTCCCGCGCCTCCAATTTAGTGACGAATCCCAGCCGCGGTGTAGCCTCAGCCATGACTCGGAATATCGCCGCCTCGCTGCTCGCCATTCTCATTAGCCTTTCCGCGTCGTCGGCGGTGCACGCGCAGATTGAGCGGAGCGTCGAAGCGCATGGCGGTGTGGCGAAGTGGAGGAGTTTCGGAAGCGTCGAGTACGATCTCACCTACGAGCGGCCCAAAGGTGAAAAGCGTGAGCACCAGCTCTTCGATCTCCGCACGCGCGACGGGTTGATCACCTCAGCCGATTACACGCTCGGCGCAACCAAAGGCGAAGTGTGGATCAAGCCTGGAATCGAGGCGCTTGGTGGGACGCCGCCTCGCTTCTATATGTGGACGCCGTTTTACTTCTTCGGCATGCCGTTCGTGTTTGCGGATCCGGGTGCGAAACAGGAGTCGCTCGGCCGGAAGACCTTCCAAGGCGCGGAGTACGATGTCGTGAAGATCACGTATGAAGCCGGCACCGGTGATTCGCCGGACGACTTTTACATCGCGTATGTCGACCCTTCGTCAGGGCGCCTGAAGCTCGCGATCTACGTCGTCACCTATCCCTCGCTGCGCAAAGGCAAGCCACTGGAGGAACTGGAGCAACACGCGATCGTCTTCGAAGAATGGCAGGAGGCCGACGGGCTCACCATTCCGAAGACCGCTGCGTACTACGATTGGAAGAACGAAACCATCGAAGGCGACGTGCTCGGTCGGATGCGATTCGCTGGCGTACGCTTCTCCACCAGGCAGCCGGACACCTCGAAGTTCGCCAAACCTGCGGACGCGATCGTCGCGCCGTTGCAGTAGGGGAACAGTTGAGCGATGGCGGGTGACGGTAGAGAATCCCCCGCACCGCACCCGACGCTCCTCGCTAACACCAACGATCTCTTCATTCGATATGCCCGGACTGAGCAAAGAAGATAAGCTGCGCCTCCTCACCACCCTCCTGGAGAGCCGGCACGGCGATCTGCGCGAGCAAAACCTGAATCGCCAGGGCAAGGGCCATTTCCACGTCAGCGGCATGGGCCACGAGGCGCTCGCCGCGCTCGGCATGCAGCTGAGCGATGGCGATTACATCTCCGGCTACTATCGCGATCGCGGCCTCGTGCTCGGGCGTGGCGTCGCTTCACGCGAGTTGGCGGTCGACTACTTCGCCAAGCGTGCCGGCCAGAGCCATGGCCGCCAAATGCCGTCGCACTACAGCTACGCAGCGAAAGGGATCTGGAGTGTGCCGACACCGACCGGCGCGCAATTGCTCCCGGCGTGCGGCCTGGCGTGGGGCATCAGGCTCGACGGCAAGCCGAACGTCGTCATCACCACCATCGGCGACGCGGCAAGCCGGCAGGGCGATTTCTATGAGGCGATCGCCTTTGCAAAAGAGCGTCAACTTCCGGTGCTGTTCGTCGTGGAGGACAACAAGTACGGCATCAGCAGTCCGACCAAGAAAATCCACCCGCGCGCGCTCCAGGTCGTGAATCCCGACGACTGGCAGGTCATCGACGGCTCCGATCCGCAGGCCGTCTACGATGCGGGTGCGGAGGCTTTCGAAGCGATGCGCGCCGGCGGCGGGCCGCGCTTCTTCTGGGTCGACATGGAACGCCTCTCCAGCCACACCAGCTCGGACGATCAGAAGCTCTATCGCACGGCCGAAGAGCTGACGGAATGCGCCAACCACGATCCGCTGCGTGTCTGGAGCGAGCGCTTGATCGCGGAAGGCGTCATCAGTTCCGACGAATACGCGAACCTCGATAAGGAAGTGAAGGAGCGCATTCGCAAAGAGTTCACGGATGCGGAGCGCGCGGAAGATCCTTCGGCCGATGAGCTGATGCTGCAAGTGACCGGCGAGCTTCCGCAGCTTAACGATGAAGTGCTTCCGGCGGGCAAGTACCGCATCGGCGATACGGTGAACAAAGCGCTCCGTCGGGGTCTCGAGGCCAGCCGCGATCGTCTCATCTTCGGTGAGGACGTGGAAGATCCAAAAGGCGGCGTGTTTCGGCTGACGCAGAAGCTTTCGAGTGAATTCCCGGAACAGGTCTTCAACTCGCCCCTCGCCGAGTCGACCATCTTCGGCGTCGGCTGCGGCCTCGCGTCGTACGGGAAGCGGCCCGTTTTCGAGCTGCAGTTCATCGATTTTATCGGGCCGGCTTGGAACCATCTCGTCACAAACCTGTCGACGCTCCGCTGGCGCTCCTTCGGCTCCTGGAAATGTCCGATGGTGATCTACGCCCCCTACGGTGCTTACCTGCCCGGCGGCAGCCTCTGGCACAGCCAGGCTAACGAAGCGCCCATCGCGCACTTCCCGGGCATCAATGTCGCCATCCCGAGCACGCCGGAAGACGCGGCCGGTCTCCTCTGGACCGCGATGCACGCCGAGGATCCGACGTTCGTCCTCATCCCGAAGCATCTCCTCTGGGCAGAGCACGAGTCGAAAGAGCCTGTGCGCGCGGTGCCACTTGGCGTCGCACGGAAACGCCACGCCGGCTCCGACGTCACCGTCGTCGCGTGGGGCAACACAATCGAGAAATCGCTCGAAGCGCTTGAGCAGATCGGCAGTGAGATCAGCGTCGACTTGTTAGACCTGCGCTCCATCGCGCCATGGGACAAAGCCGCCGTGGAAGAATCCGTCCGTCGCACTGGCCGCCTCGTGGTCGTCCAGGAAGACACAGAGAATTGCAGCGTCGGCCAGATGGTCATCACGCATATCGTCTCGCAGACCGATATCTGGAGTGAACTCGTTAGTCCGCCCGTGCTGGTGAGCAAAGGCAATGTGATGATCGGCTACAACCCGATCTACGAATACGCCGCGCTACCTGACGTGGAACGCATCATCGCCGCCGTGAAGCAGACGATGTCCTTCAGCTCCGACCGCCCGATCTCGACGCCGCGCCTTGCTCCGGTGCAGGAGCGCGCCGAAGCCGCCACAGAGAAAGCGGAGGAAGTGCAGCAGAAAGCGGCAAGCAGCAAACAGCAGCAGGTGCAGAACATCACGGTCCCGATCATGGGCGAAGGCATCCGCAATGCGAAGGTCGTCGCGCTTCTGAAGCAGCCTGGCGACAAGGTCGAGCTCGACGATCCGCTTTGTGAAGTGGAAACCGACAAGGCCGTTTACCCCATCGAGTCATCCTTCGCCGGCACGATGGGCGAATGGAAGACCGCCGTCGATGAGACAGTCGACATCGGGCAGGAGATCGGCACGATCCTGACAGCGGAAGGCGATTGGGAGGACCCGATCGAAGCCGCCGCAAAGGTTTCGCCGGAGACCGCGCAGCAAAACGGCGCCGATGGCAAAGAAGCCGCGCCAACCAAACGTGAAGTAGCGCCTGCATCTTCGCGCCAGCCGGTCGCGATCGAGCCAGCCTTGTCGCCGACGATCGTCCGCCGCCTCGGCCGCGTCGTTCCTGCGAACCTGCAGATCGATGCGCGGTGGGATGCCATCCGCGAAGCGCGCGCCGTCGCGAAGAAGGCGGACCCGAAGAGCGCGGCGACGCCGTCGGTGATGGTGGCGTGGGCGGTTGTCCGCGCCATGGAGAACCACGCGCCGTTCCGCCGGATTATGCTTGAGGACGACAGCATCGTGGAGAACGCAGAGTTCGATCTCGGCATCGCTGTGTCATTGGAGAATGACCGCCTCGCGACGGCAGTGGTCACCCGTGCGAACAAACGCGATTGGGCCGACTTCGTTCAGCGCTATAACGAAACAGTCGAGGAAACGCGTGGCGGCCGTGTTGATGCAGTGAACGCGCCGCTCGTGATCAGCAGCTTGGGCGCCTTTGGCGTCCGCGCAGCCGCGCCGATCGTCGTCCCGCCTTCAATCGGCACACTGTTCGTCGGCTCCGCGCATCACGAGATGGTGTCTAACGGCTCCAAGAACGAAACCGCCGAGGTGATTACGCTGTCGCTGACATTCGATCATCGCGTCGTGAACGGCGCGGGTGCCGCGAACTTCGTGCACGACATCAAGCAACAGATTGAGCAGTTTGCGGTGCCGGCGCCCGTGGCTGTTTAGGTTCCGTCGCGTCCGCTACGTTCATCCGCGCGCTGAAGCTCGCGATCGTCACGTGGCCAGTGACGAGGGCGAGGCCTATTGGCACCGGAGTGACGCCCGCCCCAAATGCCGTCGAGGCACACGACGACGCGACGGCGGATGTTGTAGTCTGTAGCACCGGCGTCGCCTCCCGCTTTGAGGCACTCGTCCTTGTCCCCCGGCGTCGCGGTGTGATCCACGAGCGGAATGCTACTCCTACTCGCCGATTGATCGTCACAACAGAGTTACAGTAGGCGTGCGCGGCCGTGCGGCCGACCCTTGGTGCAGTTAAAAGACTTCACAACAAGCAAGGGACGCCAGTAGAACACTGCTGAACCTTCCGCCTATGAGCACACGCTGCGTTATTAATGTTGATCTCGCTGACGTTTGGAAGACGCCAGCTCGCAAGGATTTTCTACGGACGCTGGCGTGGGGCGACGAAGTAGTCGTTGTGGGTCAGACCGCGAAGCATGTGGAGGTCGAGTTCGTCTTCTATCGCCAACAAAAGGACGGCAGCGTCGTGTCGGCGAAGACGACCGGCTACATCTGCCCGTCTGCATCCTCGAAGATCAAACCGGCTGACGTAGTTACTCCTTTCGCTAACAACACCGTGCTGAAGGTCCACTTCGTAGATGTCCAGCAAGGCGACGGCACCTTGATCGAAGCACCGGATGGGAAAACCATCCTCGTCGACGGCGGAGATAACCAACTGTTTGCCCGCTACCTGGCCGCTCGATACCGCGCCACCTCAGACAAAAACACAAAGCATATCGATTGTGTTCTCGTCACCCATGGCGACGCCGATCACTTCGCCGGCCTGGTCGAGATCTACAAATCCGAACAGAACAAGGCGCAGCTGAAACGTCTCTTCATGCAGCCGGCGCGCGTCTACCACAACGGGCTTGTTAAACGACCCAAAAAGAAGAACGGCAAGACAGTCTCCGAAACTGATCTGCTGGGGCCGACCGCCAAATCTGGCAAAAAGCTGCTGCTGACCGGACTGGTCGACGACCTCCTTGCCGTGCCCGATGCGGAAATGAACGAACCCTTCCGTGAATGGAAGGAGGCGCTGCAACATTACCACCAGAGAAGCCGAATCGAGTTCCGGCGTCTCGCTTTCGGCGACAAGACAGCTTTCGATTTCTTTAACACCAAAGACTGGCGCATTGAGCTTCTCGGGCCCATCACCGAGAAGGTGGCGGGCAAAGCTGCGTTGCGCTTCCTCGGTGAGCCGCCACGCGGGCCGCGCGTCGGCCAGGAGTCATTGAGCACGGAGGAGGCGAACTTCGGGGGCGCTTCCGCATCCCATACCATCAATGGCCATTCGATCGTGTTTCGCCTCGTCTACGGCAACTGCAGCTTCCTCTTCTCCGGCGACCTGAATGACGAGGCGAGCCGCTTCCTTCTGAGACAACACCTGGCAAAGAAGATCAACCTCGAGGCGGACGTCTTCAAAGTGCCACACCACGGCTCGGCTGACTTCTCCGGCGGCTTCTTCAACGCGGTGTCTCCGGTTGTAAGTGTGGTCTCGAGCGGCGACGAGAGCTCGCGGAAGGAGTATATGCATCCGCGCTCCACCCTCATGGGTGCGCTGGGCAAATCCTCACGCGTGGCGGAACCGCTCATCTTCGTGACGGAGCTCGTCGCGTTCTTCCAAATGGAAGGCTGGTCGCGCGTGACAGATGTAAAGAAAAGCAAAACCCGCGGCACCTTCTTCGGCTTCAGCCGCGCCGCCTTCGGCATCGTCAAGACGCGCACGGACGGCAAGCGCCTCTTCGTTTATACCGATAGCGGTAACGTGAAGATGAAAGAGGCCTACGCCTACGACTTGCACAGCGGCAAAGCACCGACGCCCGCGCCTGTTCGGCGGGCCTAGCCGTCGCTCACCCTCTTTTCCGCTCGGTCAGGATCCCGCGGCGCTGTTATTTTCCCGCGGAGCCCCGTCGTCAGTCCACGACTTGGATAAACGCGCGCCCGCCACGTGCGGGATGGCGTTGCCGCTTTCGGCGTAATGCGACGTGTCGTTGAAGAGCGATAAGCGCGCATGCATCGGATCTTTGAAGTCGACGATGGTGAGCGAAGCCGGCTGGAGATCGAGATTGTCGCGGTAGCGTCTCGGATCGAACCCGAGCAGCGAACTGAGCAACAGCCGGATCGTCGCTTTGTGCGAAACAACGAGAATCGCGCCTTCAGGATGAGCGCGCACAATGTCGATGAGCACCGGCAAGGCTCGCGCGGTCACCGCCAGCCCACTCTCCCCTCCCGCGGGAGCAAACGTGAACGGATCTTTCTCCCACTCGCACGCTTCCTCGGGAAACGCCTCCTCCACCTCGCGCCGCGTCATCTGCTCCCATCGCCCGTGCGAAATCTCGCGCAGCCCGGGGCGCGTCTGCACTTCTAGCCGGTGCGGAGCGGCCAGGATTCCTGCGGTCTCGACGGTGCGACCGAGTGGCGAAGCGTAAACGGCCGAGATTCTTTCTCGCGCCAGGCGTGCGGCCAGACGCCTCGCTTGCTCGCGTCCTTCCTCCGAGAGCGCCACGTCGGTCTCGCCCGCGAATCGGTCTTCTGCGCTGAGCACCGTCGCCCCGTGCCGGATGAGGAACACGCGCGTGACGGCCGATCTGCTCACGCGCTTGTCATCTCAGATTCGCGTTGCGAACGCAACGTGCGGCTCAACGCCCCGCGGCTTGCCTGGCCCCCCACTCCGCTGCCGCCCGACCGGCGCGAGTTCCAGTCGAGAAACAACCCTGCAACAGGTAGCCGCCGGTCGGCGCTTCCCAGTCGATCATTTCTCCAGCGGTGAACACGCCGGGCAGCTTGCGGAGCATCAAAGACTCGTCGAGCTCTGCCCACGCGATTCCGCCGGCGGATGAAATCGCTTCCGCGATCGGCCGTGGATCGCGGAGGCGTATCGGGAAGCTCTTCACCCGCGCGACCAACCGCTCAGCGTCTGTGCAATCGGACGGGAACAAGGTCTCGAGCAGTGCCGTCGCGGCTGGACTGAGCTTGAGCGTCCGGTTCCACCCTGCCACGCCGCCACTGCCGACTAGTCTCTGTTGCAATGCCTCGGCGGTGAGTTGCGGCTTCAGATCGATTTCGATCTGCGGTTCCGACATCGCCCGCAGCTTTGGTCCGAAGCGATAAATCGCTCCGCCTTCAAGTCCGTAGCGCGTGATGAGCAACTCGCCGGAGACGCATTCTCCGCCAACACACACGCTCAGGTTCTTCAGCGGCATTCCCTCCGCGCGTTCGAGCAGAGCCGCCGGCCAGTCGACATTCCACCCGCAATTCGCCGGCGCCCACTCCATAACCGCGACACCATGTGCCTGCAAAATCTCCGGCCACCGACCATCCGAACCGGTGTCTGGCCAGGAAGCCCCGCCGAGTGCGAGGACGATTGCCGTCGAGCGCAGCGCCAAAGGCCCGCTGTCGGTAGCGAACTCCGCACGCCATCCTTCCCCTTCCCTCGCGAATGCCGCAAGCCGCGCGCCCATTCGGAATTCAACGCCGCTCCCGCGGACGCGGCTCACCCAGGCGCGCAGCAACACCGCCGCTTTCTGTCCGCGCGGAAAGACGCGACCGCTCGTCCCGACATACGTTTCGACCGCCAGCTCCTCCGCCCACGCCCGCAGAGCATCTGGACTGAACTCGCGCAGCAAGTCGCTCCAACGTTCCTGCTCGGTGCCATAGCGCTGCGGGAAATTTTCGACCGGCTCTCCGTGCGTCAGATTCAATCCGCCGCGGCCCGCCACGAGGAACTTGCGGCCGACGGACGGTTGCGCGTCGCACAGGATGACCTTGGCCCCCGCGCGGCTCGCGACCTCGGCAGCGCGCAGCCCCGCCGGCCCGCCACCCACCACCAGCACGTCGCAATCCTTCGCCATGACCGAGTGTAGCGTCTTCGCGGCAACTGTTCGACGTTCCTTCCGTGCCAGAGCCCGCAAAGCAGCGTGCCATCATCCATCTCGACATGGATTGCTTCTACGCTGCCATCGAGGTGCGCGATCGGCCTGAGCTTGCAGGCAAGCCGGTCGGCGTCGGCGGGGCGCGTGATCGACGCGGCGTGCTGACGACGTGCAACTACGAGGCGCGGAAGTTTGGCGTCCGCTCGGCGATGCCGACGTTCATGGCGCTGCAGCGTTGCCCGAATCTGATTCTGCTGCCGACGCGCTTCGATGTTTACCGGCGCGAATCGGCGACGATCCGTGCGGTCTTGCAACGCTTCTCGCCGCTCGTGGAGCCGCTCTCGCTGGATGAAGCTTACCTCGACGTGTCGGAACATCGCGGCGCGCCGGGACCGCTCGCCCAGGTCATCCGCGAGCTGATCTTCCGGAAGACGAAGTTGACCGCCTCGGCCGGCATCGGGCCTAACAAGTTAATCGCGAAGATCGCGAGCGACATGAACAAGCCCAACGGCCAATGCGAAGTCACAGCCGAGCAGATCCCAGAGTTCATGGCCGCGCTTCCGGTGAGGAAGCTCTGGGGCATCGGCCAGGTGACGGAGCAAAAGCTGCAACGGCTCGGTGTGGAGACATGCTCCCAGCTGCAGCGATTCTCGCGCGCCGAGCTTTGCGACCACTTCGGCAGATTTGGCTTGGAGCTGTACGATCAATGTCGCGGACTCGACGATCGTCCCGTCGAACCGGGTCGAGAGCGTAAGTCGCTCAGCACCGAGGAGACCTTCTCGAGCGATCTTCGGACGCTGGAAGACTGCGAAGACCAGCTGCCGGAGCTCGTCGAGTCACTTACTACCGACCTCCGCGAGAAGGAAGCCAGCCGCGCCGTGACGAAGATCTTTGTGAAACTGAAGTTCGCGGATTTCACCCGCACGACGATCGAACGCGCGGGGCTCACGCCAACGTTGGACGACTACCGAATGCTTCTGCACGAAGCCTTCGCTCGAACCGGCAAACACGTGCGACTGCTCGGCGTCGGGGTTCGCTTCGCCTCGACCGAAGCCGCTGACCAGGCACAACTCGCTTTGCTCTAACCCTCCGCGGTCATCCTGAGGCGGCGAAGCGCGCCGAAGGACCTCACGCACTCGCTCCTGGCGCTGCTGCCCGGTGAATTCAGTCCAGCACCTGCGCGAGATCCCTCGGCCGTCTTCGCTGGCTCGGGATGACCGCGCTTGCGAGTCGCCAGCTTTCAGGAAGCGTATCGCGCCGTGACACCGACACTCTTCTCGCCGTTGCAGTTGCGCGACGTGCATCTGCGCAACCGCATCGGTGTCTCCCCCATGTGCCAGTACTCCAGCGTCGACGGCTTCGCGAACGACTGGCACCTCGTGCACCTTGGGAGCCGAGCAGTGGGCGGCGCAGCGCTCGTTATGGCCGAAGCGACCGCAGTCGTAGCGGAGGGACGCATCAGCCCGCAGGACCTCGGCATTTGGAAAGACGAGCATGTGGAGATGCTGTCGCGCATCTTTCGCTTCATCGATGAACAGGGTGCGGTCGCAGCGATTCAGCTCGCGCATGCCGGTCGCAAAGCGAGCACCTCGCCGCCATGGATGGGCGGCGATGCAGTGGCCGAGGAGGACGGCGGCTGGCGGCCCATCTTCGCGCCGACCGCCGAAGCCTTCGACGAAGGAGACATCGTTCCAACTGCGCTCGATCGTGACGGCATCGCACGCGTCGTGCGGGGGTTTGCGGATGCAGCTGCCCGCTCCCTCGCCGCCGGCGCCAAAATGATCGAAATCCACGCTGCGCACGGCTATCTGCTGCACGAGTTTTGCTCGCCGCTCATCAACCGCCGCACAGACGAGTACGGCGGCTCGTTCGAGAATCGCACGCGCGCGTGCCGTGAAGTGATCGAAGCAGTGCGGCGCGTCTGGCCCGAGCGCTACCCGTTGCTCATCCGCATCTCGGGCACTGATTGGGTAGAGGGCGGCTGGGATATCGAGCAGTCGGTCGCTTTGATTCAACAGCTGAAGCCGCTTGGCCTCGACATGGTGGACTGCTCGTCGGGCGGCGCCGTGCCGCGCGCGAAGGTCCCGGTGGGACCTGGCTATCAAGTGCAGTTCGCCGCTCGCATTCGGCGCGAGGCCGACATCCCGACGGCTGCGGTGGGCATGATTACCGAAGCCGATCAGGCGCAGACAATCGTCTCGAGCGGCCAGGCGGACATGGTCTTCCTCGCGCGTGAGTTGCTCCGCGAACCTTACTGGCCCATCAAAGCCGCCGCGCAGCTCGGAGCTGATCTGAAGGCGCCAGTGCAATACGCGCGCGCGTTTAGCCGATAACAAGCGATGAGCGAAAGCTGGCCGGTTATCCTCTTCTACAAGTACGTGCGGATCGCTGATCCCGCCGATTTCGCGACGCGACAGCGCTCGCTGTGCGCCTCGTTTGGGCTAAAAGGCCGCGTCCTGATCGCGCAGGAAGGGATCAACGGCACGCTCGCCGGCCCGGCAGCTGCGATCAGCGAGTACGTGGCCGAGTTCCACCGCGACGAGCGTTTTGCGGACGTGCCGATCAAATGGAGCCGTGGCGACGAAAGCACCTTCCCAAAGCTGGTGGTGAAAGTACGCGCCGAGATCGTCACGCTTGGCGCCGGTCCGCTGGAACCCGATCAGCATAATCTTCTCTCGCCTGCCGCGTGGAAGCGGGTGATTGAAGGCGATCCTGAGGTGGTCTTGCTCGACGTGCGGAACAGCTACGAGTCAGCCGCCGGGCGCTTCGATGGAGCCGTTGTGTGCGAGATCGAGAACTTTCGCGAGCTGCCGGCCTACGTCAGCGAACTCGAAGACATCAAACACAAGAAGGTGCTGATGTACTGCACCGGCGGCATTCGCTGTGAGAAGGCGTCAGCGTTGCTGCGCAGCCGGGGCTTCAAAGACGTGTTCCAGCTTCACGGCGGGATCGTGACGTATCAGGAGCAGTTCGGAAACGAGCACTGGCAGGGCGAATGTTTCGTCTTCGACCAACGCATGACGGTGCGGGTGGAAGAGGGTCTGGTGCCGATCGGGCGATGCGCGCACACCGGGCGCGCGACGAGCCGGTTCGTGAACTGTCTACACGACCCGTGTCACAAGCTCTTCATCCTCTCAGAAGAAGCCGAGCGGGAGAATCGCGACTACCGGCTCTGTCCAGAGTGCCTGAGCAGCGGACTCAACTCCGAGACCGCTGAGTACCCGCGGCCGGCCGTTGCGGCGACCGCGCGGTAGCAGGTAGCGGCGGCACCTCGTGCACCAGACGCTCACCCACGTAGATCATGTGGGCGAAACGCTTCGCGTGATCGTTAGCTTTGGCTGGGTATTCTTCCGCTTCGAACCCCGCACGCTTTAGCGCATCGAGAAACTGCGGCTCAGGTTCCGCCGACCAGAATGCGACGCGCCCACCGGGGTTCAATGCATTCATGATGACGTGCAGACCGCGGCGATTGTACAGGCGGCGGTTCTTCGTCTGCACGAACGATGTGGGGCCATTGTCCACATCCAGCAGGATTGCATCGTAGCGGCTCTTACCGGGATTGCGGATCCGCGCGAAAACGTCGCCGACGATGATTTCGACTCGCGGATCGTTGAGCAGCTTCCCGTTCACTTTCTGCAGCAGCTCGCGGTTCCAGACGACGACTTCCGGCATCAGCTCGGCGACCTGCACGACGGCAGCTTTGCCGACCAGCTCAAGCACGCGCTTGAGGCTATAGCCGAGCCCAAGCCCGCCGATCAGCACACGAGCGTTCCCCTTGTTCTGGAGCGAACCACACGCCTTGTCCGCGAGCTTGAGCTCCGATGTCGTCGAGGTGCTGCTCATCAGCTGGCGTCCGTCCAGCTTGATGAAGTAGTCGCCGTCGTGCTCGTGGAGCGTCAGGCGCGAGCCCTCAGGCGTGCGCGCCTCACCGAGATTTCGAAACGGGATCATGATCGCGGTTGCGCCGGCGCTGCTCGCAGCAGGCGCGTGAGATCCTTCGGAAGCGGTGACTCGAAGCTCATCTCGCGGTCGGTCGCGGGATGCGTGAAGCGCAACCCGGTCGCGTGCAGCCCGAGCCGATGGGCCGGGTTCGTCTTCGAGCCGTATTTCTCGTCGCCGACGATCGGGCAGCCGACATCGGCCAGCTGCACGCGGATCTGGTGGCGACGCCCGGTCTCCAGTTCTAGCTCAACGAGGCTGAGCTTCCTGTTCCGGCCGAGCACTCGGTAGCGCGTGATTGCATGCCGCGTTTCCGCGCTGGCGCGAGCGCTGTAGACCTTGAATGGATTGCGCTCGTCGAGATCGGACTCGAGAACGCCTTCCGTCTTCGGCAACGCTCCCTCCACCACTGCTTCGTATCGTTTCGTGACCTGCTCCCACGCACCCTGGAGCGTCGCTTTTGCTTCCGGTGTTTTCGCGAACACCATCAGGCCCGACGTCTCGCGGTCGAGCCGATGGACGATCCAGATCCGCTCGTGCGCATCAGCCTTCTGCCTGCGGACGTAATCCGTGAGCTGGAAGTAGGCGGTCTTCTCGTCTTCCGCGACACTCGCGACGCTGAGCAGGTTCTCGGGCTTGTCGATAACGATGAGCGTCGCGTCTTCGAACAACACTTTCATCCCCGACGACAGCACGGTCTTCGGGACG
Organism: uncultured Chthoniobacterales bacterium; assembly: GCA_902805675.1. Taxonomy (GTDB): domain Bacteria; phylum Verrucomicrobiota; class Verrucomicrobiia; order Chthoniobacterales; family UBA10450; genus JACCTI01. The sequence continues at coordinate 733 of CADCTA010000049.1, read as the reverse complement.
GCGAAGCGGTCCGTGCGAACGGCGACGACGTCGCCCGGCGCCAGTGGGTGATTGAACTGCGAGACCGGCCGGTCGTTCACGGTGATCGCCTGAAATTTCAGCCAGGTCCGGATCTGTTTCTTCTTCAGCTCTGGCCATTGCTCGAACATGTACGCGAGCAGCTCCGCCGGGGCTTCGACAGTCAGCGGTTTCGGCATGCCGGCTATGTTGCCCAATTCGGCGGGCGTTTCTCCAGAAACGCGGCGACGCCTTCTTTCGCCTCGGCTGACTCCCGCGCCTGCATGTGATGCGCGAGGGCCGCTTCGATGTCTTGTTTCACGGACGTCGGCCAGAGTTGTTCGAGAAGCCGCTTCGCGTTTGCGAGCGCGCCGGGTGCTCCTTGCAGCACCGACGCGGCGATCTTGTCCGTCTCGGCTTGCAACTCGTTAGGCGGGACCACGCGGTTCACGAGCCCGATCTCTTTCGCGCGCGCGGCATCGATAAGTTCGGCGGTAAAGAGCAACTCACGGATGTCGCGCTCGCGCACTTGCCGCCGGAGGAACGTCATGACCAATCCGGCGACCAGACCGCGTTTCGCCTCCGGATAACCGATCTTCGTTCCTTCCGCAGCGACCACGAAGTCGCAGGCTGACATGATTCCCGCGCCGCCTGCGACCGCTGCTCCATGCACGGCGGCGATCGTGATCAAGCGCGTCTGGCTGATGGCCAGCAGCGTCTTCGCCACCATGCCGCC
>CADCTA010000048.1:36266-51659 GCA_902805675.1 uncultured Chthoniobacterales bacterium | reverse complement strand
ACTAAGAGTGTAGACACTATGCGTTGTCCCAAGTGCGGGTTTCGTGACGACAAGGTCATCGACTCGCGCCAGTCTCGTGATAGCTCCAGCATTCGCCGCCGCCGCGTCTGTTTGCAGTGCTCCTACCGCTTCACGACCTACGAGGAGATCGAGCGTTCGGAGCTTCGCGTGGTCAAACGCGATCGCACGCATGAGCAATTCGACCGTCGCAAGCTTGTCGGCAGTCTGGCGAAAGCTTGCGAGAAACGCCCGATCAGCATCGTCACGCTGGAGCAGGCAGTGGATGAGATCGTGCACGAGCTCGAGACCAGCGGCCGCGAAGTTCAATCGACCGCCATCGGTACGAAAGTGCTCGAGAAGCTGAAGGACATCGACGAGGTGGCCTATCTGCGCTACGCGTCCGTGCATCGCCGGTTTGAAGGCGTGGATCAATTCGTCGAAGCCGTGCAGGCGCTCGGCAAGCGCGTCAAAACCAACCCATCGCAACGGGAGCTGTTCCCGCCGGAAATTGTCGGCAATGGTAGCGTTTAAGGAAGAATTTCCCTACCTGCGCTGCGATTCCGGGCAGCTCTTCGAGTTTAACCAGCAATGGTTGCACGCGGCCATCACCCGCGCCGCGGACCAAGCGGGCTACCCGAGCTGGTGGCTGACGGATCACATCACCGAGAGCATCGCCTTCTACCTGCGGCTGCGGAATGACGAGCCGGTCGTGCCGATCAGTCAGCTGTCGCAGACTGTGCGCTACGTCCTGAAAGTCATCGGGTACAAGGAGATCATCCCGTACTTCTCGCCTGCGCCGCCTCCTATCTCGCTCTCGCTGCTGGAAGTCGCGGAAGCGGCTGGCACCGGCTACGAGCTGGCCTTCTTCGACGGTCTGGAGAAGCGCATCGACGCGCTGGTCAGCACCGGCACCGACAGCCTGCAGCTGTGCGGACTGCAGGCGTGCGTGAAGCACCTGCGCGGCGCGAAGATGTGGACACGCGCATGCGATACCCTGCGCGAAGAAGTCGTCTGCTTCGTGCGCGAGAAGCTGGCCGCGCGCGGCGGGTTGGACATCAGCTGTTCCGTTCGTTAGGCGGACACCGGCGAAGCAGCCATGACGATCTTCGAGAAAATCGCGCGTCGCGAGATTCCAGCCAACATCGTCTGGGAAGACGATGAGGTGATCGCCTTCCACGACGTCGACCCGAAGGCGCCCGTCCACGTGCTTGTCGTCCCGAAGCGCGTCATCCCGCGAGTAGCGGAGAGCATGCCGGCCGACCAGGCGCTGCTCGGCAAGTTACTTCTCACGACACGGCACGTGGCGGAGAAGCTCGATCTGTTGGAATCCGGATACCGCGTTGTGATCAACAACGGTCCTGACGCGGGGGAAAGCGTGCCGCATCTGCACGTGCACGTGCTGGGCAAGCGACGCCTCAGCTGGCCGCCCGGTTAGACTTTTCGGGAGTCAGTCGCCCTTGTCGGCGAGCGCGCACCGCGGCGGTTCCGGCGGCGATGTGCTGATTTGCTCAGTCACTGTTGTGGACTGGATTAGCAACCGGCGGCCTTGCTCCCCAGTCGTGCGTTTGGTGCAGGTTTGGCAGCGGTTTCGGTCGTGCCGCTTTGCTGGCGCGCGTGTTCGACGATGTTGGTGTGGTGGCCGCGCAGCCGACCAGAACGAGGCAAAGGACGCTAACGATGTGTCTGCTCATCGTCCGGGGCGCAGCGCGTACCTGTGCCGATGCGGTTACTACGGAGAAGCTCCTGCACAAACCCTTGCGCCATCAGGTTTGCTGACCTGCTGTGCTGGCTCAGCTGGCGCGGCGAAACGAAGAGCCGCAGCCGCCGAAAGCCGCGGAGTGGCAACCAGCGCACCCGGTTGCACGGAAGGGTTTCTAAGCCCGGGTTGACGCCACGATTTCGGATGTCTAGCGCCGATTGAACGAATCCATGCCGTCGCGGGCGGCGCGCAAGAGCGCGGTGAGGGAGGGATTCGAACCCTCGGTAGCCTTTTGGACTACGGCGCTTTAGCAAAGCGCTGCTTTCGACCACTCAGCCACCTCACCTACGAAGTTGCGAGAATATGGGGTGGGGCGGATGATCGTCAACATGCGCCGCCTGTCCTGGAGTTATCCGCCTAACGACTTTTCGGGGTGCGCGTGCGCGGCGGTGTCGCGACCAATTGATGCGGCTTTGCGGGCGGCGAACGGAGTGGCGTGATCCAACAGGAACAGGCCCTCGCCGCCATTCTCTCGCGCGTGCGCGCCGGTGCCGCACGCTCGGTCCCGCTCCTGGATGCTCTCGGCTGCTTTGCGGCTCGAGATTATTTCGCGCGGGTCGCGCTGCCTCCGTTCGACAACTCGGCCATGGATGGATATGCGGTGGTCGCGAGTTCCTCAGCGCCTGGCGAGTCGATGCACATTGTTGGCGAACAGCCCGCAGGATTGGACCGTCGGCTTCAGGTGCGGGCAGGGGAAGCGGTCCGCATCCTGACCGGCGCGCCGATGCCCGCGGGCGCCGATGCGGTTGTCATGCAGGAAGACACGGTCGTAAATGGCAGCGAAGTCATCGTGAACACCAGCGTCGCGAGCGGTGAATTTGTGCGGAGGCGCGGTGGTGATGTCGCGGAAGGCCAGAAGATTTTATCGGCGGGCCAGCGCATCGGGCCGGCCACCGTCGCGTTGCTCGCCTCGCAGGGCCTGGGGTCGGTCGACGTCGGAGCCGCTGTGCGAGCCGCCATCATATCCACCGGCGACGAGCTTGCTCCTCCCGGCGCGGAGCTGCGGTCCGGCCAGATATACGACTCGAACACCCCGCTCCTGCAGGCGCTTGTGCGCAAGTGTGGCGCGGACGTTGCCACCACAGAGCACTGCGCGGACGACGAGGCCGCAACCGCCGCCGCCGTGCAGCGCGGCCTCGACTCCGACGTGCTGATCATCGCCGGCGGAGTCTCGGTCGGCGCGCGCGATTTCGTGAAATCCGCCATTCGCAGCGCGGGCGGCGAGATCGACGTATGGCGCATCTCGCTGAAACCGGGCAAACCATTCCTTTTCGGCCGCGCAGGCAATTGCGCCATCTTCGGACTACCGGGGAATCCTGTCTCCGCGTTCGTCACGTTTCTGCTCTTCGTCCGCCCTGCGATCCTGAAACTCGCCGGCGCCGCAGATGCAGCACTGGCGCTGCCCAGCTTCTCTGTGATCCTCGCCGGCGACATCGCGAACCCTGCCGACCGCCCCCATTACGTTCGCGGTTCGGTGGAAGCCGGCGCCTTCGAAGCTCTCGGTCGGCAGGAGTCGCACGCCGTGTTCGGTTTGAGCCGATCGAATGCGCTGCTGCGTGTCGAACCCGGCGTGACCTTGAGGCAAGGCGAGGTCGCGAACGTGCTCATGTTCGACTAGTTGCGAGTGGGCAGATCGGTTGACAGCCCGGAGCCGGCTCCTAGCTTAATTCCCGTTGAACTCCCCAGCAGTCAGCGCTCGCGCGTCCAGCCCGGCTGACGATTCTCGCGCCGACGCCGAGCAACTCTCGTGTATCATTCTGGAGATGCAGCGCTGCTTCGTGCTGCGCCTCTCTAAGGAGCTTGCGCCCGGCAATGTCTCCTTCCCGCAGTTCTTTCTCCTCGCGGCGCTCGATCAGAAAGAGGTGCTGACGATGTCGGAGATCGCGCAGAAAATGGGACACACGACCGCTGCGGCCAGCGGGCTGGTCGCGCGACTGGAAAATCTCGACTACGTGGTGCGCGCAAGCGCACGCGAAGACCGGCGCAAGGTGCTCGTCTGCATCACGGAGAAAGGCTCTGCCTTGGTGCGTCGAATTCGCGAAGAGATGGTCGGCAACCTGATGAAGCTGATGTCGCATCTCACGCCGGACGAGCAGAAGGCGTGGCTGCAGATCTACACAAAGATCTATAGCTACTGCCAAAAGAAGTAAGCTGTCGCCCGCGGGCGTGCGCGCACCGCTGAGCAACGCCGCTCTAGTTCCAAAATCGGAACTGTTCGATCCCATACGCGGGAAGGGAATGTGCCGGAGTCTCCGCGATTCACCGACGTAAGATACTGTCGCGCGGCGGTTTGTGATTTATGAAACTGCACGGCACACGCCTTGCATACGTTCGCTAAACCTAGTGGACTCTGCGCGGTGACCCGCTAACCTAAGCACCGCTTCCAGCTCCGCTGCCTTAACCTCTCAATGCGAAAAGTTTTCAGCTACGCCATCGGGATCGCCATCCCGCTTCTCACCGCGCTCGCCGCCACATCGCTTTTTGGCGGCCAGGAATTCGCCACGGGCAGCAGCTACGGCTCGCGCCGCTTCACACTCCAGCAGGCGATCGATACCGCGCTGCGCCAAAATCCCGACATCCTGCGCGCGCTGCAGGAGATCGAGCGGACGAAGGGCCTCGTCGTAGAAGTGCGCGGGCAGGCGCTGCCCCAGCTCGAAGCCAATGCCGTCTTCCAACAGACGGATCCAAACCTCCGCGACGGCGGCGGTTTTTCGACCGGCGGCGGCAATGGCACGGGCGCAACGCCAACCCCCGGCATAACGCCGACGCCTGGCGCAACGGCAACCCCTACGCCAGGAGACGAAAATGGCGGAGGCTCCGGCGGCGGCATCGGCACCACGAACAACTCCTACAACCTGCGCTTCCAGGTCAGTCAGCTCGTCTTCGCGGGCGGTGGCGTGCGCGCTCAGATTAGCGCCGCGAATTTCACCAAAGACAGCAGCTACTTCGCCCTGCGAAACACGGTCGACCAGGTCATCTCACTCGTGCGGACGCAGTTTTACCAAATCCTCCTGAATCGCGCGCTCATCGGTGTGCAGGAGCAATCGATCCGCCTTCTGGAGAGCCAGCTGCAGGATCAACAGAACCGTTTCGAAGCCGGCACGGTGCCGCGATTCAACGTGCTGCAAGCGCAGGTCGCCCTTTCGAACCAGCGGCCGGATCTCTTCACCGCGCGCAACAGTCTTCGCATCGCCGAGCTGCAGCTCGCGCGAACGCTCGGCCTCGACTTCGACCCGGCGCGCGGCAACAGCGCGCCACTCGAGGCAATAGGGGAACTCGCCTACCGTCCCCGTAACATGGCGCTGACGCAGGCGATCGCCGTGGCGACGGAGCGCCGGTCGTTCCTGAAACAGCAGCGCGCTTCGATTTTCAATCAGCGTGAGCAGGTTCGCGCCGCGCTCGCGGGCTACTTTCCGACCGTGCGCCTGAACGGTGGGTACGAATTTCAAAGCTCGCCCTTCAGCGATAACATCTCTGATGTCTCGCAAGGCTACACCTGGGGCGCGACCGGCAACTGGGCGATCTTCGATGGCTTCCAAACCGCCGGCCGCGTGAAGCAGGCACGCGCCGGCCTCCAGACTGCGCAGATCAACTACGACGACGCCGTGCGACAGGTGGAACTCGAAGTCCAGCAGGCATACTCGAACTTGCAGCAGGGTGACGAGCTGATCCGCAGCACCACGGAGACAGTCGGCCAATCCGAAGAAGCGCTCCGGCTGGCGTCCGCGCGCCTTAGCGCGGGGGCGGGGACCCAGCTCGAGGTGCTCAGCTCGCGTGTTGAAGTCACGCGCGCGCAGTCGACGCGGCTGCAGGCGCTCTTCTCCTACGAGTCAGCGCTCGCTGAGTTCGATCGCGTCATCGCGGCGGACACCGTCTTTCACGCAAATTACCAGGATCCATTGCGCGGACGCACAACTCGCACCGAGAAGCTGAGCGCGAGAGAGGACGCCAAGGCGCGTGGTCAGACCACTACCACCACCACAACGACAACGCGCGAGACGCGCCGAGCTCGCCCGGCGCAGCAGGCGTCGCCGCGTTCGCGCTAAGCGTTCTGCCGGGTGGATTCATCCGCGTCCGCACAGCTGCCGATTGAGCGCTTCACTGCGCTTGAAGCGGTGCCATCGATCCAGCACGCATTTATCGCGCGCGTTGCCGGCATCGATGTCGCGAGCGACAAGGCGGAAGCGCTCCGCCGGCTCGACGGCGTTCATCGCGAAGTCCGTCGATCGCTTGGGGTGGCTGAGTTCCCTTTCGTTACTGCGGAGCAAGTGCACGGCCGTGGAGTGGCGGTCGTCGACGCCCCGGTCTCGAGTGACCATCGCTTCGCAGGATGTGACGGTGTCGTAACCAATCAGCGTGGTCTGCTTCTCGGTATTTACGTCGCCGATTGTGGCGCGGTGTTTCTCGTCGACCCGGTGCGCCGCGCGATCGGCCTGGTGCACTCGGGGAAAAAGGGGACGGAGCTGGGGATCGTAGGAAACGCTATCGAGCTGATGCGCGAGCGGTTCGGCTCAGCGCCGGAAGATCTGATTGTGCAGTTAGGCCCCTGCATTCGGCCGCCGCACTACGAGATCGATTTCGCGGCCGATGTGATCAGGCAATGCCGCGAGCGCGGCGTGGGGAACGTGCACGACAGCGGCGTCTGCACCGCCTGTGATTTGGATCGCTACTACTCCTATCGCGCTGAGAAGTCGCGCACCGGGCGAATGCTCGCGCTGCTCGCACTCGTTTGACGACGGCTACGCTTCGCCGTCTTCGCCAGCATAGCGGTATGGCAGAATACCTCGCTTCTTCGCGTTTGCGACGAACTCGAAAAACTCGCGGCCGAGCGGCCCGAAGTCGGTCGCGGCCGCCTGCTCCAGCGCCTGGCGCGTATTGAGGCCGCTGCGGTAGAGGAGCTTGAAGGCGCGCTTGATCTCATCGCGTTCCGCTCCGGTAAAGCCGGCGCGCCGCATCCCGAGCACGTTCATGCCGAAGACGAAGTTTCGCTCCGCGGCGAGGAGGAACGGCGGGATGTCCTTCCCAAATGCCGAGCTACCCTGCGCCATCACCAGTCGTCCGACTTTCATGTTTTGATGGAACGTCGTGCCGCCTCCGATGAACGCCCGGTCAGCGATCTCGACATAACCGGCGAGGAGGCAGTTGTTGGCGATGATCACATCGTTTGCGATGCGGCAATTGTGGCCCATGTGCACGCCTGCCATAAGGAAGTTCCGATCACCGATCGTGGTCGAGCTCCCTTCAGTGGTGCCGCGGTGGATCGTGCAATGCTCGCGGATGACGTTGCCGTCGCCCAGCGTCACCGAGCTCTTCGTCTCTGGTTTGAACCCGAGGTCCTGGGGCGGCCCACCGATGATAGAGCCATGCCCGATTATGTTCTTCTCCCCAAGGCGAACGGCGCCTTCGAGCACGACGTGCGACTGCACGACGGTGCCGGCGCCAATCGCCACGTCCGGCCCAATCAACGAGAACGGCCCAATCTCAACATCCTCGGCGATGACGGCGCCATCCGAGACGACAGCTGACGGGTGAATCTTCAAAGCACGCCCGCTTCCTTGAAACTGAAGTACGGCAGGCGGCCTTCAGCGGGCGCGCCGATGATGATGTGATCGAGCAGCTTGATCTGCAGCAGCTCGGCCGCTTGAGCCAGACGCCTCGTTAGGCTGTGATCCGACTGGCTCGGTGACGGATCGCCGGAGGGATGATTGTGCGCCACGATCACCGCGTAGGCCGATGAGATCACGGCTGGCCGGAAAACATCGCGCGGATGAGCGATGCTCTCGTTGACGCTGCCCAGCGAAACTTCCTGGATCCGCAGCAGGTGATAACGCGTATCGAGCAGGATGACGCGCAACGACTCCTTGTGCAGCGCGCGCATCTCGGGTGCGAGGAGATTGTAGACGAGATCAGGCGAATCGATCTTTTCCCGGGTCAGAGCTTCACGTGCGAGTCGTTGGCCGAGGTTGAACGCGGCGACAAGGTGCAGCGCCTTCGCCGGTCCGATACCAGCGATCTCGGCAATCTCTTCAACGCTGCAGCGGCTCAACCCGCCGAGCGACTTGTAGCGATCGAGCAGATTCGCCGCCACCTGCACAGCGTTCGCTCCCGGGATGCCGGTGCGGAGTAGAATGCCGATCAGCTCGGCGTCAGTTAACGCGCTCGCGCCGCGCGTTAGCAGCTTCTCACGCGGGCGATCATCCTGCGGCATCTCGCTGATCTTCAGCTGCGACATGTTTCAGAAGGTGGGAGGGGCTTAGCGCCCCGACGGTAGACGCAGGGAGTCAGAGCACGAAGGCCCCTCCCACATGGCATCAGTCGTGCAGCTGATCGAGCAGCTCGCGCAATGCATCGCAGAGCTGCCCGAGAGCCTCGGCGTGCACGCCCGGTTTGAGAACATCAAGATCGCGCTGCGCTTCCACAATAAGGCTGGTTCCGGCGTCGATCGCCGCTGTCAGCGGCGCGCCCGCGGCGTCATTCCGCAGGACGTCCGTCATCTCCTCGGACTTTCCTTCGACGATGAACCGGCAGTACTGCTCGCGGTCCGAGGCGGATGCCGACTTCAACAGCATCAGCACCGGCAACGTCAGCTTCCCTTTGCGCAGATCCGTGCCGAGCGTCTTGCCAATAATCGATTCGTTGCCGGCGATATCGAGGCAATCGTCGTAGATCTGGTAGGCGGTGCCGATCTTCATCCCGAACCGCTTCAGCGTGCGCGCTGTTTCTTCCGGCACTTCGTTGATCACCGCGCCGAGCTCCGCAGCCACGGCAAAGAGCGACCCGGTCTTCATCTCCAGGATCCGGAGGTAATCATCGATCCCGAGATGCAGGTCGAAACGGCGCTGCGTCTGGATGATCTCACCCGAGCAAACCTCGCGTGCCGCCTGCGCGATCGAGCGGCTGATGTCGCCATTGTCGAACGTCGTCGAGAGATTCAACGCCTGCGCGAAGAGGCAATCGCCCACGAGCACGCTTAACGCGTTGCCCCAGCGCGCGTTCACGGTCGCTTGCCCGCGCCGCCGCTCCGCCTCGTCCATGATGTCGTCATGCACGAGCGTCGCGACATGGATCAGCTCGAGCACGACGGCAAGATTCAGGTGCGCGTCGCGGATCTGACCGGTCGCCCCGCCACTCAACAACGCCACGAGCGGACGCAGGCGTTTGCCCTGCCCCCCGATCGCGTAAGTGACGTAGCCTTCCACCGCCGGATCGAACTCAGCTGCCTGCTGTTTGATGCGCGTTTCCACCTCATCGAGATGGACTTGCACCGTCCGTGCAACCTGCGCCAATGGACCAGAGGCGAGGGTATTAGCGGCAGGTCTGCGTGCGGAAACTTCCACACGCGGAGGATAGAAGTCAGCGTTTCCAAAGTCAAAGCAACTGCGCCCTACGCTGGCGTCCTGCACGTTACGTCAACGGCGGTGCAACCACTCGCGCGTGGCATATTTTTCGCGGGCGATCGTCGTCGCCCGCGCGACCGTTTCTGGCGCATAGGATATGCTGGCAAACGCCGGGCAGAGCGCGCGCGCGAAGTCGTCGCAGAAGCCGGCCGGCAACGTCTCGCCTTGGATGCTCCCCTGATGCAACAAGCCGGCACGCGTGCGGCGTTGCGCGGCGCCGGCGATCTTTTTGCCGTCGGAGATCACGTCGGACTCAACCGCATTCGCGAAGCACGCTTCAGAAACCTTCGGTGCTGCGGATGGCGCGAGCTCGACAGGCAATCGCGCCGCGAGAGCCTGACGAATTGCGCCGTGCACCTGGGCGTAGACGGCGCGGGAGGAACGAAAGCGGCTCGCTTCGTCCGGCGGCAAGATGATGGAGTAAGTCAGATCGCTGCCGTGATAGACAATCCCGCCGCCCGTCCAGCGACGGACGAGCTCGCGGTGCGCGTGCTCCTCGGCGACATCAGCAAAGCGTCCGAAGTAGCCAAACGAGAGCGACGGTTTTCGCCAGCCGTAGAAGCGGAGCACGGCTGTGGAAGCAGTCTCGAGCAGCGCCTCGTCGACCGCCATGTTCATGGCTGCTGAATGCGCTTCGCCCCCGGAGTAGACGTGCAGCGCGTCGAACATGCGACGCTAGCGTTCTGCCGACGCGATCTCGCTGACGATCTTACGCGCCGCTTCGCTCGGCTGCGGATGTGCGGTGATCGGCCGGCCGATTACGAGATAATCTGCGCCGCGTTGCACCGCTTCCATCGGCGTGGTGAAGCGCTTCTGATCGTCGGCTGCGGACCATGCGGGTCGCACACCAGGCGTGACGATCTTGATGTCACCACCAAGTCGACTGCGTAGCGCAACGAGCTCGTGCGGGCTCGCGACTAATCCTCGGATACCGCAATCCGCGCCGAGCCCTGCGAGCCGCAGCGCCTGCTCCTCCACGTCGCTCTGCACCCCGGTTTCGCGCAATGACTCCGAGTCGAAGCTCGTCAGCACGGTGACACCGAGTAGCAAAAGTTCCGGCGGGCAAGCGGCGACCGCCGCTTCGATCATGTTTCGGCCGCCGGCGAGGTGGATCGTCAGCATCGAGACACCAAGGCCGGCCGCGGCTGCCACCGCTTTGCTGACGGTATTTGGGATGTCGAACAACTTCAGATCGAGAAACACGTTGGCGCCGCTCGCGAGGACGCGATGGACGATCGCCGGGCCCTCGGCGGTATAGAGTTGCAGCCCGATTTTGAAAAACGAGATGTCGCCGGAAAGCCGGTTTGTAAGCTCGACCGCTTCCGCCGCTGTCGGCACATCAAGCGCAATGATCAGTCGGTCGCGCGCGTTTTTGACACCGTCTTGCGAGTTCATCCTGTATGCTTCACGGCTTTGAACAGAGTGGACTCTATGCAGCTTCGTGCGCCCGCGAAGATCAATCTTTCCTTTCGGATTCTCGGCCGCCGCGACGACGGGTTTCACGAGATCGAGACGCTGATGGCGCCGGTCTCGCTCTGCGATGAGCTGACTCTTGCCGCGACTGACGACGCGGGTGTGGTGCATTTCTCCTGCGACGACCCTTCGCTGCCGACGGGCGACGACAACCTCGCCGTGCGAGCTGCGCGCCTCTTCTTCGCGGCGACGGGCATAGCCGGTGGCGTCCGCATTGCACTGCGCAAGCGCATCCCACACGGCGCTGGGCTTGGCGGCGGCAGCAGCGATGCCGCGGCGGTGCTGCTCGGACTCCATCGGATGTTCGGTAGCGGACTTGAAACTGCCGCACTCGCGGCGCTGGGCGCAGAGATTGGTTCCGATGTTCCATTCTTTCTCTACCGCTCGGCCTGCGTCTGTCGCGGGCGAGGGGAGTTGGTCGAGCCTGCGCCGCTGCCAGACACGCTGCCGCTGCTGCTCCTCAAACCAGCGTTCGGCGTTGCGACTCCTTGGGCCTACGGCCGCTGGAAAGGCTCCAAAGAACTACCAGGCATCAGATACGACGCGCAGTCGTTCGGCGGTGCCGAGTTCGTGAACGATCTCGAGCGCCCGGTGTTCGAGAAGTACGTCTTTCTGGCGCGATTAAAGATGTGGCTTCTCGCCCAGCCAGAAGTCGGTGCGGCGCTGCTTTCCGGTTCCGGGTCGACCGTGCTCGCCGTCCTGCGCGAGAACGGCAGTGCCGACGACCTGACCAGGCGCGCGGAGGCTGAGCTCGATCGCGAGCTTTGGAGCTGTGCGTGCGAGACGCTCAGCGGCGACGCGGTGTCCTGACTATTCGCCGACCTTCTTCCGCAGCGTCGCCATCGCGTACTCGCGATTCAGCTTCGCGATGAAGCTGGCGCTGATTTCCGCCGGGCAGACCGCTTCGCACTCGTAGTGGTTGGTGCAGTTGCCGAAACCTTCCGCGTCCATCTGCGCAACCATGCTGAGCACGCGCTCGGTGCGCTCAGGATCACCCTGCGGAAGCAGCGCGAGGTGCGCGACCTTCGCTGAAGTGAAGAGCATCGCCGATGCATTCGGGCATGCCGCCGCGCACGCACCGCAGCCAATGCACGCCGCCGCCTCCATCGAGAGATCGGCGTTGTGTTTCGGAACGGGAACGGAGTTCGCCTCCGGCGCCGATCCGCTCCGCACCGAAATGAAGCCACCCGCCTGCACGATGCGATCGAGCGCGCCGCGATCGACGACCAGATCCTTCACGAACTTGAACGCGCGCGCGCGAAACGGCTCGACCGTGATGGTCGCGCCATCGGTGAAGCGGCGCATGTATAGCTGACACGCGGCTCCGGGATGATCCGGGCCGTGCGCTTCGCCATCGATCGTGAGCGAGCAGGTTCCGCAAATGCCTTCGCGACAGTCAGATTCAAAGGCGATCGGATCGTCGCCTTTCTCGGCGATTCGCTCGTTCACGATGTCGAGCATCTCGAGGAACGACGTGTCGGGCGAAATGTCGCGCGCCTCGTAATCGACCAGCTTGCCGCCGCGATCGTCGCGGTCCTGGCGCCAGACTCGGAGTTTGAAATTCATGACGCACTCTCCTTGCGGTCATCCTGAGCGTAGCGAAGCGGAGTCGAAGGATCCCGCGGCGTCAGATGAACGGTTTGGCCACGGGATTCCTCGACTGCGTTCCGCTTCGCTCCACTCCGCTCGGAATGACAGGCTGGTTGAAAATTCCGATACGCTGCGAGCCGCGAGATCATTTGTAGCTCCTTTGCGCCAGCTCAACCGTCTCGAACACAAGCGGCTCACGATGCAATTTCGGCCGCTCGATGGTGCCGTTGCCCTGGAACTCCCACGCGAAGACGGAGGCGAAGTCCTCGTCGTTGCGCAGCGCTTCGCCGTCGGGCGTCTGATGTTCCTCGCGAAAATGTCCGCCGCATGACTCGTCGCGCTCCAGTGCGTCGACGCACATGAGCTCCGCGAACTCGAGGTAATCGGCCACACGCCCGGCGCGCTCCAGCGATTGATTGTAAGTCTCGCCAACACCGGGAACGCGGACGTTCCGCCAAAATTCCTCGCGAATCTGCGGGATCTTGCCGAGCGCTTCCCGCAGGCCGGCGGCGTTGCGCGCCATGCCGCACTTGTCCCACATGAGCAGGCCGAGCTCGCGATGGAAGGAATCCACGGTGCGCGTTCCGTTCACGTCCATCATCTTCTGCACGCGCGCACGCACATCTGCCTCCGCTTGCTTGAACTCCGGAGCATCGACTGACGGGCGCTTGCCGATCTGGCCGGCGAGATATGTCGGCAGTGTGTAAGGCAGCACGAAATAGCCGTCGGCGAGACCCTGCATGAGCGCGCTGGCGCCGAGCCGGTTCGCGCCGTGGTCGGAGAAGTTCGCTTCGCCGATGACGTGCAAGCCTGGCACGTTGCTCATCAGGTTGTAGTCAACCCACAGCCCGCCCATCGTGTAATGCACGGCGGGGTAGATGCGCATCGGCTGCTTGTACGCATCCTCGCCGGTGATCTTCTCGTAGATGTCGAACAGGTTGCCGTAGCGCTCGCGGATCGTTTTCTCGCCGAGCCGGCCGATCGCGTCCGCAAAGTCTAGGAACACGCCGCGCCCGCTTGGGCCGACGCCGAGGCCCGCGTCGCAAGCTTCCTTCGCGCTACGCGAGGAGATGTCGCGTGGCGCGAGGTTGCCGTAGCTCGGGTATTTGCGTTCGAGGTAGTAGTCACGCTCCGCTTCGGGAATGTCCTGCGGCGCGCGTTTCTCACCTTCCTTCTTCGGAACCCAAACGCGGCCGTCGTTGCGGAGCGACTCGGACATGAGCGTCAGCTTCGATTGATGCTGACCGCTTACCGGAATGCAGGTCGGGTGGATCTGCGTGTAGCAAGGGTTCGCGAAGAGCGCGCCCTTCTTGTGGACGCGCCAGCTGGCAGTGACGTTCGAGCCGCGCGCGTTGGTCGAGAGATAGAAAACGTTGCCATACCCGCCGGTTGCGAGCACGACGGCATCCGCCGCAAACGTCTCGATCTTCCCGGTCGCGAGATTGCGCGTGACGATGCCTTTGGCATGGCCGTTCACGAGCACCACGTCGAGCATCTCAGTGTGCGGGTACATCTTTACCGAGCCCGCGGAAATCTGCCGGCAGAGCGCCTGATACGCGCCTAACAACAGCTGCTGGCCCGTTTGGCCACGCGCGTAAAACGTGCGCGAGACCTGCGCGCCCCCGAAGGAGCGATTGGCGAGCAAGCCACCGTACTCTCGCGCGAACGGCACACCCTGCGCGACGCACTGATCGATGATTGCGGTGCTGACCTCGGCGAGGCGGTGGACGTTCGCCTCCCGAGCGCGGAAATCGCCGCCTTTGATCGTGTCGTAGAAAAGGCGGAAGACGCTGTCGCCGTCGTTCTGGTAGTTCTTCGCCGCGTTGATGCCGCCCTGCGCCGCGATGCTGTGCGCACGGCGCGGGCTATCCTGGAAGCAGAAGCACTTCACGTTGTAGCCCTGCTCGCCGAGCGTGGCCGCGGCCGACCCACCCGCGAGTCCGGTACCGACGACAATCACTTCCAGCTTTCGCCGATTCGCCGGACTAACGAGCTTCGCGTGGTCCTTGTAGCTCGACCATTTCTTGTCGAGCGGACCGGATGGAATCTTCGAATCGATCGAGCCGATCATAATTGCTGCGCGGGCTTAATCAGCCCTGCGAGAACCGCGATCGGCATGGAGACGTAGCCGGCAAAAATCAGCCAGGCGAAGATGCGCGCGCCAGTCGCGAGCTTCGGCGTCAGCTTTTTGTCATTCAGCCCCAGCGACTGGAAGAAGCTCGAAGCGCCGTGGCTGAGATGCATCGCAAGCAGATACATTGCGATGACGTAGAACCCGGAGACGAAGACGTTCTGAAATCCGTAGACCATCATCGAATAGACGTCGTGGCGGTTCAGCGGATCGAGCTTCAGGAGGGCGAAACGCGGGTCGGCGACCTGCACCGTAAAATGCGCGATGTGATAGATGATGAAGGCAAGCAGCACCAGGCCGGAGATCCACATGGATCGCGATGCGTAGGTCGATTTCACGTGCTCCTTTCTGGCGTAGGGAACCGGACGCGCCTTCCGGTTATCGATTGCGAGGCGGATCGTGAACCAGATGTGCAGGATCACGGTCGCGAGCAGGAACAGGCGGATCACCCAGAGGAGCGCGCCGAGCGCGCGCAGCTTTTCCGCGTAGCTGTTGATGTATTCCTGCCCGAGGAAAATCTGCAGGTTCCCGAGCAGATGGCCGATGATGAACCCGACCAGAATGGCACCGGTGATGCCGACGATGTACTTCCTGCCGATCGATGATTTAGAGAAGGCGGAAAGGTGATTCACTGTGAGAGCCGCAGCGCTGCGGCTGTCGACGCGAGCAAACTAGAAGCCGCGTTTCTCGCGGTCAAGACAGTGAATGCGGAACTGCGCGGCGGATAGATGATGCAAACACGTACGGTCATCCTGAGTCGCCGCAGGACGACGAAGGACCTCGCGCCGCACTGGAGGCGCTGCACTGCTGTGGCTGAGAGCCGCGCCCGGGGTGCTGGCGTTGTTCTACCGCGTGCAGACGCCCACCATGCCTGCGTGAGGTCCTTCGGCGCGCTTCGCCAGCCTCAGGATGACGGTGTGGCGACACGCATGCTGGCACCAGCGCCAGCGGCGTTTGAGGTGCGATAACGCACCACGCTTTGCGGCTTCTCCGAGACGCGCAGATAAATCCTGCCGATGTATTCGCCGACGATGCCGAGGACC
>CADCTA010000048.1:0-36256 GCA_902805675.1 uncultured Chthoniobacterales bacterium | reverse complement strand
CGTACGGTCATCCTGAGTCGCCGCAGGACGACGAAGGACCTCGCGCTGCACCGGGGGCGCTGCACTCCGATGAACTGAGAGCCGCGCCCGGGGTGCTGGCGTTCTTCTATCGCGTGCAGACGCCCAGCCCGCCTGCGTGAGGTCCTTCGGCGCGCTTCGCCAGCCTCAGGATGACCGGCTGGGGACGCGGGCGCCGCTAGCAAGCGCGGCGGAGTTCGATGTGCGGTAACGCACCACGCTTTGCGGCTTCTCGGAGACGCGCAGATAAATCCTGCCGATGTATTCGCCCACGATGCCGAGCAGCAGGAGTTGCGTGCCGGAGAAGATGAGGAGCGCGGCCATGAGCGATGCCCAGCCGAGCGGCTCGTCCTTGATGTAGTGATTGATGAGCACGCCGATGAAAGAGAAGAATCCAAGCGCGCTGATCGCGATGCCCGCGAGCGTTGCGATGCGGAGCGGCATGACCGATGCGTTGATCAACATGCTCATCCAGAGCCGGAGCAGCGCGCGCAACGTGTATCCACTCTCGCCGCTCGGGCGTTCATCGTGGCGCACCGTCACGACGCCGACGTTCTGCGTCACCTGAAAAATGAGCGCGTCGATGTACGGGTAGGGGTTGTTCGATTTCGCGATCTCGTCGACCACGAGCCGCGACATGCAGCGGAAGCTGGAAAGGTAGAGCCCTTTCGGTTTGTCGATGCTCCAATCGGCAAACACGTTCGTGAGCCAGCTGCCCCAGTTCCGCCAGGCGGCGTGCTTCTTCTGGTCGTAGTTCGTGTAGACGACGTCGCGGTTTTCGCGTTGCGCCACCTCGAGCAGCTTCGGCACTTCGGACGGCGGATTCTGCATGTCGTCATCCATCGTGATGACGAACTCTCCCGTCGTCGCGCGGAGCCCCGCGAGGACGGCGTTGTGCTCGCCGAAGTTGCGCGAGTGGCAGATGAAAGTGATCGGCACGCGGGTGCTTTCGATCAGCTTCAACGCCGTGGCTTCGGTAGCGTCGCGGCTGCCGTCATTCACGAGCACGATCTCGAGCCCGCCATCCACCGGGATGGACGTGAGGCCTTCGATCAACATCGGCAGCGTCGAGGCTGAATTATACAGCGGCACCACGATGCTGAGCGCGGGGCGGTTCACGTTCATTTCCGTGCGACGGTAAACAATGATGTGCCGAACGGCAGCGAGATGCTGCGGCTGACCGCAAGCTCCGTGTGCGCGATGGCGGCAAGCGCTGCGTTCAGCGGCGGCCACATTGGCTTCAGGTCGGAGCGCACATCCGGTTGCTGCGCCTTCGCGCGGCTCGCCCAGCGCACAGCAGCGACAGCAGGCGTGAGGCTCATGTTCCAGTACGTCATTCGCTCGACGCGCAGACCTGCTTTCGCCATGAGATGTGCCAGCTTCGGCCGCGTGTAGCGCCGCGCCATATTTGTCGCGGCGTCGTGACTGCCACGAAGGAAATCGAACGCGGCGACGTTCATGATCAATTGTCCGCCCGGCCGGAGCACGCGATGCATTTCGCGGATCGCCTTCGCGTCGTCTATGCCGTGGAGCACGATCACATCGAGCGACAGCACCACATCGAACTCGGCGTCGCCGAACGGCAGCGCATCGGTGCTGCCTTGCACGAGTTGGGCATCGAGACCTCGTTGCCCGGTGAGCTCGAGCGCGCGCTCGCCAAAATCCATCGCGGTGAGCGTCGCCTGCGGAAACGCAGCGCGGACATGCGCGAGCATTCCGCCGGTGCCGCAGCCCGCATCGAGCAACTTAAACGCAGGGTGCGGCGCCGCGATCGATTGGACCACGTGGCGTCGCAAACCGCGGTACCACCAAAGATCGTCCTCAACCGACCGCATGGTGTCGATCTCCGCGACGGACATCGCGCTGCTGCGTGTTGCCGCGTCAGCCATGGAAGAAATCGCGAGTGGCGGCGGTCACACGCTCGATATCGGAATCGTCCAGCGTGGGATGAATGGGCAGGCAGAGAAGTTCCCGCGCGGCGCGCTCGGTGACAGACAGCTCACCTGAAACGGCGATGCGCCCGCGGTAGGCGGGTTGTGCGTGAATGGGCAGAGGATAAAGCACGGCAGTATCTATGTCGTTGGCCTGTAGGTGCTCGCGGAGCCGATCGCGCTCCGGCAGGCGGATGACAAATTGATGATAGACGTGTTCCGCGCTTTCGTCGCGCGGCGGCAGGAGAATCGGAAGCTCGGCGAACCGTGCGTGATATTCACAGGCGATCTCCCGTCGCCGTGCAGTCGCCGCGTCGAGGTGCCGGAGCTTCACCCGCAGAATGGCGGCCTGGAGATCGTCCAGGCGCGTGTTCATGCCGACGCTGTCGCTGATGTAGCGCTCTTTCCATCCGTAAACGCGCAGCGCGCGGAGCCGCTCGGCCGTGGTCGATTCGTTTGTCACAACCGCGCCGGCGTCGCCGAGTGCGCCAAGATTTTTGGTTGGATAAAAGCTGAACGCCGCCGCATCGCCCCACGTGCCGACAGCGCGTCCGCTCAACGATGCGCCGTGCGCTTGCGCGCAATCTTCGATGACCTTGAGCCCGTGCTCAGAAGCGACGGCAGTGATGGCGGGCATGTCCGCGGGCCAGCCGTACAGATGCACCGGGATCACCGCTTTGAGGCGGCCGCCGCTATGTTGCGCGATCGCGGACGCAAGGCGTTCCGGTGACATCGTCAGGGTCATCGCGTCGACATCCACGAGGAGCGCTGACGCGCCGGTGAGCTCGATCGCGGCGACTGTCGCGACTGCTGTATTCGACGTGGTGATCACCACATCGCCGCCACCAATGTCGAGCGCACGGAGCGCGAGCTCGAGCGCGTCGGTCCCATTGCCGACGCCGACCGCATGCGCACTGCCGACGTAAGCCGCCCACTCGCTCTCAAAGGCGGTGACTTCGGCGCCAAGGATGTAGCGCCCACTGTCCAAGGCGCGCGCGATCGCGGCATCGATCTCTCCTTTATGCGCGAGGTAATCGGACTTCGGGTCCGCCTGCAGAACGCGCTTGGTTTGTGTAACGCGCACGGGGGCTACAGATAGGCGGCGAGGTGCTCGCGGTAAAACTTTACCGTCCCTTCGAGCGTCTCGCGCAGCGACCGCTTCGGCTTCCAGCCGAGCTCCGACTCGATCTTCGAGAAGTCGCTGTAGTAATCCCCGATGTCGATCTTGTGCCGCTCTGCGGGGAATTCCTTCACGGCAAACTCACCGCTGCCGTTTACCGCAACGAGGAGCTTGGCCAGACTCCCAAGATCGATGACTTCGCTGCCGCCCAGGTTGTAAACCTCACCGTTCGTCTTCGGGTCGGCAGCCGTGAGCAGAAATGCGTCGACAGCATCATCCACATCGGTGAAGTCGCGCAGCTGCTGTCCACCCCACACTTCGATCGGCTTACCTTCGAGCAGCTGCCGAATCCATACGCCGACGAATGTTTGCCGCGCATCTTTGATCCGCATGCGCGGCCCGATCGTGTTCGTCAGGCGCAAGACGGCCGCACTGACGCCATGCACATCGTTGTAGAGCAGGTGATACTTCTCGCCTGCCATTTTGTTGATCCCGTTCACGTCGACCGGATTCAGCGGGTGTGTCTCGGGGACGGGAAGCTGCTGCGGCCGCCCGTAGATCTGGCGCGTGCTCGCGAAGACGATCTTGATCTTCGGGTTACACGCGCGGCAGGCTTCGAGGATGGAGAGCTGGGCGCGACAGTTGATCTCGAGGTCGGGCTCCGGATTCCGCATGGAGTCGAGATGGCTCGTCTGGCCGGCAAGATTGAAGAGATAATCCTGCCCCTGCACGAGGTGGCGCATGCTGTAGGTGTCCCGCACGTCGGAGACATTCACGTGCACCTGATGACGAAACGGCTCGATGTTGAAGAGGTTGCCGCCGTAGTCTGGAATGAGGCTGTCGATGAGCGTGACCTCCGCGCCGAGCCCGGCTAGACGTTCGGCGAGATGCGAACCGATAAAGCCGATGCCGCCGGTGATGAGGGCTTTGCTGCCTTCGAAATGGCTTTTCATCAGCTCTCCCATTGAACGCTCCACTTAGACCATAGCTTCGACGTAATGTCCTGCCGCATCTTCGATCCTGCTCGCACGTGTTGAATTCTCGGTTCAACACAGAGGCGCTGCAGCGATCGTGGCACCGCGTGAGCGAGCGATTGCGGACGCACCGCAGATTCGCGACCGCAGTCACGTTGATCGTCGGCGCGCTGCCCGCGCTTTACATGGGGTGGTTCGTGGCGCGTTACGGCGTCGAGGTGCCGCTGATGGACGACTGGGAAATGGCGCCGCTGATCGCGAAGGCGCACACGGGCGAGCTGGCGTGGAAGGACCTGTTCGAGCAGCAGGAGGAAGCGCGAACTGTGTTCCCGAAGCTGATTTTCATCCTCTCGGGCATCGACGGGCATTGGGACGTGCGCGACGAGATGATGTTCTCGGTCGCCATCTGCGCGGTCACGTCGGCGGGCATCTTCCTCCTCCTGCGCCGGTCGGGCCTCGGAATCGTGGCGACGGCTCTCTGTTTCTGGGCGAGCACGCTGCTCATTTTTTCACCGGCGCAATTCGAGCTCTGGCTCTTCGCGTCCGGGTTTCCCTCATTCATGCCGGTGCTTTGTATCGTGGGTGCGCTGCTTGCGTTTGAGATGCGCTGGTCGTTAGGCGCGAAGTTCGGCATCGCGGCCCTGCTCTCTACGATCAGCACGTTTACGCTGGCCCACGGCATGCTGGCGTGGGGGCTTACGTTTCCGGTGTTCCTCGCCGGCCATCGACCGGCCGCGTGGAAGCGCTGGGCCGCGGGGTGGTGTGCCATGGCAGCGGCGGCGGCGACGCTCTACCTCTACGGCTACCGCAAGCCGGCGCACCTGCCGGATTTTGGCCCCGCCATGCCGGCGGTGGATTACATCCAGTTTTTCCTCACGTTCATCGGCGGAACGTTCGCCTACGCCGCCAAGCATGAGCGCGTCGCTCTGGCGAGCGCAGTCGGAGCTGTCGTGGTCGTGTTGCTGCTGGCCGCTGCCGGCTTTGCGCTGCGACGCTTCCGCGATGCCGAGTTTTCCCGGCGGGTTCTGCCCTGGTTTGCGCTTGCGCTGTATTCCGCGCTCAGCGGGGTGCTGGTGGTGCTGGGACGCGGCGGGTTCGGGGTTAAATACGCGATCTCGTCGCGTTATGTGACGTTCTCATTGTACGCGCTCATCGCGGTCGCGGCGCTGCTCGCGATCATCGCTTCGGTGATGAGAAACAGCCAGCAGGCGAGCCGATTCTCACGCGCTCTGCTCATAGGGACGATGGTGCTCGTAGCGGTTGGCGGCACGTATCTCTACGTCAGTCACTTCGAAGGCGCGACGCGGGTCCTACACTCCATCTGGGCGCGCAATCGCCTGGCGCGGAGCGCGATCGTCTTCAGCCCGGCGATCGACACCTCTGCGATCATCAAGCGCATCAATTATCCGAATCCGCAGCTCATCATCGCTCGCGTCGCGCAGCTAGACGCCCTCAACATCATCCATCCGCCACTCGTAAAAGATCCGCGGATCGCTGCGTTGCCGCACGCCGAAGCAGACGAGCGCGCGGCCGCTGGCTGGTGCGACGCAATCGTTCCAACGTATGGGGATGAATTCCGCGCGTCCGGCTGGGCCACGCTGAATGCGAAGGACAAGCCGGCCGACGCCGTGCTGCTGGCCTACGAAACGCCGGAGCGCGGGTGGATCGCCTTTGCAATGTCGGACGCCACCGTGCGGCGGAAGGACATCAAGAAGAAGTTCCGCAACGAGGACCTGCTTTGGAGCGGCTGGGCGGCGACCTTCCGGCGCGATGCTGTGCCGCCCGGAGCGGCGATCTCCGCCTGGGCGGTGGATATCGACGGACCACGACTCTACCGTCTGAAGCAGAACGCTCCGGAGCTAAAGCTGTAGCCGCGACTGCGCGCGACCGACGGAGCGTGCGAACCATGGGATTGCTATCCTTTTTCCGAAGACCGCCGGCTAGCCAGTCGACGTCTGCGCCATCGGACTATTTCGATGTCTTCCATCGCAAGACGATGGACGCGCTGCTCGATTCTCGCGGGTTGCCGTTCAGCCAGTGGTCGCCCGCTGATGCGGAGAGCAGCGCGTCCGTCGCGCGATTCGTGCTCGGTCTGCTGCGCGACCAGCCGGATCTGCGGCCGCGCTATCGAAGGGCGCTCGCGCCGGATGGTGGCTATCGCGCTTACCTGCGGAACGTCGCAGCGCGCGAGTTCGGGCTTTCAGCTGCGGCGATTGCGAACGTCGACGCGGTATTTGTCGCGAATCCTGGCGAAGCGGTGCGCGAATACTACCGGCATACCGCATGGCTTCAGAGCAGGTATCCGCTGGCGTTGTTGCCTGTGGGGCAGAAGCGTTTCGTGAAGTGGTTGCTCGGCAAAGGCCGGCCGCAGCATGGGTTCACTGACGAACAGATCCTCTGGTTCCTGCACGCGACGGCGGACGATGTGCGGCTCGGAGTGGCCGAGACGTACCTGCTGAATCCGGAGTGGCAGGCCCGCTTTCCGAGCGGGTATGCGGGTGCAAACGAACGCCCGTTCCTGCAATCGCTTCGCGCGGAATTCCCGAAGTTCAATGCGCTCCGCCGCATTTCCTCGCTACCGCGGCTGCCCGCGATCGAGCAGATGGAATCGAGCGCGGCGGTCGCTGGCGTAAATGTCCTGAGCCATTTCTGTTACCCGTCCGGCATCCAGCAGGCCGCGCTCGCTACGAAAGCAGGGCTGGAAGCAGCGGGATTCCAGACCTCGTGTCGCGATGTGCCGGCTGGTGTGCAGACGACGCTGAGGAGTCGCACGGAGTGGCTCGGGCTCGAAACCTTTCGCGCGACGGTGATCACCGTCGCGCCGTTTCCGCACTTCGAGAATTGTTACGCCATCAGCGGCCTCGCGCCGCGGGCCGGCGTTTACCGCATCGCCTACTGGGCGTGGGAGCTGGACACCATTCCGGAGGAGTGGGTGAAGCTCGCAGAAGCGGTCGATGAGATCTGGGCGCCGACGAAGTTCGTGGCCGACGCCATGCGCTCGCGCATGACGCGACCTGTGCACGAGATGTTGCCCGGCGTTTTGCTCGGCGAAGTCGACGAAGTGCCGCGCTCACGTTTCGCGATCCCGCCGGAGCATTGCGTCTTCCTGTTCATGTTCGACATGCTGAGCGAGTTCGAACGCAAGAACCCGCTCGCAGTGCTGAATGCGTTTCGTCTCGCCTTCTCGCCTAACGAACGCGCGAGCCTCGTGATCAAGGTCAGCCGCGGCTCGAGCGACGCGGCCGCAATGGAGCGGCTGCGCACTGCTGCGGCAAATCACAACATCGTCATCATCGACGAATCAGTCTCGCGCGCTACGGCCTACGGTTATCTGCAGATGTGCGACTGCTTCGTCTCGCTCCATCGCTCGGAAGGATTCGGCCTCGCGATGGCGGAAGCGATGCTCCTCGCCAAGCCGGTGATCGGCACCGGCTACTCCGGCAACCTCGACTTCATGCACGCCGGCAATAGTCTGCTCGTCGACTATTCGCTGACGGAGATCGCCACCGATGGACCGATCTACAAGAAGGGCAACCGCTGGGCAGAACCGTCGCTCGAGCACGCCGCTTCGTTGATGCGACGCGTCTTGGAGAATCGCGAGGAAGCGGCTGAGCTCGGCGCGCGCGCACAGGCGGAGTCGCGCGACCGACTCGCGTTGCGAGCTGCGGGTATGCGGATGAGGCAGCGCCTCAGCGCGGCGGGCATTCCAACGCCGACTACCCCTTAAATTGAAGCCTCTGGCGCGGCGCGTGCGAGCAGCGCGTGGACAGCTAACGCGCTGGCCAATCCCAGCCCGAGGAGAAGAACGCCGACGCTGCGATCGAGAAGCTGTTCGGTGAGGTAAGAGAGCCTGCCGACCTCCTTCGGCTCGGTGAAGGCAAGCGATTGCTCCGGATCGTGATCACGCGCAATCACGCGCACGTCTTCCCTCACGCTAGCGTAGCCGGTCCGCCATGCGTCGTCGGCTGCGAGGAACTTCACGCGTGTTTGGCGTCCTGTCTGTTCGTCGAGCAGCTTGAGCGACCTGCCTTTCCCGAGTGCACCTTGTAGTTCGAACCGCAGGTACGGCAGCGAAGGGCGGATCGCGTGGCTGCGAAATTCAGCGCCAGGCGAGGGGATGCCTGCCGCTTCGGAATTCCAGATGATCTGTGCGGCCGCGCCCGATTGCGCAACGAAACCACCGCTATCGCCATCCGGCTCGAGCTTCAGCGGCAGCCGGACTGCCGCCGGAAGCACGCGACGAATCGTCGCATCATCGAGGAACGTCGTGAATCGCTCTGCCCATGGATACGCGATGCGCGCGGTGTCGCTGGCGAGCTCGCGGATATCACCGTTCGCTAAGTACGCCCGCACCTGTGTTTCTGCATTGCGCACCTGATCACTGCGCCCGCGCATGCCTTCGACGCTCGCGTAGCCGACCGCACCGGCGCCTATCCCGACAACGCCGACCCATGCCGCCGCGATGCTCCGAGACGGAAGTGGCGCGCGCCGGACAGCGAGGAAAAGCGCGAAGAAATTGGCAACCGTTCCGAAGGCGAGCAGGTCGAGGTAACGCGGCGCGATTGTGTCGGCGAGCCCACCACCGCGGGTATACGCAATCGCGGCGGCCTGCAGCACCACGAACAACGCGAACGCCAGCACCAGCTCAGCACGCCGTGCATCGGCAGCCGGCATGCTCGATGCGCGGTGCCTCAGGTACGAGAGCGCCAGCCACGCGATCGGCAGGTTGATGAAAAGAGCGGCAGCGGCGTATCGCGAAAATGGCCACGCCAGGCAGCGTGCGAACACGTCGATCCACTGCCAAAACGATGTCGCACGAAGAACATCATGGTCAGGCACGTGCACGTTTGACGCGATGCCGAGCGCCATGATCGCCGCGCACGCTGCCATCGTCGTGAGGCTGTCGCGATCGATGACGCGCCGCGTCCGGCAGCGAACAGTCACGATCCCGAGGATCGCGCCGGCTGCGAGGAAGCCCGACCCCATACTGAAGCAGGCCAGCGTCGCTGCGAGTAGCCCAACGAACCAGCCGCGCGTTCGGCTCGGAGAGCCGACAAGGCCCCAGATCGCGAGCACGGAAAAGAGCAGCAGGAAATAGAACGACGACTGAAAACCCGAGATCGTGTTCTCCCACCCGTAGGGCAAACACGACCAGCATGCGACGGCTACCATCACGACAAGCCGGTCACGCTCGCCGATCAACCGCGTGCCGATCCACGCGACCGCAACGGCCAGACCGGCCGCGACACCAGCGTTCGCCGTCATCTGCAAGCGCGCGTCCCATTGGTCATTCAGGATGAACAGCGCCAACGTCAGCAAGCGTGCGATTACCGGCCGATGCTCGTTATGCGCCGCGAAGATCTGCGCCAACCCAAGATCGCCCTCCACGTAGGGCTTAATGATTCGCCCCGCCTCGTCGTCCCACTGATCGAGGATCGGCATCGCGCTGCCGAAATCCGAGACGAAGCACAGCCGCACGCCGGCGACGATGAGGAAGAATGCGAGCCAGGCGAGCGAGCTGCCCAGTGCAGGTCGGAACTTCGGTCGCATCGTGGCGGAATGCGACGCGGCCGGCATCCGCTACTTGCTGCCCGGTTTTACTGCTGTCGTGCCGGCGAGATCGGGCGGGAGCTTGTCGGCCTCGAAAGTCTCCACGTTCATCTCGACGAGGCTGACGAACGGGCAGCCGAAGTCTGGCCGCTTGCCGCCGCTGCGGTCGACGATCACTCCGACGGCGGCAACGAGACCGCCGTGCGCCCGCACAATGTCGACCGTCTCCTGCACACGACCGCCGCGCGTGACGACATCTTCCGCCACCACAAACCGCTCGTTAGGGCGAATTTCGAAGCCGCGCCGCAAGACCAACCCGCCGGCGTCTTTCTCCGCGAAAATGTGACGCTTACCGAGTGAGCGCCCGACTTCTTGCCCAACGACGATGCCCCCGAGGGCAGGGGAGATGACCGCGTCGCACTCGATGCTGCGCAATTTGTCGGCGAGCCGACCGCAGACTTCAGCCGCGATATCGGTGTACTGCAGCAGCAGCGCGCACTGGAAGAACTGCCGGCTGTGCAATCCGGAACGCAGCACGAAGTGCCCGTCCAGCAGCGCGCCAGTCTTCCGGAAGAGCGAAACAAGATCGTCGGACATCGAGAACTAGTGCCTCTGACCAGATCGGTGGTAGGGACGCCGCGCTGCGGCGTCCGTGGCGCGTGGCCAACAGAGAAGACGCCGCGGCGCCGCGAAGCTTGCCACGCCGCTCGGACATCGCAGCGCGATGTCCCTACCTCCCGATGCGCGCATTACTCGCCCACGTCGACCGACAGCTGCCCGCCGGCGGGTGTTTGATCCGAGACGGCGATGCACTCGATCTCAACGCGTGCGCCTTTCGGTAACCCGGCAACCTGAACCGTCGAGCGCGCGGGCGGCAGATCGCTGAAGTACGATGCGTAGACTTCGTTGACGGCCTGGAAGTCCGCCATGTCCATGAGGAAGATCGTCGTCTTGACGATGTGGCTGAAGGTGAGGTTCTCCGCTTTCAGCACTGCCGCGAGGTTATCAAGGACGCGGCGCGTTTGGTCGCTGATGTCTCCGGGAACAATCTGGCCGCTTTGCGGATCAAGCGGGATCTGGCCGGCCGTGAAAACCAACTGGCCCACGCGGATCGCCTGAGAGTACGGCCCGACGGCAGCGGGCGCTTCGGTGGTGGAAACGATTCTCTTCATCGCGCGAGTGTAGCGGCAAATTCATGCGGCACAATCCGCGGTGAATCTCCGGTGAGACGTTGCCAACACCCCCCGGTCATCCTGAGCCGCGGAGACGGCGAAGGACCTCACGCTCGCGGAAAGCGCGGTGCAAACCAGAGCGCGTGGAACCGCAGGACAGATCTTTTGGTTGCGAGACCTTCAGAGCGACGGCGGGAGGTCCTTCGCCGTCTACGCGGCTCAGGATGACCGGCGGGGTGAGCGCCTCGATGGCCATGACGCTGTCCCCGCGGCCACAAGCTCGGGCGGCATTGCGGCTGACAACCTTTTGTCACATATTGGCGGTCCAATGGTTGGCTGGGTTTTAAAGAAAATACTGGGGTCCAAGAATCAGCGCGAGATCAAGCGCATGGGGCCCACGGTTCGTCGCATCAACGAGTTCGACGAGCAGTTCAAGGCGCTGTCCGACGACGAGCTGCGCGCCAAGACGAAGACTTGGCAGACCGAGCTCTCACAGCTCTCCGAGCTGAGCGAGCAGTGGCAGTACCTCGACAGGATCCTGCCGGAAGCGTTCGCAGTGGTGAAGAACGCCGCACGGCGGCTAACGGAGAGGAAGCACACGTTTACTGCATGCGATCAGCCGATGTCGTGGGCGATGGTGCACTTCGATGTGCAGCTCGTCGGCGGCATGGTGCTGCACCGCGGCCGCATTTCCGAGATGGCGACGGGCGAAGGCAAGACGCTGGTCGCGACGCTGCCGATGTACCTGAACGCGCTCACCGGCAAAGGCGCGCACCTCGTGACGGTGAACGACTACCTCGCCCGGCGCGACGCCGAGTGGATGGGCCAGCTCTACAGTTTCCTCGGGCTCACCGTCGGCTGCATTCAACACGACCAGCCGCCGGACCTCCGCCGCGAACAATACGCCTGCGACATCACCTACGGGACGAACTCGGAGTTCGGGTTCGATTACCTGCGCGACAACGGCATGGCCACCACGCGCGAGCAGCAGGTGCAGCGCGGTTACAATTTCGCCATCGTCGACGAGGTCGATTCCATCCTGATCGACGAAGCGCGCACGCCGCTCATCATCAGCGGCCCGGCGACCATTTCGACCCACCAATACGACAAGTGGAAGCCGCTCGTTGAGCAGCTCGTGCGCAAGCAGAACATGCTTTGCAACCGTCTCGCCAGTGAGGCGAAGGAGTTGTTCGAAAAGGGCGACAACGAAGCCGGCGGGCTCCAGCTGTTCAAGGTGAAGCTCGGCCAGCCGCGGAACAAGCCGCTCCTCCGCATGATGGAGGACCCGGAGAAGCGCAAGGCGATCGAGAAAGCCGAGCTCTCGTTTTACCAGGACGCGCGCAAGGAAGAGCTCTTCGCGCTCAAGGAGGAGCTGTTCTTCAACATCGACGAGAAATCGCACGAAGCCGACCTGTCGGACCAGGGCCGCTCGTTTCTGAATCCTGATGAGCCCGACGCGTTCGTGCTGCCGGATTTGATCAGCGAGTTCACCGACATCGATCTGAACCGCACGATCTCCGACGAGGAGAAGGATCGGATGAAAGCCGAGCGCCAGCAGCATTGCGACGCGCAGGCGGAACGCATCCACAACATCGCGCAGCTCGTCCGCGCCTACTGCCTGTTCGAGAAGGACGTGCAGTACGTGGTCGAGGAAAACAAGGTCGTCATCGTCGACGAGAACACCGGCCGTAAGATGCCGGGCCGACGCTGGAGCGACGGCTTGCACCAGGCCGTAGAAGCGAAGGAAGGCGTGCAGATCGATCGCGAGACGCAGACGCTCGCGACGATCACGATCCAGAATTACTTCCGGCTCTATCACAAGCTCGGCGGTATGACGGGCACTGCGGAAACCGAAGCCGCGGAGTTCCACGACATCTACAAGCTCGACGTCAACGCGATCCCCACGAATCGCCCCGTAGCGCGCAAAGACGCGAACGACCGCATCTACAAAACGCGGCGCGAGAAATACAACGCGGTCATTGCCGAGATCAAAGATTGCCACGCGCGGCAGCAGCCGGTGCTGGTCGGCACCGTCAGCGTGGAAGCCTCCGAGTTGCTCAGCCGCATGCTGAAGCGCGAGAAGATCCCGCACGCCGTACTGAATGCGAAATATCACCGGCAGGAGGCCGAGATCGTGCAGCGCGCCGGGCAGGCTGGCACCGTCACGATCGCCACCAACATGGCGGGCCGCGGCACCGACATTAAGCTCGGTGAAGGCGTTGCCGACGCGGGGGGTCTCTTCGTGATCGGCACCGAGCGCCACGAGTCCCGCCGCATCGATCGGCAGCTGCGTGGACGTTGCGCGCGCCAGGGTGATCCCGGCGGCTCGCGTTTCTATGTCAGCTTCGAAGACGACCTGATGCGCAACTTCGGCGCCGCCGATCGCATGACGAAGATCATGGAGCGCTTCGGCCTCGAGGAAGGCCAGGAGCTCGAGCATCCATGGCTCAACCGCTCCGTCGAGACTGCACAGAAGCGCGTCGAGCAGCGCAACTACATGGCGCGCAAACGCACGCTCGATTTCGACGACGTGATGAACAACCAGCGCGAGGTGGTTTACACCTGGCGCAACGAGACCATCGACACCGACGACCCGCGCAAGATGATCTACGAGGTCATCGCGGAAGCGGTCCCCCCGAAAGTGCGCGAGCTCATCGGAACAGATGGCGAGCCGAACTACAGCGCGCTGATCAATTGGGTGAACGTGACGTTCCCGCTCGGCCTCACGCCGGAGCGTGCGCAGTTTGAGACGCGCAGCATCGACGAAAACGCACAGTTCCTGATCGAGCGGATCACGGAATCGTACGAACGGAAGTCTTCGCACGAAGAGCCGACAGCCGTAAAGGGCCTTGAACGTTACATCGTCCTGAACGCGATCGACCGGCTCTGGCAGGAGCACCTCTACGCGATGGATGCCCTGCGCGAGGGGGTTTACCTGCGCGGCTACGCACAGAAGGATCCGCTCATCGAATATAAGACCGAGGCGTACGACATGTTCGTCGAGCTGATGGCGAACATTAAGTACGAGGTGCTGCACAATCTCTTCCGCAGCACGTCGAACTTGCAGGCGTTCGAGCATTTTCTCGCCACCCTGCCGCAGTTCATGACGCGCGAGCATGCGCCGACAGCTCCGACCGCCAATGGTCCGCTGCCCGGCCCCGCGCTCGATGGGCGCACCCAGACATCGAATGGCCGATCATCGGCGACTGCGGTGGCGGAAGATGGCGATGGCTCCGAGTTGAAGCTGGATTTGCCGCCGGTGCGCCGCGAGATGCCCAAGGTAGGGCGCAACGACCCTTGCCCTTGCGGCAGCGGCAAGAAGTTCAAGAACTGCTGCGGCCGGGCGGCCTAACAATACCGCCGGCGTAGTGAGATCTCAGCCGACCTCGTACGTCGTGATCTCGAGTTCGTGCGCGTCTGGATCGCGGAAGTAGATCGACTGCGAGATCTGGTGGTCTGCGAAGCTGAACGCGATGCCGCGTTGCTGAAGATCCTGCTGCGCGGCGAGGAATGCAGCGCGCGTCGAACGGAACGCGAGGTGCAGCATTCCAGCCCCACGCCTGCTCGCATCCGCAGCGTCGTTCCCGCGCGACGGGAATAGCGCCAGAGCCGTAGTCCCTTTCCCGATGAACGTCGGCACGCCATCCCACATGCCCGCCCAGCGGTGCTCAAAGCCGAGCACCTCGACGTACCAACGCGCCGACTCCTCGACGTCGCGCACGCTCAGCGCGACGTGATCGATGCCTTCAATCTCGATCACCGGCGAGATTACCGCGCTGCGGCGATGACCTTGAGTTCGATGGCGATTGGCGTCGGGAGTGCGCCGACTTCGACGGTGGTGCGCGTCGGGTTCGGTTTTCCCGACCCGGCGAAATATTGCGGGTAGATGCGATTATAGACCGGGAAGTCCTTCTTCATATCCGTGAGGAAAACGGTCACATCGATGATGTCGTCCCACGAGCCGCCCGCATCCTCCAACACGAGGCGCACGTTCTCGAAGACCGCGTGGCACTGCGCTTCGATGTCGTAGCTGAGGATTTCGCCAGAGTCGCCCAGCGTGACGCCGGGTATCTCTTTGCTGCCGCGGACGCGCGGCCCGATACCCGACAGGAACAGGAGGTTGCCTGCGCGCTTGGCGTGCGGGAAGGCGCCGACCGCTTCAGGCGCGCGGTGACTTTCGAAGCTCTCGCTCATCAATTTTCTGCGGCGGTGCACTTTTCCGCGCTGTCATTCTGAGCGCAGCGGAGCGGAGTCGAAGAATCCCGCGGCGAAACCTTCAAGCTGACACCACGGGATTCCTCGGCTCCGCTCGGAATGACAGCGCGGAAATGCGTGACACGCTCCCCAGGGTGCTCAGCCATGTGCAGGCGCTGGCGTGCCAAACCGCTTCGCCGAGCGTTCCCGCGCTTTCACGGCTTCGGTCTGGCGATCGCGCGGTGGCGAATTTGTCACCAGCGAATCGAGCAGTTCGCGCGCGATCCGCGTCACGTCATCGACCGCGTGATTGAAGACGTGCTCGTTTGCTTTCGAAGGATGGGTGAAGCCGCTGAGTTTGCGGACGAACTGCAAGGCGGAGGCGCGGACCTCATCGACTGTCGCCGGCGGTTCGAAGTTGTGCAGCGTTTTGATGTTTCGACACATAGGATGCTCCTGATGAGGTAAAGCGAAGCAGCCCGGTGTGCCGAGTTATTTCGCGATGCAGACGTTCTTCGGCTCGGTGAAAAAATGCAGCGCTTCGTTACCGCCTTCGCGCCCGACGCCGCTCTGTTTCATGCCGCCAAACGGCACGCGCAGATCGCGCAGCAGCCAGCAATTCACCCACACAGTCCCGGTCTGGATCTGCTCGGCGACGCGATGCGCGCGGCTGAGGTTTTGCGTCCAGACGCTGGAGGCGAGGCCGTAGTCGCAATCGTTTGCGTAGCGGATGACTTCCTCCTCATCATCGAAAGGCGTGATCGACACCACGGGGCCGAAGATTTCCTCGCGGTTCGTGCGACAGCCGACGGCGAGACCGGTGATGATGGTCGGCTGGAAGAAATAGCCGTCGCGGCAACGGTCGTTGATCTGCTCAGGCGCGCGGCCGCCGAGCGCGACGCGTCCGCCTTCCTGCTGCGCGAGGTCCACGTAGAACTTCACCTTCTCCAGCTGTGTCTTCGACACGATCGCGCCCTGCTCAGTTGTCGGCTCGAGCGGATCGCCGATGCGCAGCTTCGATGTTTTGTCGACCAAGCCATCGACGAAGTGCTGATAGGCAGCGCGCTGGACGAAGATCCTGGAACCACAAAGGCAAACCTGCCCCTGGTTTGCAAAGGAGGAACGCACGCTTCCGGTGATCGCTGCGTCGAGATCTGCATCAGCGAAAACGATGTTCGGATTCTTACCGCCGAGCTCGAGCGACATCTTCTTGAACATCGGCGCGCAGGTCTCGGCGACCTTTCGCCCGGTGACGGTGCCGCCGGTGAACGAGATAGTGGTGATCTTCGGGTGCGCAGTGATTGCCTGGCCGACGTGTGGACCTGTCCCGTGCACGATGTTCAGGACGCCCGGCGGCAGTCCCGCCTGATTGCACGCTTCGCCGAGCAGGTGCGCGGTCATCGGTGTGAGCTCGCTCGGCTTCGCGACCGCGGTATTCCCGCAAGCGATGGCCGGCGCGATTTTCCAGCTCAGGAGATAAAGCGGCAGGTTCCACGGCGAGATCAAACCGGTGATGCCTCGCGGCTGGCGCAGGGTGTAGTTGAACGCTACGCCATCCGTCACGTGCGCTTCGTTCTCCGTGTGCAGGATCGCTGTCGCGAAGAAACGGAAATTGCTGACCGCGCGCGGGATGTCGAGGTTGCGTGCGAGGGATACGGGCTTGCCGGTGTCGATCGATTCGGCGAGGGCGAACTTCTCCAGGTCGCGCTCGATCGCGTCGGCCAGGCGCAGGAGGATGGTGGAGCGTTCAGCGGAAGGAGTGCGCGACCATTGCTCAAAAGCTTTCTCCGCCGCGGTGACGGCAAGCTCGACGTCTTCCGGTCGGCTGTCGGGCACCTGTGAGTACGGCTTGCCCGTGGCGGGCTCGATGTTGTCGAGGTATGCGCCAGCGAGTGGCTCGACATATCGGCCATCGATGAAGTTCTGAATGCGATCGTTTCCTTCTGTCATGTCGAGCGAAGTCGAGACATCCCGTGGCAGTAGCGAGAGGTTCCTCGACTTCGCCCGGAATGACAAAACGAAAAACGGCGCAAGTGGCTGCGTTTGTCTTCGCGAGGTTGTGACGCAAGTTCCCGGCTTAGCCGCATGGAAATTTTCGACATCTCGCGCACCCTTTCCGCCGATCTCCCGCCGTGGCCCGGCGACGTCGCCTTTCGTTATCAGGCGAATGGACGGATCGCGAAGGGTTCGAACGTCAACTCCGGCTCGATCAACATGAGCCTGCACAACGGCACGCATGGCGATGCGCGCTTTCACTTCGATGACAACGGCTGGACGATGGAGCAGGCGAAGCTGGAGACGTACTTTGGGCCTGCGGTGGTGGTCGATCTGAGTGATCGCTACGCTGCGGCGCCTGCTGGTCCGCGGCTTCCGCAGGTGCAGATGAGCGATCTCGAACATGCTGCGGACGAGCTACGCTCCGCCGGTCGGCTCCTGCTCAAGACGAACGTCTGGCGCGATCCGAACATTTTCCCTGATCCGATCCCGACACTCGCGCGCGGTGTCCCAGCCTGGCTGCAGTCGTTAGGCGTGAAGTTGCTCGGCCTCGATGTGCCGTCGGTCGATGAAATCGACGCGAAGGAACTCGTGAATCACCACGCGATCGGCGCGGCCGGAATCAGCATCGTCGAGTCGCTCGATCTCAGCAGCGTTTCCGCCGGCCGCTACAACTTCGTCGCGCTGCCCCTGAAGATCGCCGGTGGCGATGGCTCCCCGCTGCGGGCGATTCTCTGGCGCGGCTAGAAACGCGTGACCACGGCGACCAGCGCTGACGCGTCGCTGCTTAAGCGAAGGAGCACCTTCTGGGTTGTCGCCACGCTCGTCGCGGTGCTGTTCGCGACAACTAACCTGCCGTGGCAGCTGGACGATTACGACCAGGCGAAGCAGGCGTTCACTTCTTTCGAGATGGTGAACGAAGGGCACTGGTTCTACCAGCACACGCCGAACCAGAAGATCGCGACGAAGCCGCCGCTTATCGGGTGGGTGTCGGCTGTGCTTTATGGGGTTACGCGGTCGTGGGAAGCAGCGTGGCGGTTGCCGTCGCTTTTGGCTGCGGCCGCGCTGTTGTTCGCGCTCGCGCGGACCGCGAGCGCCGGGTACGGCAAGGTCGCGGGCCTTGTCGCATTCTCCGCCCTTGGCTTGAATCTGCTGTCGCCGCGACTCGCCACGCTCGTCCGGACCGACATGCCACTGGCGCTCGTCGTCTTCCTGCTCGGCGCGATGATTTGGCAGAAGATCCAAACCGGCGAGCGCTGGACCAGCCGTGACCGGTTCCTCATGTTCGTGCTGCTTACTGCGGCGATGCTGGTGAAGGGGCCGATCGTCTATGCGTTTCTGCTGCCGGGCATCGTGGCATTCGAGCTGACGCGGCGGAGCAATCGCACGCGCGTCAGCGCCTGGTGCGGCGGGTGGCCGTGGATTGCATCGCTTGCCGTCTTTCTCGCGTGGGCGGCGTGTGGGATCGCGTGGGTGCCCGGGTTCTACGAGCAAGTGGTGCTGAAGGAATTCGCCGGCCGCTTCGACGAGACGGTGCATCGCTCGCAGCCGCTCTACTTTTACTTCCCGCATCTGCTGCACAAGTTCGCGCCGTGGAGTGTGCTGATGATTGCGTTGGCCGCGCTGGCGTGGCGAAGCGAGAAGCTCGAGTTCGCGGAACGTTGGCGGCGTCTCTCGCCCGCCATGGCGTGGCTGATCTGCTGGAGCCTCGGCGGGTTGATTGTCATGTCGCTCATCCCTTCGAAGCGCGTCGACCGCATTTTCCCGATCGTGCCGCCGCTCTGTCTGTTGCTTGCTGCACAAATCGGCAGCGTCTGGCGTGACGAAACGCTCAGGCCGCGCGTGGGGAAGTGGAGCGCGGCGGCGCTGATCTTTGCGTGCGTCTTCGCGAGCGGTTATGCGGCGCATAAGGTGATCAATGGCTATCGCGCGGATCGCGGAGCACTTGCCCGGTTCGGAAGCGAAGTGCGCGACGAGGCCAGTCGACGCGGCTGGCGCTATGAAGTCGTAGGCCGCAAAGAGGAAGGATTGCTGCTGTATTCGCGCCGCACTCGGTTCCTCACCGCGGAGGAAGCGGAGGAACGCTGGAACGCCGGGGCGCTCGACGCGCTGGTCACTTCTGCTGACGAGTTGCCGCGCCTGCTCGAGAAACTGCCCGGCATCGTGAACTCGGGCCGCGAGGCGACGATCACGATCAACGATCAGCCGCGCCGCTACGTTCTGCTTACGAAGCCCTGAGTGCGCGGAGCAAAAGGCTCCTCGACGTTTACCGACCTCCGCACGAACGTTTCTCGCTTGAGCGACGCGACCACATTCCCGAAAGCCGAGCTCGAGGCGCTTTGGTGCCCATGGCGGGTCGAATATTTTGAGCAGGAAGATGGAAATCCGAACTTCCTCTCGGACGCAGCGCAGGCCAGCGACGATGCCGCGCACCTGGTCCTCGCGCGCAGGAAGAACGCGTTCCTTATGATGAACCGCTACCCGTACGCGGTCGGTCATCTCATGGCAGTGCCATATCGGAAAACCGGCGACGCCGCCTCGCTTGGCGACAACGAAGTCGTCGAGCTGTGGAAGCTCGCGATGCACGGCCAGAGATTGCTGCGCGACGCCGTGAAGGCGCAGGGCTTTAACGTGGGCTTAAATCTCGGCAAATGCGCCGGTGCGGGCGTTCCCGATCATCTGCATCTGCACATCGTCCCGCGCTGGAATGGCGACACGAATTTCATGCCGGTGCTCTCCGGCACGCGCATGCTTTCGGAGAGCTTGCAGCATTTGTATGACAAATTGATGGCCGCGCAGACACGTCTGGAAGCGACGGCCGCACCGACGATATGAACTTAGATCAACCAACGACGCCGCGTGGGGGAGGGTGTGCCGGGAAGGGCTGCATGGGGTTCCTCCTCTTCGGACTTCTTCTGCTTGTCGCCCTGGCCGGTGGAACTTACTGGGGGATCAAGCGATTCCAGAACACCTACTCCGCCGCGGAGCCGACCACATTCCCGGAGATCACAACCGGGTGGCAGGAGGGAACAGCGGACGACGCGGCCACACAGGACACGGAGCCCGCGACTGCACAGCCCCCCGACCCCGCCGACCAGGTGGAAATGGTCTCCGCAGATGTTCACCAGCGTTGGCGCGCATTTGAGAAAGCGGCGGACAAGCGTCAGAAAGCGCGCATCGACCTGAACGCCTCCGAAATCAACGCGCTGCTCGACAACACGGCGAACACGCGCGGGAAGGCGCACGTCGCGATCCGCAACGATGTCGGTCACGTGCAGGTCAGCATCCCGCTCGACGACATGCTGAAGAACGCCACCTGGGCGCAATCGCTCCTCGGCGTCGAAGGTCGCTTTTTGAACGGCGAAGCGACGGTCGAACCCTCGCCCGACGGTGATCCGGCGAAGGCGCGCATTGCGAATGTGAAGATCGGCGACCAGGCGGTCTCCGACGATTGGCTGGATCGGCAGATGTTCGGCTTGAAGTCGGCCCGGATGGCGATCTCCGACTGGCTTGCCGACCAGGATATCGAGTCGTTCCACATCCGGCAGAATCGCGTTTACGCGGAGACTCGGGGGCGTTAGGCGCGGTGCGCGAGCGCGCCGCGGCATTTGTTTGGTAGGGACGGCGCGCTGCGCCGTCCCGGAGGCGCGGCCGCCGTGACCCGCTTGCGAACGCACGTGAGATTTGCCGCGCACATCGGACACCGCAGCGCGGCGTCCCTACCAAGAAGATGCGGCGACAGGCGACGCGACGTCCTACCGCATCACTGCATGATCTCGCGCACGAAGACGTTCAGCTGGCCGTCTGCCTGCTTGCGGACTTCGGTGATCTCGTAGGGACGTCCTTCGTCACGGCTCACGGTCGAGCCCTGTGCCGGCGGCGTGTAGCCAGCCGGGAATTCGACGATGATGCGCGTAGAGGATGGCGCCCCGAGACGGAGCACCGATTCCGCCATGTTGCTCCGCGGGCGAAGCACGGCGCGATTGGATTCGGTGAAGTTCACCACGAACTGGCCGCGCAGATAGAGTCGCTCGCCCGCGAGGCCTTTGTCCGCCACCTCGCTTAAGTCCGTGGTCGCGATCAACCGGCCGACCGGCATCTTGCCTGCCGGATAAGTTTTCCATGTTCCGCCACCTGCGGTCGAAGCGAGAGCATCGCCCGGAGCGGCGACCGGCGGCGATGCTGCGGGAATCGCAGGCGCGGGCGAAACCGCTGCAACAGCCGGCGCAGGGCTCGCGCCGGCCGGTGCGGGTGACGTTCCCGGCGCCGGCGATGTGCCACGCGCACCTGGCGCAGGGGACGCAGCGGCCACGACGATCGGGGATGGCGAAGCACCTGGCGCGGGCGACGGAGAACCCTTGGCCCCCTTGCCGCCTTTCGGCGTGGCCTTCGCGACGACCACCGGTGCAGGCGTCGGAGTAGCCACCGGCACTGGCTGCGGCGCGATCGGTTGCGCTGTTTCCACGCGCACCAGTTCGTTAGCCGGCACCCCGGGAGTGGCGGTCGGCGCGAGGCCCGGAATGGGAACACCTTGCTGCGTCGGAGCGAGGCGCTCGCGATAGGACGCGTACTGCGTTTCGGCCGCGCGGCGGGACGTTTCCTTAAACAATGGCCAGCCCGCCGCCATGTTGAGCGTAAATGGCGGCTCCAGGCTGAACATCCCGCGTCCCTGCGTGACCGTGTAGGTGCCGTACAACAGCGGCACCGCCGTGATCAGGAGGCGACCGTCGCCGAGCCGCTCCGCGTGGATCACAGCCGACAAATCGTGCGAACGATCCAGCTTGATCTCGAGCCCGGTGGCGAGCGTCTGCTTCATCAGCGGCACTGACTGCGCGTCCGCGGGGTAGACGTGCTCCATCAGCAATTCGCCGTAATCAACCGAGCTGGCGAGCGCGACCATGCCCGACGGAAAGAGGTCGTCCGGCGTCAGTTCGCGCGACTGCATGATGGTGAAGCGGCCCACGATGTACGTGACGGCGCGCACCTGTTGAAAATTCCGGATGTAATACCGAGCGAGCTCGCCGTTCGTCTTCGACAACTCGGCGGAGCGCATCTCGCCGTAACGCTCAAATAGTTGCTTCGCGC
Organism: uncultured Chthoniobacterales bacterium; assembly: GCA_902805675.1. Lineage (GTDB taxonomy): Bacteria > Verrucomicrobiota > Verrucomicrobiia > Chthoniobacterales > UBA10450 > JACCTI01. The sequence goes on along the minus strand of CADCTA010000048.1, from coordinate 14,217 downwards.
TGAGGAATTCGCCGGGAGGTGCCGCCGTCAGCTGAAAACGCTTCGGCTGCTCGATCTTGCCGAGCTTTTGCAGCACGCGATAACTGTCCGGCCGCTCCGGCTGGCCGAAGATGTAGTAGCTGCCGATCCACGCCGCCAGCGTCAGCCCGATCAAGAGCAGGATCACGATCGTCCAGGCGAAGAAGTTCACCTTCCGCCGCGGACGCGAGTACGACGCCGGCTCGTCGTACCGGAAGAGATTGGAATCCATCGCGCGCCTGCTGTCGGTCCGCTAGGCGGTCTGCGCGGGCTCGAAAGATGTTCCGCAACCGCAGGTGCGGGCCGCGTTCGGATTCACAAAGTGAAAGCCGGCGCCGGTAAGCCCATCGTGATAATCGAGGGTGGCGCCGCGCAGAAAATTCGCGCTCTCGCGACCGACCAGAAACTGCACGCCGTCGCGCTCGACCACGGCGTCATCAGCCTTCTGCGTATCGAGCGACATCTCGTATTGCAGGCCCGAGCAGCCGCCCTTTGCGATCTCCACCCGCAGGCCTTTTCCCTCGGGCGCATCGTGCGATTCGAGCAGTGAACGGAGCTGCCGGACTGCATTGTCCGTCACGTTAATCATTGAGTGGGCGAAGCTATCGCGCGGCAGGGTCAAGTCAATGGGAGCTCCACGCGGCGACAGCGCCTGGTCTGACAGCGCGAATGATTCACCACAGAGGACACAGGATCACAGAGACGAGGAAAGCGGACAAAGCGGTCAGACCCTTCTTCTTCTCGGGACTCTGTGATCTCTGTGTTCTCTGTGGTGAGATTCGAGCTTCGAAACCAGCCAGTCTCGGAGCCGTAATCGAGCCTCAATGGCCGACTGGCAAACATTGAACGTTGGACGTTGAACGTCCCGCGTCCGACGTTTCGGCTCCGACCGATGAGCCGCATCCAACTCCTCTCTGAAACGCTCGCCAGCCAGGTCGCTGCGGGCGAGGTGGTGGAGCGGCCGGCATCGGTCGTGAAGGAGCTGGTCGAGAACAGCATCGACGCCGGCGCGCGGAAGATCGAGACCAGCATCCGGCGCGGCGGCATTTCGCTCGTGCGAGTAGTCGATGATGGCTGTGGGATGGATCGCGATGATGCGCTGCTCTGTCTCGAGCGGCACGCCACGAGCAAGATCCGCTCAGCCGAGGATCTCGCGGCAATTGGCACCCTTGGCTTTCGCGGCGAAGCGGTTCCGAGCATCGCGAGCGTTTCGCGGTTTCGACTCGCGACGCGCGAGCGGGACGCGGTCGCCGGGACGGAGATCCTCGTTTCCGGTGGCCGCATCGACACGGTGCGAGACGGCGGCGAAGCGCCTGGCACGCAGATCGAGGTGCGCTCCCTTTTCTACAATCTGCCGGCGCGTCGCAAATTCCTCCGCGCCGAGAACACCGAGGCGCGGAACGTCGAGCATCAGCTGTATTTGCAGGCGACCGGGCATCCGCAGATCGCGTTCGCGTTCGTGCGGGACGAACGGGTGGTATTTCAGCTGCCGGCGACGACGTCGTTGCGCGATCGCATCCGCGATCTGCACGGCAGCGAGCTGGTCGAGCGCCTGCTCGAGGTGCAAAGCCGCGCGCGCTCCGGCGGGATCGAGATCACGGGCTTGATCGGGCAGGCCGGCGTGAGCCGCCAGACGCGCTCACAGCAGCTCGTCTTCGTGAATGGCCGCGCGATCGAAAGCCCTGTCCTGACGGCAGCGCTGCGCGAGGGATATCACACGGCGCTCATGAAAGGGCAGTTCCCGGTCACGTTTCTGTTTCTGCAGATGGATCCGACGGCCGTCGACGTGAACGTTCATCCTGCAAAACGCGAGGTGCGCTTTCGCGATCCGGGCGGCGTGCGTGAAGCGGTGGTAGCCGCGGTGCGCGCGGCGCTGGAGAGCGGACGACGAGATTGGCAGGGGCAATTCAATCCGCCTCCGTCGTTCGATGTGCCCCCAGGGTCAGGGTCCGACGACGCCGCAGCTGCACTCCAGTTGACGAGCGCTTCGCCAGAGAATCACCGCGTTTCGCCGCGGCTGGTAGAGCCGGCGACTTCCGCGCAGCCCGAATTCATCTCGCCGACCTATGAAGAGCGAGTCGTTCCCCGAGCTGAAAATTTCACCCCGGAGGCAGTCCGACGATCTATCGCTGCGCCTCAGCAATTCCAGATCATCGGCGTGCTGAACAAGCTCTACGTGCTGATGGAGAACAGCGACGGGCTCGTGCTAGTCGATCAACACGCCGCGCACGAGCGCATTCTGTTCGAAGAGCTGCGCCGGCGGATGGAGGAGAAAGGTGTGCCGTCGCAACGCCTGCTCCTGCCGCAGACGTTCGACTTGCCACCACGCGACGCAGAGTGGGTCGAGCGCAATCTTGCCACGTTGCAGAAGATGGGCATCGGCATCGAGCCATTCGGCGCGCAGACGTTCAAGATCGATAGCGTGCCGACGTTCCTGAATGCCTCCGATCCGGTCGCCTTCATGCGCGAGGTGATCGACGGGTTGCGCAGCGCGAGCAACAACAGCTCAGCGCTGCGCCTCGGCGAAGACATGATCGCGAAGACCGTCTGCCGGCACGCCGTGAAAGCGAACGATCCGCTGCGCCTCCCCGAGATCGAGCGACTCGTGGGCGATCTGCTCGGGTGCGAGCTGCCCTACTGCTGCCCGCACGGCCGTCCCACGATGATCCAGATCTCGCACCTGGAGCTGGAGAAGAAGTTCGGCCGCAAGGTGTAGCCGGCGCGGCGCTTCCCGCTGTCATTCCGACCGAAGTGGAGGAATCCCGTGGCGAACCTAAACGGCAGCGCAGCGGGATGTCTCGACTTCGCTCGAGATGAACATGCGGAGTTCGAGACCTGGTGGGTTACTGATTCCGCCAATGCTCCGCGATCATCGCTTTGATCTTTGGTGTCTGGATCCGGAAATTCTCCTCGTCGTCATCCGGCAGCTCGGGGAACCATTTCCACCAGAACATCCCGGCCAGCCACTTGTGTTTTCCCGTGAAGCGGAGCACTGACTCGATGCAGCGCTGCTGTATCTCAGCGGCGTTCTCTCCGCCCATTTCGAACTTCCAGGGCTCGACCGCGGCGCGCGCGCTTTCGTTGTAGCCGACCTCGACGAAGAGGACCTGCTTGCCGCCTTGCTCAGCCGAGAAGCGGGCGAGGTTGTCCGTGTGCTTCTCCCAAGCGTCGGCCAGCTGCGCGGCGCTCGGGTTCTCCGCGGTGGTGAGCGGGAAGTAGGCGAGCACGCCGATGTAATCGAGCGCGTCCCAGAATTTCACCTCGGCGAACGCATTCCAGTTGGCGCCGTAGGTCAGCTTGCCGCGATACACCGCGCGCACTGCGGCGATGATCTTGCGCCAGCGCGCTTCGAATTTCTGCGCGCGGGTGTACTCGAGGCCGACGCTGAAGATCGGCGCGCCGTGCTCCTCGGCGACGCGCGCCATTTCCACGATCCACGTCTCGTAATCGGCGAAGAAGCGGTCCCATTCCGCATCGGAGGCGAAATCGATCTCGCCACGCCAGGTGAACTTCGTGCCCCAGTGGGCGAGGTGTGGGATGACCATGGCGGACAGCCCGCGCTCGCGCGCCCAATCGAGCGGCGCACGGACATGCCGATGGTCATCGACCCTGCGAAACACGATTTGGCCGTCCTCGCCAATGCGCGCGTAGGGGTGGATGGCGAAGCTGTTCACGCCTAACGACTTCAGCTCGTCGAGCGTCTGCCGCATTTCCGGCGTCTGCCATTCCTTGCCCCACGTCTGGCAGGAGACGGTCACGCCTTTATAGAACGGCGCCGCCTCGGGCGCGCCGTCTGACGTGCTGAGCAGCAGCAGCATGGAAAGCACCGCTGCGGCCATGACGCGCAACGAGGAGTGTGATCTGATCGGGCGCACGGCGATGTGATACAGTCGCAGCCGGCCGATGAAAGTCGAAAAGTGCAACGTGCTGGGCGTCGGCATCAGCGTGATCGACCAGACACGAGCGCGAGAGATCTTGTTCGACGCGGTGCGAAGCGTCGAGCGCGGGTACGTCGCCGTGACCGGTGTGCACGGCGTAAGCGAAGCGCAGCGCGACGCAGAATTAATGCGGATCCTGAACGACGCGCTGCTCTGCACTCCGGACGGGATGCCGATGGTCTGGATGGGCCGGCTGCAGGGGCATGCCTCGATCGCGCGGGTGTATGGGCCCGATCTGATGCTGAATATCTGCGAGCATTCGGTGGCCGCGGGCTTTACGCACTTCTTCTACGGCGGCAGCGCGGGCGTGCCGGAGCAACTCGCGGACACGCTTGGCGGGCGCTTTCCGGGATTACGTGTCGTCGGGACATTGTCGCCGCCGTTCCGGCCGCTAACCCCTGACGAACTCGCCGCGCTACAAGAGCAAGTCCGCCAAACTCAGCCGGATTTCTTCTGGGTCGGCTTGAGCACGCCGAAGCAGGAGCGATTCATGTCGGCGCATCTCCCGTTGCTCCGTGAGGCGAAGGTGATGCTGGGTGTCGGCGCCGCCTTCGACCTGCTCACCGGACGAGTCCGCCAGGCGCCGCGCTGGATGCAACGCAGCGGGCTTGAGTGGCTCTTCCGTTTCACTCAGGAGCCGCGACGGCTCGCAGAGCGCTACATGGTGAACAATCCGCTCTTTATCGGGCGAGCGGCGGCCCAGCTGCTTCGGCTGCGGTCGTATCGGATGCCGCACTCGTCTCAAGCTGCGCCGGCTTCAGCAGATACACACGAGGATCTAACGTAGGCTGCAAACGACCGGCTAGTTTCTCTTTCAACGGCAACAGACCCTCCACCATCTCTCCGTTCCTCGACGCGAGATACGCAGGCGGCTCGAACACCTCGTTGAAGACGAAACGTCGGGCGCCGACCGTCTGCGGTCGCTCGAGCAGCGCTGCTGTCTCGGTGGCGTCGCCCGCCCAGCAGTTCACGACGGTTACGCCAGCGGCAGCATGGTAGCGCAGGTACCGAGTGAAGACATCGGCGTCGCGCGTGTAGATATCGTCTCCGCTTTGCGCCTGGGCGAGAACACCGGCAGCCTTGTGCGCGTTAAAGTCTGAACTCTGCGCGCGGATCATGGCCATGCCGCAGAGGTTGCAGGCGAGCAGCAGGCCGCAAAACGCGAGCGGTGCCCGGAGCGCGCGATTTGTGGAAAACGTGTCGAGCACCACGCCGATGGCGAGCGCAAGCGGCAGCAGGAAACAGATCCAAAGCTCTGGAGAGTCCGGATGGACTACGATCACAAGAGCCGCATACGCGACCAGCCACGCGACGAGCGCGACGATGACGGGACGACCACGAAGGCGGTCGCGAGGCTCGCGCCCGAAGCGGAGCCGCGTGACCATATAGATCGCGACAGCGGCAAGCGCGATCGCAAGCAGAAGGCTGAGGCCGGCGAGCCACGGATTGAAGCTTTGCGTCATGAATAGTTCCTCGGTGACGTTCCGGTGGGGCATCAAAGACTGCAGCCGCGCCGCGAGGGGCGGCGCGGCGAATACTAGGTTGCTCGCGGTGAGGGTAGCACCGAGACCGAGAGACGCCTTCACCAGCGTCGCAGCGGAGAACGGCCGAAAGTCCTCTGGAGGCCCTTTGATGAATGCCACGAACTCGCGCAGACCTGCGGACTCTGCAGCATCGACACGCCAGCCGATGTAATAGGCCAGGAAAACGACCGTTGTCGCAACGGCAGCGTAGATGCCGAGCGTTCGGAACCGTCGCCTCATCACGTAGTACATCGGAACGGCCAAGACAGCGAGCGGGGCGCTCAACGGGCCGTGCGTAACGATGGTCAGAGACGCGAGTATCCCGCACAGGAGAGCGTGGCCTGCGTTATCGCGCACGGAAAACGCAGCGACACACAGCAGCGCCTGCACGAAAATAGCAGGGATATAAACTTCGGCCGCGACCGAGTAGCGCCAGAACCCGTAGGAGAACGCCAGAAACGCCGACGCCACCAGCGCGGCAGGCGCTCCGAGGCCGAACCGTTCGCGCGCGACGCGGCAGGTGAGGAGCACGGCGCCGACACCGAGCAGCACGTTCATGCGCACCATCATTGAAAAAGCATCCGGGAACAGCCCCGTCCTGTAGAGCGCTCGCGCCGCGGGCAGATAAATCAGATGATGCGGGAAGATGAGATCCGCAGTCGATCCGCTGCGCACTCGGTAGGCGTAATCGAACGCGTCCTCGGTCTCGGTGTGATTCTGCGGGATGGTGAGGGAGTAGAGCGCGAGCAAGGCGATTGCGCCGAAGGCGAACGGGGTCGGGTGATATCGGAGAGCGGCGAGCGTTTTCACGAAGCGGGGAAGGGGTCTGCGAAGGCCGCCTGGCGAACAGGCTGGCGGTTATTTCAGGTAAAGGAAACCGCAATCCGACCGCGCACCGGCAACGTGCTCGCCTCGTGCGCCGAATCCTGCGAGCGTGCGGCAGTCAGCCGCCGATCGACTCCTCTATGGCCAACACTCACGGCACCTTCCCCGAGCCTGCCGAACCTGTGACGCAGCGGGAGCTTTGGGCGCTCCCTGCCATCGCAGCGCTGCCAATCCTAGTCAAACTGCTGTGTTACTGGGACTACCCCGGTTCGGACGATGTGTTCACTCATCTAACGATCGCCCGCAACGTGACGCAGGGACTCGGGTGGGGACTCAATCCGAATGAGCCGATGAACCTTTCTTCTAGTCCGCTGTTCACGGTTCTGCTCTCGCTCGCCGCTTTGTGCGGGATCGATCCGTTCTCGGCCGGAGTCGCGATCTCCGCGGCAGCCGGCATGTTGAGTGTGGTCGCCGTCCACCGGCTACTGCTGTTGCTCGAGTTGCCCGCGCTGGGCCGGATCGGCGGCGCGGTGTTCGCGGCGTCGAATGTTTATCTGTGGCGCTGGAACGCTGTGGTGATGGAAACAACGCTGGCGCTGCTGTTGTTGACGCTGGCCTTCTGCGCATTTCAGATCGCGCGGCGCAGGGAAAGTCAAAGTGGCGGCACAACGTGGTATTTTCTCACTGGCGGGGTCGCTGGTCTCGCCTTCCTCACGCGCTTTGAGCTCGCGCTGCTGGTGGCATGCTTCTGTGCCGCTCAAATGGCATTCCGCCCCCGGCGCTGGATCCGGTCGATCGTTCTGCTTGCCGGCGGGTTCGCCATCTTTGCGGCGCCTTGGTTTATCTTTTCTGTCCTCTATTTTGGCGCTCTGCTGCCGACTCCGTTCTACGCCAGAACCTCGGCGTGCCTGTTGCTGTGGAATCCGTCGATCGCGACCGACCTGCTAAAGCTCGTTGTCTCTGCGTCGGCCGTGCCGCTGCTCACGCTGGCCGCATTCTTCTGTGTCGCGGTGGCACGAGGAGAAGCTCGTCAGCGGATCAACTCCATCCTGCGCCCGCTCGAGGTGTGGCTGTTTCCGCTGGGTCTGGCGGCGTTTTGCTACATCAAGATGCCGGTGCTGGTGAGCCCGGCCCGGTATTTCCTTCCGGCTCTGCACGTTCTCGCCGTTGTCTTCGCGTACGCGCTCTATCAGCTTGGCAGAGCCGTCCCGACGAAATCCGCTCCCTGGCTGATCGCCGCGACTCTGCTCTCGCATTTGGCCGTGAGCCTGGCTTTCAACCAGATGAAGGTGGCGCCTGTGCTTGCCCGGTTTGCCGAGAACTACCAGGCGACGATGCGAACAGCGGCTGACGTCGTCAGGAACAACCAACTGGCGCGAGAACGCGGCGCGTTGGTCGTGGTCGACATCGGCATTCTCTCATACTACGCAGGGCCGGAGTGCTACATCCACGACGGCGGTGGACTCGCAAGTCCGCACCTGCGCACCATGAACATCCGGCAACAGATTGAGAAGACGAAAGCCGGAGTCGTGGTCGACACCGGCGGCGGGGGGCTGGGTGATTTGTCCCGCCAGATTCCTGCGCTGCAGCTGGTGTGGCGTCGCGAGTTCAAATCTCACGCCGTCGGCCAGCCGGACGCGGTGCTAGTCTGCAGCGTTTACGAGCACCGGCCGTAGGGCCGGCCCCGCACCGTCGGCGAGCGGCTTCGGACGCGCGGCCGCCATTGCCGCGATCCGCCAATCGACTACCTTGTCGCGCGATGGAGCAAGCGCAGCCGAAGACACCGTGGTCCGATCTCGTCGTCGACTGGATCAAGCGCGAGCCGGCCGCTGCGTTTCTGCTCGCGGCGATCGCCGCGACGTTTGTGTACTTCTTCGGCTTCCTGCCGCTGTTCACAAACGGGCAGCTGTCGACGCTCGTCTGGGCGTGGCAGGCCTGGAATCCCGAGACGAATTACGAGCACGCAAAGCTCATCCCGCTGATCGTCGCTTTCCTCGTCTGGAATGCGCGCGACAAGCTGAAGAAGGCTGAGCTCGGCTCCTCGAAATGGGGATGGCTCTTCATCGCGTTCGGCCTGTTCCTGTTTTTTGCCGGCGCGCGCACGCTCCAGGCCCGGCTTACACTGACTTCGCTGCCGTTCCTGATCTTCGGCATCGTGCTTTACGTCTGGGGCAGGAATGTCGCGCGTATCCTCCTCTTCCCGATTTTCTTCCTGCTCTTTGCGGTGCCGTTGAATTTCATCGCGCACGCCACCGCAAAGCTGCAGTTCCTCGAGACCGGCGTGGCGAGCGCGATCTGCAATCTCATCGGCATCAAGGTCCACGCGATCGGCACGGTGGTGTCGGCTGCGGACAACACGTTTAGATTCGAGGTCGATGAAGGTTGCAGCGGGATTCGTTCGCTCATGGCGATCATGATGCTGGCCGCCATCTTTGGCCACCTGACGCAAGACCGCCTTTGGAAACAGCTGCTCATTTTCGCGGCCGCCGTTTTCTTCGCCATCGTCGGCAACGCCGGCCGGCTCGTCTCGATCTTCGTGGTCGCGCGATGGTTCGGACAGGACCTCGCTGGTGGTCCGTACCACACGATCTCAGGTTACCTGTCGTTTCCGTTTGCGATCGGCGCGATGCTTCTCTTCAGCAAGCTCCTGAACTTCAAGCCAACTCGTCTGAAGGAGGCGACCGTCGCGCGCGAGAAGGTTTCCTATGATTACTAGGCGACTCATCGCCGTGCAGCTCGTCCTGCTCGTCGCGTTTATCACGATCTTCCTGCTGCCGGAGCAGACGAAGAGCAGCCCGGCCGGTATCGCGATGACGTTGCCGAACTTCGTGGACGGCTGGATCGCCGATGACGCAGAGGTCACCGCGCGCGAGCGCGAGGTGCTCGCGAAAGACACCGAGTTCGCGCGCAAGATCTACACCAGCCCGGCAGGCGATCAGATCTACGTCTCCATCGTCATGTCCGGAGACGACATGACAAACAGCATCCACCGCCCCGAGCGGTGCCTGCCTGCGCAGGGCTGGAGCCTGCAGAGCACCGAAAAGCGGTCCGTGCCGGTCAACGGCGGCAGCGGACTCGAGCTCACGCGCCTGCGCAACGTTCGTGCAATCGAACAGCCGAACGGCTCGCGCCCGCTCCTGCACAACCTGAACTACTACTGGTTCATCGGTTACAAAGACATGACGCCGTCGCACCTTGAACGGACCGGGATCGATCTGCGCGATCGCATTCTGCACGGCTACAGCCAGCGCTGGGCCTACGTCACGGTGGCCGCAAACATTACCAAAGGCTGGATGCGGCCCGAGCGCACGGAAGAGCAGGCGACGGCGATTGTAGAGAAATTCATCGCCGAGCTCGCGCCGAAGCTGCAGCGGCCCGACGGCCGGCAATTGCTCCTCGCTCAACGCTGATCCGATGGGCCGGAGCTTCGGTCCTTGCGCGTCTCCGACGCTCGAGCGCTCGAGCCCTCGTTCGGGAAATCGAGTGGCGGATGGGTGGTGAAGCCGAGCTCCTGTTTCCAATAGGTCAGCCGTTTCTGAGGAAGGAAGACTGCTCGCACAGGTCGATCGAGGCCCACGATATGGAGTTTGCCGCGCCACGGAATCACGAACGCGCGCCCGAGCGTTTCACCAGAAGCGGGGTCGCGAATCTGCATGCCGATCGTTCGCGCCAGCCGCACGACGGCGTCGCGTGCAACTCTGCGCAAAGCCTTTCGGTTCATTGGAGTAGGCCGACGTCTGCGGGCAGATTCTTCACAGGATGCAGCGTCCAGCCTCCGCGCTCCCGCGCCGCCGAGATCTCGCCGCCGAACTCACCTGTCGCGCGGACAAATTCGCCTTGTTCGGCGAAGTCTCGCAGCCGGAACCCGAGATGGTGCGCAAGGGTGGGCACGTAGACTTCGCTGTACATGGGGAAGGGCTCGGCGCGCGCACCCACCGCCTGAAACGCTTCCCGCGTCCAGAACGATCCCGTGCCCAACATTGAGAGAACCACAGCTGGATCGCTGCGCCTCGTCACCTCGCTTAGAAATTTGTGAAACGCGGGATCGGCCGCGTGATACAAATAGTGTGGGTGACTCGTTCCATCGATCCGCTGCAAGTGAAAGGCGAGCACATCAGCCCGTTCATCCCGGAGGCGCGCAGTCATGCGCTCGTACAAGTCGATGACAAGCGGGAGGTGATCGAACTCGGTGAAGTAGACGAAGTCGAATTCCGCGTGCCGGTTTAACCATTGATGCGCCGCATGCAGCACTGCCGTGCAGCTCTGCCGCTCCCTTTGGTGATCGCGAGTGCGAAGCCGCGGGTCAGCGATGAACATTTTATGCGGCCAGGCAATCCCGCCGAATGCCGCCTCCGTGCCGCCATACGCGAGCAGGATGCTGTCATCACCGGCGAGCTGCTGCCACAGCATGAGCACAGGGCGCAATTCACGCTCCGGCTGGTGCGACAGGAGCAGTGTCAATACTTTCGCCATCGAGCCGAAGTTTCATAGAGCTGGTGCGATAACGCGATGAAATTGCTGATCTTCGCTCATACACCTCCGCCGCTTCACGGGCAGAGCTACATGGTCGACGTCCTTCTTCGAGGACTGGGCGGCGATCGGCGGCGCGGTCGCGACGTCACGCAGCCGGCGACGGCTGAGGATGTGCATTGCTACCACGTGAACGCACGCCTTTCGGATTCGCTCCAGGCGGTCGGCTCTGTCGGGCCGCGCAAGTTGTGGCGGCTGGTCCGATACTGCGCCGAAGCTGTGTGGTGCCGGTTTCAGTACGGGGTGCGCACGTTCTACTACGTGCCGGCGCCGCCGAAGCGCGGTGCAATCTACCGCGATTGGATCGTGCTCGCGCTGTGCCGGCCGTTCTTCCCGCGCGTGATCTTTCACTGGCATGCCAGCGGTCTCGGGGCGTGGCTCGAGCATGATGCGTCCGGATGGGAACGATGGATCACGCAGAAACTTGCTGGTCAGGTGGAACTCTCGGTGGTACTCGCCGAAGCCCTCGCCGCCGATGCTGCCCGGCTCCAGCCGAGGCGTCTCGCCGTTTTGCCGAACGGGATCTCCGATCCGTGTCCGACGTTCGCAGAGACGCTGCTGCCCCAGCGCCGCTCGCGTCTCGCCGAACGCCGCCGCGTCCTGGACTCGGCTGCATCGCAGGTCGGTGAGACACTGGTTTACCGGGTGTTGTTCCTGGCAAACTGCACGCGAGATAAAGGTCTGTTCGATGCCATCGAAGCAGTGATTGCGGCGAATCGCGAGCTGCAGCAGACCGCGCCGCAGCTGCGGATGGACTTGCTTGTTGCGGGCGCGTTCGTCGACGCGGCCGAACGCCGCGAATTCGAGGAGGCCGCAGCGGCACACACGAGTACGATTCATTATCAAGGCTTCGTCGCGGGTGAGACAAAGACGCAGCTGCTGCGCGACGCCGACTGTCTCTGTTTTCCGAGCTACTACCCAGCTGAGGGGCAGCCGGTCAGCATCGTGGAGGCAATGGCGTTTGGCCTCTCCGTTACTGCTACGCGATGGAGAGCCATCCCGGAGATGCTGCCGAACGCAGTTGAGACGGTCCCAATCCAGGATCCTGTCGCTCTGTCGCGCGCGTTGCTCGCCAGCATGAGCGCCGATACCGCATTGCAGAGTCGCAGCAGGTTTGAGCAGCTATTCAGCCGGGACGCGTTCCTGCGAGGAATGCGCGCGGCGATCGAATCGCTGGAAGACGAGGCAGGGCAGCGCTAGCCCGCGAGCGCTGGCTCCGGAAGGCGTCGTTGCGGTGGTCGGGCGGGGGCGGGAGGTCGCGCTGCAGCGGGTCGCTCGGCCAGCGAGCGCGCCTGGCTGGCTGCGAGTCCGAGGAAACTCCAGAACAGAATACCTCCCATCGGGCCTTCCAGCACCACACCGAACATTGCGCTGCCGAGAAGATTCACCACCGCGCACCAGTGCGCGAGGGACGCCGGCTCCTCGCGCCGATGGGCGACCCGTCGAGCTGCGTAAAAGGCCTCGCGTGCAATCAGCACAAGCACCGCGAGGAACGACAGAAGCCCAATGATCCCCATTCGCCCGAAAACTGTCACCACGATGCTGTGCGGGCTTCGGGCGGTGAAATCTGCCATGCGATTTCCGTAGTACTCGCGAATAAACGTGCCGGCCAAATCATAGCCGAAGCCCAGCCCGAACCAAGGCCCCTTCTCGAGAGTGTCGTTAAAGACGGACTGCCACCAGACAATCCGGAACTGGTTATTCGCGGCCGACACCTCTCCCCATTGGCTGCGATAACGCCCGCTGCCGGAGACGTCAGTCATGGACGCTACTTTATCGGTGAGGTCGACGAGGAAGCCCGATTGACCACCAACGCCCGACGCTTGGAAGAGCAGCACCGCGATCAAGGCGAGGCACCCGACCGCAGCTTGATAGAGCAGGAACTTTGGCTGCCGCGCGACAACGAGTAGCAGAGCAGCGCATGCGAAACCAAAGAAAGCCGCGCGCGCGAGTAGCAGCAGCATCCCGCCGAGAAACAACACGGACAGAATCTTGCAAGCAGTGCGCGTCCAGCCGCTGTTCGGCCGCAGGTAATAGTAGAAGGCGGCGATCCCCATGTAGGTACACAGCAGATCGTTTTTATGCATGATCAGCGGTGTTCCGCGGATCGTGAACCGCTGCAACACTCCGCTGAACATCTGGATCGCGACGATCGGAATCAGCGCGAGGAAGCCGATCATCATCCAACGCTCGACAAACTGCCGCGCCCGCTGGTTCTCACCGATCTTATAGGCGATGAAAAAGAAGACGGCGTAGTACACCGTCGCGGAGTCGCGGATTGCAGTCATCTTGCTGGCACCGCTCACCCGCAGCACCGCGTCGCCATAGAGGCGGATGCCGCCCAGCACGAGGAAGACCAGAATTGCGACCGCGAGGTGCGTCTTCCGGAAGGGCGCTTCTCGCGCGAGGGCGAAGCGCGCCCCGAACAAGGCAAGGCAGAAGACCATTCCCACCTCGCCGAAGAAGACAGGCGAGCCCGCGGTGAGGCTGATGTTCGCGAAACCGCGATTGCCGACGATGTAGCCGAAGATCAGCAACGCGAGCACGATCGCCTCGATCCGGATTGTGCGGAAGAACGCGAGATAAACGAATGTGAGCACGGCGACGGCCACCAGGCCGAGCGGCAAAGCGAGCGAGCTCTCGCCGATCTGCATGCCGAGGACCACGGCGAAGAGGAGCCCGATGGTCGCTACGATCACGGTTTTGACGAGCGCCGTCATCTGCGACTCATTGGCACCGGCAAGTTGCAAAGTCAACGACCGGCCCCAACCTTGCGCCGCATGCCGTTCGCCGCAGTGTCGCTGTTCCCGTTTCCCGCTTTTCGGAGCGAGCGTTGAGGTATGAACACTGAGGATCAGAGCGTTTGCGCAGTAGTGGTCACCTACAATCGCAAAGCGCTCCTCGCCGAGTGCCTGGACGCGCTGCTGAGTCAGACGCGCCGCGTGGATACCATTCTGGTGGTCGACAACGCGTCGACAGACGGAACTCCGGAGTTCCTCGCGGCCGGCGGATATCTCGCAAGACCCGGCGTCAGCCACATCCGCTTGCCGAATAACATCGGCGGCGCCGGTGGCTTTCACGAAGGCGTTCGCCGCGCAGCAGAAACTCCGGCGACATGGCTGTGGCTCCTCGACGACGACACGATCGCGCGCCCGACTGCGCTCGAGGAGCTATTTGCCGCCCGCGATCGCTTTCCCGCTGAGAGTCGCCCCGACTTGCTCGCGAGCAAGGTTGAGTGGGTGGATGGATCGATGCACCCGATGAACGTCCCGCGGCTGAAGCGCAACGACATGTTGGAGAGCGCGGTGCGGGCAGCGGAACATGGTACCATCTCGATCCGGGCGAGCTCGTTCGTGTCGCTCCTGATCCACCAGCGGTTCGTT
>CADCTA010000047.1 GCA_902805675.1 uncultured Chthoniobacterales bacterium | reverse complement strand
CCACGCCGCGATGGAGATCGGCACGTTCCACTCGAAACCGGTCAGACCCCAGACGCGCTCGTTCGAGACCGCCCAGCCCTGTCCGCCATCGTACCAGCGGCGGTGCATGCTCAGCATTCCCTGCAGGAACATCGGCAGGAAGATCACGTTCATGCAGATGAGAGATGGCCAGAAATGCACCTTCCCCCAGAACTCGCTCATCTTTCGTCCCGTCGCTTTCGGGAACCAGAAGTAGACGCCCGCAAAGAGCGCGAAGATCGTCCCCGGCGCCACGATGTAGTGGAAATGCGCAATCACGTAGTACGTGTCGTGCAGGTAAAGGTCAGCCGAGTTGAACGCGAGCGGAATGCCAGTGAGACCGCCGATGCCGAACATCGGGAGGAACGCCGTCGAGAAGAGCATCGGCGTGTTGAAACGGATTGAGCCGCCCCAGAGCGAGATGAAGAACGCGCTCAGGATGATGACCGATGGGATCGAGATGATGAGCGTTGTCGTCTGGAAGAACGCGCTCACGACCGTGCCCATTCCTGTGAGCCACATGTGGTGAGCCCACACGATGAACGACAGAAACGAGAGGACCAGCGCGGCGAAGACGAGCGACTTATAGCCCCACAGCGGCTTGCGGGTGTTGTTCGCGATGATCTCACCCACGATGCCCATCGCCGGCAGAATCAGCACGTAAACCTCGGGGTGGCCGAGGAACCAGAAAAGGTGCTGCCACAGCAGTGAGCTGCCGCCGCCGCTGATGTTTAACGGCGCACCATTAACAACCAGCCCCGTCGGCATGAAGAAGCTCGTCGAGGCGAGGCGATCCATCAGCTGCATCACCGCTGCTGCTTCGAGCGGAGGGAAGGCGAGCAACAGGATGAACGCGGTGATGAACTGCGTCCAAACGAAGAACGGCAGGCGCATCCAGGTCAGGCCTTTGGCGCGCAACTGGATGACAGTGGTCACGAAATTCACCGCTCCGAGCAGCGATGAAGTGATCAGGAATATGAACCCGATGAGCCAGAGATTCTGCCCGTTCCAGAACCAGTCATACTGCGGGCCTTTGTCGGTGATGACCGAGAGCGGCGTATACGAAGTCCAGCCACCCTTCGCTGCGCCACCTGGCACGAAGAAGCTCACGAGCATGATCACGCCACCGACGAAGAACGACCAGTAGCTGGCCATGTTGATCTTCGGGAACGTCATGTCCGGCGCGCCGATCTGCAGCGGCACAACGAAATTGCCGAAGGCGGCGAACGCCACCGGCACGACGCCGAGGAAAATCATGATCGTGCCGTGCATCGCGCCTAACGAATTGTAAAAATCCGGCGTCATCCGGCCTTCCGGCATGCTGCCCGGGCCGAAAAGCGCGCCCAGCGCGTTGCCAATCACCGGGAGTGACTTGCCGGGATACGCCAGCTGCCAGCGCATCAGCATCATCAACATGAAGCCGAGCAGGAGGAAGATCAGCCCGGTGATCAGATACTGGATTCCGATCACCTTGTGATCGGTCGAGAAGACGTATTTTTGCCAAAACCCGAGCTCGTGGTGATCGTGCCCGTGATCGTCGTGGTGCGGATCGTGAGCGGCTGGAGCGTGCAGCGTAGGGTCAGCGGAAGGATCCATATTTTGGAAAATCGAGCGCCAATATCACCGCATCGATTTCAAGATGAAAGCAGCATTTTGCACTTCGCGGCGGTGTTGATGTGATTTTTCGGACATCGCGAACAGCGGTGCGCTAAACCCCTTCGGGAACCGTCTCTTCTTCGAGCAATTGGATTGCGCGGAAGCGACGCAACGTGTGCGTTTGTAGCCCTTCTTCAAAGAGGTCGCGATTGATCGCCTGACCCGCCGTGGCTCCCTGCCCTGCGGCGATGATCATCTGGCAATTGGCGGGCGTGACGCAGCCGGCGGCGTACACGTTCGGCACGGAGGTACGCATCTTCGCGTCCACTTTGATCTGGCCTTCCTCGTCCAACTCGGCGCCGAGTTGCTCCGCGAGGCCGGTGTGGAAGATGTCGCCTCGCGTGGTGAAGATGTTGTCGATCTTCACCTCCTGGCCGTCCTCAAAATGCAAGCCGAGCACCTGCCGCTCTTCGTGCTCCACATCGTGAATCCGGCCAAGATGCACGGGGATTTCGTACTCCTCGATCCAACGCGCGTGCTGCTCGCTCCAGTGCGGCTTCTCCCCGTTGGTAGCGATCATCACGCAGGGCGAATACAGCAGCATGCCGAGCGCATATTCCACCGCCTCGTCGTTCGCGCCGCAGATCGCGATTCGCTTTTCGCGCACCCGGATCCCGTCGCAATCCTTACAGAAGAACATGCTGTGCCCGAGGCATTCACTCACGCCGCGAATCTCAGGTGGTAGATGGAAGATGCCGGTCGCCAACAGGATCCGCTTTGCGTGGTAAGTGCTCTTTCTGCCGCGCACGACGAACTCCGTTCCATAGGCGCGCAGCTCCTCGACGCGATCGTCGGCGAAGTGGACGTCGTGGCGTTCAGCTTGAAGCCGGCCCTGCCGCACAAGCTCGTCACCAGAGATGCCATCGGAAAAGCCGAGGTAATTGCCGACGATCGGCTCCCAATGCGCCATGGAGCGGCCGGAGCTGATCACAAGCGTGTCACGTTGCGCACGACCCAGGTAGATCGCGGCCGACAAACCCGCCACGCCGCCGCCGATGATGATCACCTCGCGCACGCGGGGATCGTCCAAGTCTTTGTACTGGAGCATGCGCACGAGGATCGCAGCGCGCGGAGACGATGCTCGTCTCGGTGTTGGTTACGGTAGTGTCGCGCTCCGTCGCTCTGCCTCGCTCAGCCGATCCTAGCAATGAGCAGAATATCAGGAGAATGCCGCGCCGGTCCGGAAAGCGGCGGAATACCGCCGCACTCCAAAACGCAAGCGCGTGCGGGAGATCCACAGCAGTCGCGGCAGCGTCTTGGAGTGCGCCAGTATTCTGGCGCTTTCGAACGCGGCGGGAACAGCGGCCAAAATGCGGGTCAGACAACGCGCGTCCGTGCCTACAAGGGCCAAGCACAAGGACCTTAGCGAGACGGCGACAAACGCCGGCGTGTTGGGCGCAGGCTTTAGCAACTACGGAGCCGCAGCAGGAGGCGGCGCGCCACCAGCCGCAGCGGGCGGCTGATTGTCACCCGGCAACCCTGCGTCGTCAGGGACGGCCTTCAAGTCCGGTTCCCGATACGAAGCTGTGCGACCGGCGATCTCCTTGCGCAACGCCGCGATACCTTCAGGCGCGACCGATCCAGCCTTGTTCCCCCACTCTTGCCGGATGTAGGTGAGCACGTCGGCGATCTTCTGATCGTTAAGCGTCTTCTCCCACGGCTGCATCACCGCAGACCCGTACTGTGCGCCTTTCACCGTCATCGGACCTTCGGCACCTTTCAGCAGAATCATGCCGAGACGCTTCGTGCTGCCGAGCACCCATTCGGACTGGGCGAGCGGCGGATATTGCCCAGCCACACCCTCGCCATTCGCCTGGTGACAGGTTGCGCAGTTCGCAGAGTAGACTTTCTTGCCACGCTCGACAGGTCCAAGTTCCGCCACCACCGTCGGGCCGCCTGCCCCCGCACCTTTGACAGCAGCCGCCATATCCGCCTGCGGATCCAATCCGTCGGCTTGAAAGCTGCCCGAGAAGCGGCCGAGGTACGCGCCACCGAAGAAAATCGCGAGCCCGTAGATGCCGATCAGCCAAATCGAGAGCGGCTCGAGCCCAACACGCGGCTCGGTTTTCTCGCGCTGGATCGCGGCGTGCACCTGCTGCACGTCTTCGGTTTCGCCGTAGTCCATTCCCTGCCGGACACGGCGTTCAGGATGAGGCGTGTGTTCGTTCATTTCACAGCGTTTCCTGGGGCGGGCGGAGATGGAGGCGTCGCTGATTTCACTTCCTTCAGATCGTGTGATTGATCGAGCGACATCAGATAAGCAACGAGGCACTTCGCATCGTAGGTCGGCACGATTTCCCAGCCTGCTTCCGGTGCGCCTGGTCCGCTGATCTTCACCGCCTCCGCGGACGGCTCGCCGGTGACACGCCGTTTCTCGTAGAGGAAGCGGAACGACGGCATGGTCGAATCGGCAGTGATGCTGCGCGGATTGTAGAGGTGGCGATGGTGCCAGCCGGCAGAGTATTGCAGCGGCTCGTTCTGACCGCCTTCACCAGTGATCGCCGTAGTGGTCGGTGCGGCTGCAACGTTCGCGGTTGGCGCTGTCGTCACAGGAGCGGGCGATGCCTGACCTGCTGCGGGCACGGGCGGCGCTGCTGGAGATCCACCCGGAGCAGGCTGCTCAGCAGCGGTGGCGGAACCCGGCGCAGTCGTTCCTCCGGCAGGAGCTGGCGGTGGTTGCGCGGCGGTAGTCGGCTGCGTGCTTCCTGGCGGCGGCGCATTCTCGTCGTCGACCGGCGCGCGCTTGCCCACGTTCGCGAGATCAGGACCCATGCGCATCCGGCCGAGCATTGCTGGGCGCTCAAAAATGTAATCACGCGGGGCGCTCCGGCGAGTACCCCACTTGCGATCGATGTCCGTGCCTGCATACGCCGGCCGCACCTGCTGACTGTGACAGTAGACGCAGCCGTTTGCCGCGTAGATGCGTCGGCCGCGTTCCACCATGCCGGACTCCGGTGCTGGATATGCGTCGTTTCCTTCCTCGTCCATCTGCGGATCGAGATGACCGATCTGCGCGTTCGGAATCGCCACCAGACCCGCCCACGAAAACGCGAACGTGCCGAAGATCCCGATAAAAAGTGGAGCTACACCCTTCATAAGCTCTTCTGCGCCGCCTCATCTTGCTGCG
This sequence comes from uncultured Chthoniobacterales bacterium, assembly GCA_902805675.1. Lineage (GTDB taxonomy): Bacteria > Verrucomicrobiota > Verrucomicrobiia > Chthoniobacterales > UBA10450 > JACCTI01. The sequence continues at coordinate 47,099 of CADCTA010000047.1, read as the reverse complement.
GGTTCAGGAACGTTGGAACCGTAGCTGTGCGCCCAAGGCCAAACAGCATCATCCCAAAGTGAAATGCGAAGATCAGATGCGCGATCATGAGCAGCATGCCAGAGAGGCTGCGTCCGCGCAGGTAAGCCAGGATCGTTTGTGTGCTTTCAGTGAATGGCAGGGCTGTGTTGTTCAGGTCTTGCCCTTGCATTACGCCGCCGACAAACAGCATCAGCACCATCAGACCGACGCCATAGGCCGAGCTCCAGAAATGCAGCTTAATCAGCCCGGCATTACGCCATTCGCGGCCGACCAGACGCGGCACGATGTAATACATGGCGCCGAACATCGTCATCGTGAAGAAGGCGTAGGTGCCGAGGTGCGTATACGCGACGCTCGCTTGCGTGAATTGCGTGTAGCTCGCCACCGATCGCAGCGAGAGCAGGATGCCGAGGGCGCTGAATACCGTGTAAGCGATCGCGCCGAAGATCGTGAAGCGCAGCGTCGGGCTGTAGCGCATGAGTCCGAAGTTGCCCCGCATCGTCATGTGGTGGTTCAGCCCGACCGTCGCGACAGGAATGATCGTGAGGATTGACGCTGCGATGCTGGCGGTGACCATCCACGCGGGGAACGGCCCGTCGACCAGTCGCTGCATTCCCGTCCAGCTTGAGAAGAGCGCGTAAGTCCAGAAGCCGATCGCCGCGAGGTGGTAGCTATAGACCGGGCGCCCGATCACCTTCGGGATCATGTAGTACGCGGTGCCGAGCGCGATCGAGCCGAGCCACAGGAACATGATGTTGTTCGCGTACCACCACGCCATGGCAGCCTGCATCACACCTTGAAGCGGCGTGACCCACATCATGATTTGCGCCGCGCCGTAGAGCCACGGGAACCAGAGGAACGCGCCGATCAGGTACCACTGTGTGATGTAGATGTGGCCTTCGCGTCGATGCTGGAACATCAGCACCGCCCACGACACGACGAGCGTGTAGGCGACAAAAAGGATGATTGCAGCGTAAGGAGGGAACTCGAGCCACTGATGACCAGTGCTATGACCCGCAAGAATCCCGCCGAGCCCAACAAGCACGCCGACGTTCCAGAACGCGGCGCCTGCCACGAGCAGCAATGGGCGGCGCAACGTCGTGCGACAAAGCCGTGCCATCAGCCAGATCGCCGTGCCGATGCCCGCCATCGACGCCCAGCCGTAGATCATCGAGTTCATGTGCGCCGGGCGTACCCGACCCCACGTGAGGAACGCCACATCGCCGAACAAGTCCGGCATGTGCATCTTGAACGACGTGTAGGCGGCGAGAATCGTGCCGATGACCAGCCACGCGACGGCCGAGGTGTAAAACATCAGCACCGGCACGCGCGTGGACGCATCGATCAACGCGCGCTCGACTTGCTCTACGTCGCTCCGCGTCACCTCTGTCGCAGATGTTGCGACGGGAGCTGCGCTCGGCGCCTTTAGCGGTATCTCGGCGGGCGTCATGATTGGAGAGAGTGGGTTTGCGAGGTTCGCTTCGGCGATGCGTTCGCTTTCCGACGGCGGAACAGAGGACGCCATGGCATCACGAGATCCGTCGATTTACCGACCGGTTCGTCCCGGTCGAAAATCACCTCGGCGTCTTTCTGGGAAAGCTTCATCTTCGCGAAAAGTTTGGCCAGCGTCATGGCTGCTGAGGTGGCGCAGGGCTCGCCGGTGGAACTGGATCTTTTCCGCGTACTGGGAGATTAGGCCCAGGCGCTTGCTGCACAGGTGTCGGACCCGGATCACCGGTACCGGGCCGCGCTTCGCTCGATCCACCTGGTGGCGAGGCGGCGGGTGTAGCGTTCGCTCCGGGCTGAGTGCCGGGTGCAGCGTCAGGGGGATTGTTGGCAGCGGCGGGTTGCCCGCGGTTCTCAGAGTCTTTTCCGGTGATGGCGGTCGCCTTCGGTGTCGTTTCAGCCGCCGGAGTGGCGACAGGCCCGGGCGAAGGAGCCATCGGTGCGGTCGCCTGCTGGCCGACCTTGTCGCCCGCAGCTGGATCGATCGGGTTCGCAGGCATCGGCTTGCGTTGCGCGAGCTCGGTCAGCGCTACTTCTTTCGCGCGCTGAACAGGAATGCGAGCAACACCCTTTTCCTTGTCCACCCAGCCGTAGCCTTCGGACGCCTTCGCGTATTCCTCGCGCGCGGTCTTCAGTTTCTCAAGACGCGCCTGCGAGCGCTTCTGCTCGTAGTTGTCGCCGCGTGGCATCGCGCCCATTACGACCCAGACGAACACGCCGAAGATCGCGAAGAGCAGCACAATGCCGATCCACGTGCCAATCGTGGAACGCGGCTGCTCGAAGCTGATGTTTGGTTCGTTGGTAGCCACGGCTAATTCTGGAAACGCAGCGACTCCATCAGGCGCGGGTCACGCGTGGGGAAGAGTGAGGTCTTGCCGACGAGGCGCAGGTAGAAGAACAGCAGCGTCGCGCCGATCCCGATCACCGGGAAGAAATCCCAGATGCTCAGGTGCATGCCGCTGCGATGCAGCTCCGGCAGGATGATGACGTAGATGTCGACCAGCTCCATGAAGATGATCCAGCCGGCGAGGATGCAGAGGGTCTTCACCTTCTTCTTGGTGGAGCGCAGCAGCAGCAACCCGAACGGGAAGAAGAAGCGGCCGAAGACGAGCAGCAAGCTCATCAAGTTCCACGATTCGACGTTTCGCAGGATGAAGTACTCGGTCTCTTCCGGAATGTTCGCGTACCAGATCAGCATGTACTGACTGAAGCCGATGTAGGCCCAGAAAACGGTGAAGGCGAGCAGCCACTTACCCATCGTGTGGTAATGCTCGATCGAGACGACATCCTTCAAATAACCCGAGTTTCGCAACCAGGTGATGATCAGGATGAGCAGCGACATCGAACTGCCGGCGGCACCGGCGAAGATGTAGACGCCCCACATCGTCGAGAACCAGATGTAGTTCAGGCTCATGAACCAATCGACCGCGCCGAAGGTGAGCGAGAACCCGAAGAGCGGCAGGCTGGCGATCGCCAGTTTCCGCATGCGCAGCGTGTGCGCGGGATTGCCGTCGCGATCCTGGGCGACGGAAATGCGGCGGAACAGATACGCCATGACGCTGAAGAAGGTGAGGATGATCAGCGCCCGCACGATGAAGAACGGCAGGTTCAGATAAGCGCGCTTCGAATCGAGCAGATGATCCGTCCCCTTCGGGATGACCAGCCACTCGTAGAGATGATGGCGCAGCAGGACGATCGGGATAAAGAACAAGAGGAACAGCGGGAAGAGCGACGCGATATTCTCGAGCTGCCGCCGCACGACCACCGACCATTCCGCATCAACCGCGTGGTGCACGATGATCCAAAAGAAACAACCGGCACAGATCGCGAAGAAAACCCCGAACCCGAAAAGCCACGAGTAGGCAAACTGCTGGGGGTTCACGAGCGCGCCAACCACGCAAAGCACGAGCGCGATCGCTGCGACCACGCCAGCGATCATCGAGAGCCCAGCGAACCGGCTGGTCTCGAAATATTCGCCTTCTGGCGTTGGCATCACATGGGACCGATCGCTCATTGCTTCTCCAATTCGATGCGTGCTTCCGGCGGCACGTCAGCCGGCGTGGCGTTCTGGCTGCGCTGCAAGGCGCGCAGGTAGGCGATGATTGCCCAACGATCGTTCACGGTCACGTTGTGCCCGTAGCCGAACATCGTGTTCTTGCCGTGTGTGATGGTGTTGAAAATCTCGCCGTCCGACATGTTGCGGATGCGCTCATCGAGCAGCGAAATGATCGTGGCCATGCCGTACTGTTTCACGATGCCGTTGCCGGCCGCGGTCGGTCCGTGGCAGATCGCGCAGTTGATGTTGAAGCGCTGCTCGCCGCGCTGCATCAGCTCGGCGTTGACTGGTAGCGGAATGCCCGTACCCCAGGTCGCGCTCATTTTGCCGGTGTTCTGGTAATCGGAGCCAACGCTGAACGCGAGGCGGTCCTGCTCCCCGGCAGGGTTCGGCGTAAGCGGAGCGCCCGGGCTCGAAGCGGCCTGCGGGTTCGGCAACTCGTAGCCGATAGGCACCGTTCCGCGGACCGGCGGACGCATGCCGCGGCCGTCCGTGAAGAAGCCGAGCGGCGCCTGCGGGCGCACCTTCGGCTGATAGTCCATGTCCGGGAAAATCATGATCGGCGGATTCGTCGTGCGTTGGCCGCGAAAGCCGAGCACCGACACCACGGCGACGCCAATGAGGAAGAAGATGAGGAAGAAAGCGCGGAGCATATCAGTCTTCGTGAATCACCGTGAGGTGCTGCCCACCGGTTTCCTCGAGTAGTTGCCGGGCTTCCGATTCCGTAAAACGCGGATCACGCGCTTCGATCACCAGGAAAAATGCGTCGTTCGTCACACGGCTGAACCGGTTCCAGTTGAACACGGGATGATGCCAGCGCGGCAGGCCGTTCATGATCAGCATCGAGAAGAAGCAGGTGAACGCCGCGAAGAGCACCGTCAGCTCGAACATGATCGGGAAGAACGCTGGGACCGTCCGCCAGTCGTATGGCTTGCCATGCACGACAAGTGGATAGATGAACCACGACGGCCCGAACGTCAGCGTGATCGCGGTGAAAAAGCCAACGATGCCGCCGATCAAGACTGGCGCGCTCAGCCATGACTTGCCGAGCCCCATCGCGTCGTCCATTCCGTGGATCGGGAATGGCGAGTGCACGTCCCAGCGTTTGAAACCCGCATCGCGGACGCGCTTGGCGGCTTCGTAGAGCGCAGCGGCCGAAGGATATTCCGCCGCCATTCCGTAGACTTTGTTTCCGGATGGCGTCCTCATCGCGTCGAACCCTCCGCCATTGAAACGTTGGATGTTGGACGTTGAACGTTGAACGTTTCCCCTGCTTCGGAATCAGAAACGTCCAACGTCCAACGTTCAACGTTCAACGTCCAACTGATCGCTGCGACAGCGCGGTCTGAAGCGTAAGCGTGCGAGATCATTGCGTGCGCTCCATTCCCCCAGCCGCGACGGGGTGATGCCCCTCCGGCGTCGCGTGGTGATGCGGATCAGCTTCCGGCAAGACGATCTTCACTTCCGACATCGCGATCATCGGCAACCAGCGGATGAACAGTAGGAAGAGCGACATGAAGATGCCGAACGTCCCGATGAAGGTCCAGATATCCACCCACGTGGCGTGGAACATTCCCCATGATGACGGCAAGAAGTCGCGATGGATGCCGCCGACGATGATGATGAACCGCTCGAACCACATGCCGGCGTTCACGCACATGCAGACGAAGTAGACGATGTAGATGTTAAAGCGGAAGCGCTTGAACCAGAAGAGCTGCGGCGCCACGAAGTTGCAGAACAGCATGCCGACCCACCAGTACCACCAGTAGGGACCGAAGATGCGGTTGTAGAAGGAGTAACGCTCGAACTGGTTGCCGCTATACCAGGCGATGAAGAACTCCATCGCGTAGGCGTAGCTGACGATCGTGCCGGTCAGCAGGATGATCTTCGCCATCTTGTCGACGTGTCCCGGCGTGATGATGTCGTGCAGCTTGTAAATGGCGCGCGCCGGGATGAGCAGCGTGAGCACCATCGCGAATCCGCCGAAGATGGCGCCCGCAACGAAGTAGGGCGGGAAGATCGTGGTGTGCCACGACGGAATGACCGACGTCGCGAAGTCGAATGACACGACGCTGTGCACTGAGAGCACGAGCGGAGTCGAGAGACCGGCGAGGAGCAGATACGCCATTTCATAATGGCGCCAGTTGCGGTTCGATCCGCGCCAGCCGAGCGCGAAGATGCCGTAGAGGAGCTTCTGCAGCTTGCCTTTTGCGCGGTCGCGCAGCGTACCGAGATCCGGGATAAGGCCGGTGTACCAGAACAGCACTGAGACGGAGAAGTAAGTCGAGACCGCGAAGACGTCCCAGAGCAGGGGACTGCGGAAGTTCGGCCAGATGCCGTAGTTGTTCGGCACGGGCGCGAGGAACCACGCCATCCAAACGCGGCCGACGTGCACGCCTGGGAAGATCGCGGCGCAGATCACTGCGAAGAGCGTCATCGCTTCCGCGGCTCGGTTGATCGACGTGCGCCACTTCTGGCGCAGGAGGAACAAGATTGCAGAGATCAGCGTACCCGCGTGGCCGATACCGATCCAGAACACGAAATTGGTGATGTCCCACGCCCAGCCGACGGGGTGGTTCAATCCCCACACGCCGACGCCCGTCGAAATCTGATATCCGAGGCAGAACAGCCCGATGGCGGCAACCAGCGAACTGATCGAGAAAGTCACCCACCACCAGCGTGGCGCCGCCCCTTCGTTCACGCCGGCGATCCGCTCTGTGATCCAGGAGAAGTTGCGGTTGCTCAGCACCAACGGCACACGCGCGAGCTTCCGCTCCACGGAAGCGGAAGCTTCCGCCGCGATCACGTCAGGAACTGTGCTCGTGGTAGAACCGTTCATGAGACAAAACGCGCCGTCATCCTGAGCCGCGCAGACGGCGAAGGACCTCGCGCAGGGTGCTTGGGGCAGGCGATATGATTCGCAAAGTCAGAATGTCCTGCGTGAGGTCCTTCGGCGCGCTTCGCCGCCTCAGGATGACCGCACGTCGTGGCAATGGCGTCCAGTGAGGACACAGCGGTGCCTGCAGCAATCGCGAATCCCATTACGGATGTCCTCCCGGGTTCAACTTGCCAGGATTGTGCTGCTCCATGTCGTGCTCACCATGATCCTCGTGGTGCGCGCCGCTCCCTGGACTCGCGATGCCGATGCGGTGCGCGTCGGGCATCTTGGGGTTGGGGTTTCGGATGCGCGCCAGATAGCTGGTTCGCGTTCTCACGTTCAAGTATTCGAGCAGACGGTAGTTGCGGTCCTGCGCCTTGATCTTCGAGACGCGGCTCTCCGGATCGGCGATGTCGCCGAAGACGATCGCTTCGGTCGGGCAAGCCTGCGCGCACGCGGACGTAAATGAATCGCGCGGAATGCGCTTGTTCGGCGACTCACCGGCCTTCGCCTGGGCACTGATCTTCGCCTCCTGAATGCGCTGCACGCAGAACGTGCACTTCTCCATCACGCCGCGCATACGCACGGTGACGTTCGGGTTCTTCTGCAGCTTGATTGTATCCGGCGTGCCCTTCTCGGTCAGCGGGCCGAGATACTCCTGATTCACCTCGAACAGGCCGAGGATCTTCTTCTTGCCGACAGGGCGGTTGTTGTAATCGAAATAGTTGAAGCGCCGGACCTTGAACGGGCAGTTGTTCGCGCAATACCGCGTGCCGATGCAGCGGTTGTAGGCCATGACGTTGAGGCCGTCTTCGCTGTGCACGGTGGCGTTGACCGGGCAGACGGTCTCGCACGGCGCGTTCTCGCAATGCTGGCAAAGCATCGGCTGATGCACCATCTCCGGGTTCTCCGGGAACTCGCCGCGGTCTTGATTAAATTCTTTATCGCTCGCGTAGTAGCGATCGATGCGCAGCCAGTGCATCGAGCGGCCGTTCTTCACCTGCATTTTGCCGACGATCGGCACGTTGTTCTCCGCGTGACAGGCAACGACGCACGCGCTGCAGCCGGTGCAGACGTTGAGGTCGATGGCCATGCCCCACTGCTGCTCGGCGGTCATGGCAGCCGGCGTGTAGAGGCTCGGTAGTTTCGGCGGGAGATGCTCGTCGCCGCCCATCTTCTTCACGAAGGTAGGGTCGTTACGATATCCGTCGAGCGTCGCTTCGCGCACAAGCGAGCGGCCTTCGATGCTCCAATGCTCCTGCGTCGTTGCGATCTCGTACTTCTCGCCTTTTTTCGCGACGTTCACGGCTGTGACCGTCTTACCGTCTGCGGTGATGAAGTGCGGATTTGTGCTCGTGCGAATGACGTAAGCGTTGAAGCCCGTGTTTTCGCTACCAGCGGCAGCCTCGTGGTCGCCGCCGCCTGCGTACGGCAGCGGCCCGGGAGGCGCAACTCTGCGCGCGTAGCCAAGCGGGATGGTGATGGAATTGTCCGCGTGCCCCGGCAGGACCATCGCTACGATCGTCATCGAGCGCTTCACCGGATTCTTCTGCGCATCGAGCATCGTCTCGGTGACAGTGATGTCGATCAGATCGCCGGTTTCGATCTTGTGATGTTGCGCGAGCTGCGGGCTCATGAGCGCCGCATTGTCCCACGTCAGCTTCGTGATCGGATCTGGCATCTCCTGCAGCCAGCCGTTGTTGATGTAACGGCCGTCATCGACGGAGTAGCTGCGCACGAGCACGATTTCGGGCGAGTCGGGTGTCGGATTTTGCGGAGCCGACCAGAGATTGTGAGCGACACCGCCTGCTGCGTTTGAGTTGAAGGTCGGCGGCTTATCGCGCACTGGAACGTGGGTCGCAAAACCGTCGCGCAGTAGCTGTGACCAAGCCGCGTTGAAGTCTCCTGGAGGTGCAGTCGCGCGGAACGTCTCCTGGATCAGCTCAGGTCCTTCGAGCTTTGGCCCGCCGAGAATGCCATTCAGCATCTCGAGCTCTGACACGCCGCCGAACAGCGGCATGATCATCGGCTGGATGGCGACATAGCCGCCTTCCGATGTCATCGCATCGCCCCACGCCTCCAGATAATGCGCAGCGGGCACGTGCCACTTCGCTGCCTTCGACGTCTCGTCCTCGTAGTAACCGACGCGAATGACATCCGGCACCTTCTTCTGAAGGTCGATCCAGTTCAGCGACTGCTTGGTGCCGCGATCTTCAGCGAGACCGCGCGGCGCATTATAAACCGGGTCGCCGCCGATGATGACGAGCTGCTTGATGCGGCCGGCGTTAATCTCGGAAGCGAGCTGAAGGATGCTGTTCGTCCGCGCATTGCGCGGGAACTCGCGGATGAGCACCGTCGTGCCGACGTTCTTCAGCGCCGCGTTCATCGCGTAGGTCATCAGCTGCACCACGACAGGCTGCTGCGGACCGGAAAGGATGAGGCTCGCGCCCGACTTGGCGACGAGATCGTTGGCGCACTCGGTGAGCCATTGCTCGTCGAACTTCATGCCGTTCGGCGGCGCCTGAAGGGTTGCGATGACGGCGCCGAGGCCGGCGTCCTTGGTCGCCACGGCGATCTTGCCGGCGAGCGCGTGCGCAAAGGCGGGGATCTGGCTCGCCGGAATGCGCAGACGATGGTCGGCCATCGCTCCTGTGAGCGTGTAGCGATTCTCGACGACGTAGAGGCGATTCATCGAGTCCTTCGCGGACCCAATACGCCGGCGCGAAGCCCACGCCTTTGAAGAAGCGACGTCGCCTTCGCCGCAATCGAGGAAGTCGCTGCCTAACGAGACGACAACGTCCGCCCGCTCGAGGCGCGGCACGAGGCGCGAGTTGTCGCCAAAGCTGATCTGCGTCGCAAAATTCTGCGCCTCGCTCAGCAGCGGCTCGTACTGCGCCCAGCGCATGCGCGGGAACATCTTCTCGAGCTGACCGCGCAGGCGATCGCGCGTTGGCGAGAGCGCCTCCTCGACGAGGAACGCCAGCCCTGATCCACCATCAGCGCCGAGCTGCGGACGGATCTCAGCGAGGTACTTCTCGAACTCTTCGCGCGTGCTCGCCTTGCCTTCGCGGACGAAGCGCTTCGAGCGCGCCGGATCATACAGATCCAGGATCGAAGCCTGGGCGAACGCATCCGTCGCGCCACCGCTGGAAGGATGCAGCGGATTGCCGTCCACCTTGATCGGACGTCCGTCGACCGTGGTCACGACTAGCGGCAACGCACCCGTCCGCCGCGGCATCGCGGTCGCGTAGTAAAGGGCCTTGCCCGGGATATTCCACTCAACGCCCTTCGAGAACGGCAGCAGATGATTCTCCGGTCGACGGCAGCTGCTCATTCCAAGCCCCGCGAGCGCCATCGATGCGCCCATCAGTTTCAAAAAGCTGCGGCGCGACACCTCACCGCCCTCCATCTCCGCGGCACCGGCTGGGAACTCCCGCTCGAGCCACTGGCGGAACTCCGGCGTATCACTCAACTCGCCGACGCTGCGCCAGTAGCGCTTCCCGGTCGCTGCTTCCGGTGGATGTTCAAAAACGCGTTTCATCGGTGGCAACCCTGGCAATTCAACGGCGGTTGGATATTCCACCGCTCCTTTAATGTCTGGCCGATCTCCTGCTGCGTCAGCTTCTGCTTCTTCGAGAAGTCTTCCTTCGCATCTTTCGGCTGGCCGTACTTGGCCACAAATTCCGCCGGGTTCACGTCACCTGGCTTCCAGTCGAGATTGTAAACCTGATCGTTCGGCCGCAGGTGATTCTCTGGATTGCGGTGGCAATCCAGACACCACGCCATGCTGTGCGGCTGATCGTGGTGCACCACGCGCATCTCATTCACCTGTCCGTGACAGCTGTGACAGCTGATGCCGCGGTTCACGTGCGCGGCGTGATTGTAGTAGGTGAAATCCGGCGTGCGATGGATCTGCACCCACTCCACCGGCGCGCCCGTCTTCCAGCTCACCCGCACCGGCTCGAGCTTCGGATTATCCTTTTGCACCTGCGAGTGACACGCCATGCACGTCTGCGTGTCGGGTATATTCGAGTGTGCCGCCACGTCGACGAAGCTGTGGCAGTAGCGGCAATCCATCCCGAGCTGCTGCACGTGAATGTCGTGCGGGAACGGGTTCGGCTGGATCGGCTCGTAGCCGACGCGGGTATATTTCGGTGTCGCGTAGTACCACGTTGCGGCGGTCAACGCCGTCACCGTCACCCCGGCGCAAACCAGGATCTTGAGCGGGAGCCAATTCGACCAGCGTGGGAAAAAGTTCGCCATACAGCCTAGCGAACCGCCCTGTCACGCGCTCGCAGCCGACAACCTACAAACGCGGAAGGCTGCGGGAGAGGATGTGCTTCGCTGCACGGTTCAGAATTATAAAAACAACAGCGCGAAGCCACAGTGACGGCCACTCTATGAACCGCGATTGGGATGGCAAAAGGAAAATCGTTCACGCTGCAAATTCCGTCACAAAATCGTTGCGCGAACTCGCCCGCGGGAGAGTTCGCGCGCATCGATAACTTCAAAACGCGCGAGGAGCGTCAAGGAAACACGCGATGTTTTATGCAGATGTTCGCGACGTTCCGCGCTGTGACGCGCGAAAACATTGGGGAAGATGAGCGAAGCTGAACCTCGAAAGCGCACGCGGCTGCGATCATGGATGGTGACGCTGCTGATTCTCGCGCTCGCTTTGGTGGCGCTGCCGGCGGCGCTGCTCTACTTCCGTCAACACTCGTTCATCTATCACCCGAGGCAGTACGCGCCGGGGTATGAACGAGTGTTGCCGCCTGCTGCAGTGCCGCTGCGTTACTCGACCATCGCCGGTAATCAGGTGGCCTTCTACGTGCCGCCGCGTTCGGGCGCCGCGCAGCCGTCACGCGTGTGGGTGATGTTTACCGGTAACGCATCAGTCGCGCTCGACTGGCTCGATGTCGTCGCCATGAGCCGCAACGAAGCCGACGGATTTCTGCTCATCGATTATCCGGGCTACGGCGCATCCCAAGGCGTCGCCGCGATCGCCACGACGCGCGGTTCCGCGGACAAGGCGGTGTCCACGCTCGCCGAGCATCTGCAGTTGTCGGAAGCAGACTTGTCAGCGCGACTATCGATCGTCGGCCTCTCGTTAGGCGCGGCAGCAGCGCTCGACTTCGCTGCCGGTCATCCAATCCAGCGCGCCGTGCTGATCGCTCCATTCACGAGCTTGCGAGACATGGCCGCGCAACTCTTCACTAAGCCCGCCTCGCTCCTGTTGCTCGAGAACTACGACAACCGCTCACGCGTTCTCGAGCTCGCCGCGCGAGAATCACCGCCCCGCATCATCATCTTCCACGGCACCGCCGACACGCTGATCCCGCCCGACATGGGCCGGCAGCTCGCCGAGTCGGCGCCAGCAATAGCGACGTTCGTGCCCATCGAAGGCGCGACACACGACACCATCATCGGCGACGCGTTGCCGCAGATCATCGAAGAACTCAGCCGCTGATCTCCGCCTGTCACGTCGAGCGAAGTCGAGACATCTCTAACTTCCTCCGGCACTCAGCGCGCCAGGAGCAGAAGGAAATTAGAGATCCCTCCACTCCGGTCGGAATGACAAACCGGCGCGGCTCGAGCCTAATCAACGCTAAGAGTAGAGATATTCGTCGTGATACTCGCGCGCCGGCGCGAAGTTCACGCGCTGATCACCGGTCTCGGGATACTCGAAGATCTCACCTTCGTAGTTCCGGATCACGATCTTCTCGTTGTCGTGATAAAGCACGTATCCGGGGTTGATGGGCACCTTGCCGCCGCCTCCCGGTGCATCGATCACAAACTGCGGCACGCCGTAGCCGGTCGTGTGGCCACGCAGACCTTCGATGATCTCGATGCCTTTCGCGACGGAGCTGCGCAAGTGTGACGAGCCGTTGATCAGATCGCACTGGTAGATGTAGTACGGCCGCACGCGACACATCAGGAGCTTGTGCACCAGCGTGCGCATCGTCTCCAGATTGTCGTTCACGCCGGCGAGCAACACGCTCTGGTTCCCGAGTGGAATGCCGTGATTCGCCAGCCGCTCGAGCGCCGCTTTCACTTCCGTCGTGAGCTCGCGCGGATGGTTCACGTGCACGCTCATCCAGAGCGGGTGGTACTTCTGCAGCATCTGGCAAAGCTCTGGCGTGATGCGTTGCGGCAGGAAAATCGGCACCCGGGTGCCGATGCGCAGAAACTCGATATGCGGGATCGCACGTAGCCGGCTGAGGATCTTCTCGAGTTTATTGTCGCTGAAGAGCAACGCGTCGCCGCCCGAGAGCAGCACGTCGCGGATCTCGGTGTGCTCTTCGAGATACTTGAACGCCGCATCAAACTCCGTGTGCAGCTCCTGTTCCCCCACTCCGCTGACCACCCGGCTGCGCGTGCAATACCGGCAGTAGCTGGCGCAGCGATCCGTGACCAAAAACAGCACGCGATCCGGATAGCGGTGCACGAGGCCGGGCACCGGCATGTGCGAATCTTCGCCGCAAGGGTCCGCCATGTCGTAAGGCGAATCCCAGCTTTCCTCGACCCGCGGGATGACCTGCCGGCGAATCGGGCAGTCCGGATTATCGCGTTCGATCAGGTTGAAGAAGTGCGGCGTGACAGCGAGCGCGAGCTTCGTCCCCGAGAGCAAGACGCCGTTCCGCTCATCGTCCGAGAGCTCGAGATGCTGCTCGAGTTGGGCCAGCGTGGTGACGCGATTCTTCAGCTGCCACTTCCAGTCGTTCCACTGCTCGGCAGGCACATCCGGCCAAAAGCCGGGCGCATGCGAGACGAACTCTTTCCCATCCGATTTGCCCGTGGCAAGTGTGACCATTTTCTGTGTGAGGCGAAAGTTAATGTCCTTAACTATCGTGTCAATGTGACGGCCGGATGCATCCGGTATTCGAGGCGTTTGCTGCGATTGCTCCGCGCATTACGTTTGAACAGCGCCCGCGCACCACATGTCCAATTTGCCACTCATGCGACGTCTGACTCTTTCCTTGCTCGGTGCGTTCATTGCAGCCGCTCCACTCTTTGCTGCACCGCCGACTGCGCAGCCGGAACCCACGGTGCTGCCGAGCGCCACGGTCCCGCCCGCAGCAGCCGACCAGGGCAAGGACGTCGTCCATCAATTAAACAACGCCTTCATGAAGGTGTTCGAGGTTGTCGCGCCGACCGTTGTCGTGATCGAGACGAGCAAGGAGCGCGACGCGAACGACAACCCGAGCCTTGAAGATCTCCTCTTTCAGAATCAGCCGGATCAACGTCGCAATCCCCGCAATCAACAGCCGGCGCAGAGCGAAGGCTCCGGCTTCATCGTCCGGGCGGACGGGCACATCTTCACGAACTACCACGTGGTGGAAGGCGCCGATAAGATCAACGTAAAGCTGAAGGACGGACGCGAGTTCCAGGCCAAGCTCGTCGGCACCGATGAGAAGACGGACGTCGCGGTGATCAAGATCGACGCGAATAACCTGCCGGTCGCCCAGTTTGCCGACAGCGAAACGGTGAAGGTGGGGCAGTTTGCCTTCGCCATCGGTGCGCCGTTCCGGCTCGACTACACGTTCACCTATGGCGTGATCAGCGGAAAAGGCCGCAGCCGCCTCATCTCGAACGGCGGCTACTCGATCACCGATTACATCCAGACCGACGCGTCCATCAACCCCGGCAACAGCGGCGGCCCGCTTTGCGACATCGACGGCAAAGTTGTCGGCATGAACACGCTGATCAACGGCCTGAACCGCGGCCTCGGCTTCGCAATCCCGATCAACCTCGCGAACGAAATCGGCCAGCAACTCATCGCCGGCCAGCGCATCATCCGCCCATGGCTCGGCATCCGGATTGAGACGCTGGGCGAGGATCAGTCGATTCGCGATCTGTTCAAAGGCGTCGAGAAAGGTGTCGTGGTGCGGACGATCGAAGCCGACGCGCCTGCTTACAAGAGTGATTTGCGGCCGTTCGACGTCATCACGCATGTCGACGGCGCTCCGGTCAGCACCGACACGCAACTGCAGCGCGAGGTGCTAAAGAAGAAGATCGGCCAGCCGGTTGATTTGATCGTCTGGCGCAAAGGCCAGACGATCAAACTGCCGATTACGACCGGCGAGCTGCCGGGGGAGATCGGCCGTGCGGCCAACGTCCCGACGCCAGCGCCTCAGAAGCCCGAAGACCTGAACAAGTTCGGCCTCCAGGTGCAGGACCTGACAAAGGAAGTCGCCGAGCGTCTACGCCTCGACGTGCAGCAAGGCGTCATCGTCACTGACGTCGCCGACAACAGTCTCGCCTCCGCGCAGGGCATCGAACGCGAGGATGTGATCACGGAAGTCGACGGCAAGCCGGTCAGCAACGTGCAGGCGTTCCGCGATGCGCTGCAGAAAGCAGATCCGCGCAAAGGCATCCTGCTTTACCTCGACCGAAAAGGCAGCAAGACGTTCGCCGTTCTGAAAGCCGGCGGCTAACCTCCTGTGGTCATCCTGAGCCGCGGAGACGGCGAAGGACCTCACGCACCTGCGAGAGACGCCGTGGCCGTCCCGGCGCGACGCCGCACCGTCGGTTAAAAATTGCTGCATTGTGCGGTAAGGGGCGCGATCATGAGATCCTTCGGCGCGCTTCGCCACCTCACGAAGTCCGTCTTAGGAACCGGACGTGTCGTTTCGCCACGCCGATGCGGACGGCGCCACCGCACAACGGCTCCGCCGGCTCGCAGCCGCCGCGCAGGGTCAGCTCTTCCGGTTCGTGACCAGCAGCAAGATGCCACCGACCAGACAAAGCCCGCCAACGATCGGTCCAGTCGGCACGCTGCGCTTTTCTTCTTTATTGATCTCCAGCGGCCCGAGCTTCGCGACGTTTTCCTTCGTCGTGAAACTCGTATAGCCGCCGTAGGCGAGCGCAATCACGCCCACCACGACCAGGAGGATGCCGACAAGGCCAGCGGGCTTCACTCGTTTGGCGCCGCTAGAGCGACTTTCTGCCCTGGAGCAGATTGATGATCAGCACCACGAGCGCGATAACGAGCAGGATGTGGATCAGGCTTCCGCCGACCGATCCGACGAGTCCGAGCAGCCAGAGAATGAGCAAAACGACGATGATGGTCCAAAGCATAAGTTGTCCTTAGGGTTGAGGTTGCTTGTGCTTCGTGCGCGAAGGCGCGACTGCGCTTATCGACCCATGTTTCTCCACGGTTTTCGACTGGCCACAGTTTCCCGATTGGCGAGCCCTTTGCATAAATAGCAACAAAGTTCTGGCAGGACGGCGGCAATTCGCCTACATGCACTGGACGTCTCACCGCCTTTTCACCCTATGCGTTTTCGTCTTCTTCTCTCACCATTGTGCGCCGTGCTTCTTGGAAGCTGCGCTTACCAGGGCACCATCGTCCAAAAGGACACGACGCCACTCCCATTCGAGCACTCGTACGGTCTTGATGGCTCGTACGCGTTTATGCTGCGCGATAGCACTGGCGCCACGCGCCGGCAGATCGTGACAGCTGAGGTGTACAACCAGTATGCCGTCGGTGAATACTTCAACGATCTCCAGCCACGCCGCGCGAGCGATGGCAAATCGTTCGATGGCAAGACGGTGATGACGGCGATGATGTCGAAGGTGACCACGCGCCGCACGGTGGCGACCCGCAAGGCCGAACAGACGGCCAGAATCGCAAAATCAACGAAGGCAAAGAAGAACGGCGTCAAAGTTGCGAAGCAGAGCCGCCCACCGGTGAAGACGCAGCAACCGGCGCGCGTCGCAGTCGCAGCAGCGCAACCGCGCAAAGCGCTGCCAGCCGAGGCACCGATCGAGCTCGAGCAGCGGGTTCTGCGGCAGCGTCCCGTTTGGGACAACAACCTCGCCTACGTCACCGTGCCTCGCTGCCGTTAAGCGCCGCGCGCACGCTCCAACCGTTGGCCGCGAGCCGCGCGCCCGCTTCAGCGTAGTCGCACGGCGCGAGTTCCGCGACGAGCCGCGTGGCCCGATCGCGCAGCTTCTCGTTCGACGCAACCACATCGATCATCAGGTTGCCCCGCACTTTGCCCATCATCACCATGGCGCCGGTGCTAATGATGTTGAGCGCGACCTTTGTCGCAGTGCCGGCTTTCAACCGCGTCGAGCCGGTCAGGAGCTCTGGCCCGGTCGATAGATCGATCTCAAGGTCCCAATTGCCTTCACGCGTGCGCTCCGGATTGCACGTCAGCAGAATCGTCGTCGCTCCGATCTCCTGAGCTCTCGCCAGCGCGCCGAGCACAAACGGCGTTCGCCCGCTCGCCGCGATGCCGCAAACCACATCCGCAGCGGTCACGCTCCGCCCCTCCAGCGCCAGCGCGCCGGCACCGGCGTTGTCCTCGGCGCCTTCCACGCTGCGGTGCAGGGCGGTGACGCCGCCGGCCATGATGCCCTGCACGAGCTCAGGCGACGCGCCGAAAGTCGGCGGAATTTCGCTCGCATCCAGCACGCCGAGCCGGCCACTCGTTCCCGCGCCCATATAGAAGAGCCGGCCGCCCGCCTTCAACGCCGACGCGACGAGTTCGATCGCACGGCCGAGATCGCCCGAGCAGTCGCGCAGCGCGTGCTGGACGAACTGCTCCTCGTGGGCAAAGAGCTCCGCGATTTCGGCGGCGGAAAGTCTATCGAGGTTCGCTGATCGCCGATTCCGCTGTTCCGTGGCAGCCGCGGCGAGGAGCGCGCCTTTTGAGTGGACAGGTGGCGCCGGACGAAACGAGAGCGGTGCGTCAGCGCCGGCGGCAAGCCAGGCAGCACCGAACTCGGGTGGACGGTCTGTCCCTGCCACCCGAGCGCGCGGAACCAAATTGATCAGCTCGCGCTCGAACGCTTCTGCATACGGGCGACAGCCTTGAAACACACTGCCGATGAGCTTCACCTCCGGAGTCACGAACTCTAGCCGGCGCGCAACAGCTTCCGTGTACTCCGCGAGCACACGCGCCGCGCTATTCAGGATTTCGAGCATGCGAGTATCCCCACTTCCAGCGGCCGCGACCACGATCGGTGCGAGACTCGCGATCTCGGTCTTGCCTGCCGCCTGCACCCAGCGCACCAGCTCATCGAGACTGTTCAGGCACAAGGCGCGTAGAATGTCAGCCGCAGCGTCAGTCCGCCCGCCGCGCAGATCGAAATCGCGCAAGAGAAGCCGCAGCGCCTGCACCGCGAGGTAGTAGCCGCCGCCCGCGTCGCCGAGGATGTGCCCCCACCCGCCAGCCTTCTCGCTTCGGTCGCCACGGCGGCCGGTGACGGAAGAACCGGTCCCGGCGTTCACGACGATGCCGTCGCTGCTGCCGAGTGCTGCAGCCATTCCGGAATCACGGTCGCTACCGGTGATGATGCGCGCTCGCGGCCACCGTTCAGAGCAGAGCGTGGTAAGTGCACGCTGATCTTCCGGCGTCGCACAGCCAGCGAGAAAAACGCCGACGCGCGCAACGTCAGGCGGCAATGCGCTGAAGATGCCGCGAAGATGATCAGCGCTCGAGAGCCGAAAGTTCGATGGCGGGAGCGTTCCGCGTTCGAGCGTCGCCAGGCCGTCCGCCCGCCGCTCGACCAGCGTCCAGGCGGTCTTCGTTCCGCCGCCTTCCACGCCGAGAATCCGCTCCGCTGTCATTCGCGCACTACAGTTACCCAGCACCTGCGACTTGTCGTTGCGGCGCTGCTGAGCGTTTATGCTGGCGCATGGCTTCGATGACCGCTTCTGCCGCCGCCCGCGCCGCTGAGTTACGGCGACTCATCGAGGAGCATAACCAGCGCTACTACCAGGAGGCGGCGCCGACGATCAGCGATCGCGAGTACGACGAGCTGTATCGCGAACTGCTCGATCTCGAGCAGCAACATCCGGAGTTGGCTTCGGCTGATTCACCGACGCAAAAAGTGGGCGGTGCTCCGCTGACCGCCTTCTCACAGGTAACGCATCGCGCCCCGATGCTCAGTCTGGATAACACGTACTCGGAGGAGGAGCTCGCGGAGTTCTACAGGCGACTGCAGCGATTGTTGCCGGACGAGAAAATCCCCGTCGTCATCGAGCCGAAGGTCGATGGCGTCGCTGTCTCGTTGCTCTACGAGAACGGCAAGCTGAAGTACGCCGCGACGCGCGGCGACGGCACAGTCGGTGATGACATCACCCAGAACGTCCGCACAATCCGCTCTGTCCCTCTCGTGCTGAAGGGCAACGCTCCGACGTTGCTCGAAATCCGCGGCGAAGTTTACATGGAGAAACGTGGCTTCGCGCAGCTGAACGAAGCACGCATCAAGGAAGGTCTTCCGCCGTTCGCCAACCCACGAAACTCCGCCGCCGGTTCGTTGAAGCAGCTGGATCCCTCGATCACCGCGCAGCGCCCGCTTGGCGTGGTGCTTTACGGAACTGGAGCCGTGGAAGGCGCAGAGCTTTCGCGGCATTCGGAGCTGTTCCCGCTGCTGAAGAAGCTCGGGCTCAACACCGCCGAACGATGGTGGATCGCGGACTCGGAGGAAGATATCCTCAGCGCGATCCACGAGCTAGATCGCATCCGGCGCGACTTCGTTTACGAGACGGACGGAGCCGTGGTGAAGGTCGACAGCTTCAAGCAACGTGAGGCGCTCGGCTTCACCGCGAAATCGCCGCGATGGGCAATCGCCTACAAGTACGCTGCTGAGCGCGTCCAAACGCGCCTGCACGACATATTCATCCAAGTCGGCCGCACAGGCGTTCTGACGCCTGTCGCAGCGCTCGAACCCGTTCTAGTGAGCGGCAGCACGGTCGCGCGTGCGACGCTGCACAACGCAGAAGAGATCCAGCGCAAGGACATCCGCATCGGCGACATCGTGGTGCTGGAGAAAGCGGGCGAAGTCATTCCGGCTGTCGTGGGTGTCCGGGCAGATTTGCGCGTCGGTTCGGAACGCGAGTTTCAAATGCCAACCAACTGCCCGGAATGCGGCAGCACGGTGCAGAAGGACGAAGCGCAGGTCGCGACTCGCTGTGTGAATGCACAGTGTCCTGCGCAATTGCGCCGTCGTATCGAGCACTTTGCATCGCGCGGCGCGATGGACATCGAAGGCTTCGGCGAAGCGATGGTCACGCAACTCGTCAGCAAAGGCCTGGTCGGTGACGTCGCGGATCTGTACAGCCTCGATGCAGCAAAGCTTGGATCGCTCGAGCGAGTGGGAGACAAGAGCATTCGCAACTTGCTCGAAGCCGTCAGGGCGAGCAAAGGCCGGCCGCTCTGGCGTCTGCTCTTTGGCATCGGCATCCTGCACGTCGGCGTCACCTCTTCCCGTGCGCTCGCCAGCCACTTCCGCAGCATTGAGCGACTGATGAATAGCGCAGCTGAGGAGTTACAGCAGATCCCCGATGTTGGTGAAGTCGTGGGCGCAAGCATTCACGCGTTTTTTCAGGAGCGTGGAAACCGGAACGTCTTTGAGCGTCTCGCCGCGGCCGGCGTGCGGATGGTCGACGATGCACCCGCGCCGGTGGCCGACGCAGCAGCGTCGCCGTTTGCAGCTACGACGTGGGTGATTACGGGAACGCTCTCCCAGCCGCGTGAGGAGATCGCCGAAACGATCATCGCCCGCGGCGGCAAGGTGAGTGGGAGCGTGAGCAAAAAGACGAGCTACCTGCTCGCTGGCGAAGATGCGGGCAGCAAGCTCGAGAAAGCGAAGAAGCTCGGCGTGCGCGTGATCGACGAGGCGGGATTCAAGAAGATGCTCGACTAGCGCCTCCGACGGCTACTCAGTCCGGCGCGCACGCCGGACCGGGCTCAGGCATAAGTAGCAAGTAATCGTCCACTTCGGTCGGAATGACAGCAGACGGCGGCAATCGACGAATGCGACGCGTTGCTATGGAATCGTCGCGCTCCTAATGACGCGACAGCCCTGGGCTTATGTTACAGCGCTCCGCGGAGGTTCAGCAGGATCACCTGCCGAGACCGAACGGCGGCGATGCCACCTTCGGCGGCCGGTGAGCCGCCGGATGAAACCCTGCTTCGACGGTGAGCGTGAGCTTTTCGTCTCCGCGCTGCACGACGATCGGAATCGTATCTCCCGCCGTGATGAAGAACGAGGCGTCGATCACATCTTCCGGCTCGCGCACTTTCGTGTTTCCCACTTGAAGCAGGATGTCGCCCGGCTGCGCGCCGCTGTCGGCAGCCGGGGTTTCGGGCATGATCTCCGTAAACTGTGCGCGTGAGCCTTCTACTTCACGCGCGGAAGGTGCCACGTTGATGCCGACCCAGCCGTGCCTCGCCTCGCCGAAGCGCACGTAGTCGCCGCGGATCTTTTCCGCGGCATCAATCGGCAGCGCGTGGCAGGCGGCAGAGCCATTATCGATGCTGCTGACCACGATGCCGACGACTTCGCCTTTGAAGTTGAGCACCGGTGCGCCGGCCTGGCCGCGCTGGGTGGGCAAGTTCACGCGAAGATGGCTGGTGGAGAAATAGCGGCCGAGGTACTTGCGATCGAAACCGGCGACCATCCCGAAGCTTGGCGTTTGCGGCAGATCGAGTGGGAAGCCGACGGTCAGCACGGGGGTGGCGACTTCGAGTTCCTTCGAACGGCCGATCGGCAGCGATGGCGTCGTGAGATCGTCCACCTTCAACATCGCCAAGCCGCTCCGGCGGTCGCTCATCATCTCGCGCGCGGGAAGTTCTTTTCCGTCGAACTCGACCGTGATGTCCTGAGCGTCAGCGCCCACTGAAAATGCGGTGTAGAGAGTGCCAGTCGGATCCACGAAGAAGCCGGTGCCGACGAGTTTCCCGTGCTTATCCCGGCCACGAATCTTGACGACGGCCCTGGCCGACTTTGCGAAAACTTCCTTAACCTCACGGCTGAGTGTGTCAGCCGATTGCGGTTGCGGAGCCGGAGTGGGGACTTGCGTTTGATGTGCAGGCTCCTGCGCGTCGGCGCAGGCGACCACCGCGAGCAGGATGAACGCCGGAATGTATCGGCGAACCGACATACCGAAAGACCGCAACGAAACCTGGCGGCGAGCGCTAGAAGCGGAGCGACGGCTCATAACTCACTGGAGTGCTATCGAGCACGTAACGCGGTTGAGCCGCGGGCCGGTGAGTCTGAACGCCTTCGCTGACATTACGGAACGAAGCTGAACCGAAGTCGCGCGTCGTCACCGGAGTCGAGAGACTCCAGGATTCATCGGCGATCGCGACCGGCAGTGCGGCCTGCTGTTCAACACGGACCGACGCGACGTTGCTCATACCGCCATCGGGAGTTTGAGAGACTTTCAGCGTGAGGACCGCTGCGCACACCACGACTGCGGTAGCCGCGGCCGGATACGAGGTCAGCGTCGAGAGGTTCAGCTGGAACATGAAATCCTGCGCGCGCTGGATCGCGATGCGCCAGAGCGGCTGCTTCAGCAACTCGGCCCGCTGACGGCGATGGAACTCGTGGAGAAAATTATCGAAGTAGGCTGGCGGCGGCTGCTCGTACCGTTTCAGGCGCAGCAGCGTGGCGATGTCTTGTTCGTTAAATTGATCCATGAAGCAGTCGGTTATGAAACGGGGTTTTTACGGAATTCGTCCAGATAATTTTGGAGCTGCCGATTCGCGTAGAAGAGCCGCGATCGTACTGTGCCTTCAGATACGCGCAAGATCTTGCTGATCTCGGCGTGGGGCATGCCCTGAATATGAAACATGGTGACCACAGCTCTGTGTTCGTCAGACAGCTTCTGCATCGCCTCGTTCAATCTTACCTGCAGCTCGGATAAATCGGCCTCGCGGACTGGGCTGCTGGTTTGCGTGAGCTCGAGGAACTCCTTGTCGTTCTGCACGCTGGAGTCGACGTCGTCGAGGCTGAGATTGAAGCGGC
Organism: uncultured Chthoniobacterales bacterium; assembly: GCA_902805675.1. Classification (GTDB taxonomy): domain Bacteria; phylum Verrucomicrobiota; class Verrucomicrobiia; order Chthoniobacterales; family UBA10450; genus JACCTI01. The sequence continues at coordinate 24,873 of CADCTA010000047.1, read as the reverse complement.
GGCCGCGCTTCTTCAGGAAGTTCAGCGTCATGTTCACCGCGATCGAGTGGATCCACGTGTAGAACGACGACTTGCCGCGGAAACCGCGGATCGACTTGTACGCCTTCGAGAACACGTCCTGCAGCAGGTCGTTCGTGTCCTCGTGGTTCGAGGTCATGTTGTAGACCAGGCCGTAGAGCCGCGGCGTGTATTTCACGACCAGCTGGTCGAACGCGGCGACATCGCCATCCTGCGTCCGGGCGACGAGCTGTGCATCTTCGTCCGTTCTCGGCTGGTCCGTCACTTCCCGTTTAGCCTTAGCACGAGGCTTCAGGCCCGACGACAATAAATCGGACAAGCGCCGCGCGGGCGGCAATGCAACTGCCGAACTCATCCGCTTTGACTGACCGGCGAGCATTATTCGCGATTACCGCGCAACATGATCATATAAATCAGGTTGCCGAGCGTCGCGACGACAGCACCAACGTAAGTCAACGCAGCAGCATTCAGGACACGATTGACGCCCGTCACTTCTGCTCCTGCCTGTACCATCCCCATCTGCTGCAAAATGATCTTGGCACGACGGGACGCATCAAACTCGACCGGCAGAGTGATCACTTGGAAAGCGAGCACCGCGAGGAGGCAGTAGATTCCGATCGTCAGCAAACCCCAGAATTGGAACAGGAACGCTCCGATGAAGACATACTGCAGCATGTTCGAAGCGACCATCGTCACCGGGACAATTGCCATTCGTACCTTGAGCGGCGCGTATGCCCTCGCGTGTTGAATCGCGTGCCCACATTCGTGCGCCGCAATCCCGAGCGAGGCGACGGACGGCTCGTGGTACACTTTCGATGATAGGTGGAGCGTCTTGTTCGTCGGGTTGTAGTGGTCTCCGAGGAAATCGTTGGTCTCCAGCACTTCCACGTCAGTGATTTGCGCAGCTTGCAAAATGTCGCGGGCAGCCTGCGCACCGCTGATCCCCGACGTCGCGCGGACCTCGCCCCATTTGTTGAATGCGCTCTTAACCCGCCACTGAGCCCACAGGCCGATAATCAGCGGGAGCCCGACGAGCAGCAACCAGTTCCCGATACCGCCACCAGAAGTTGGATACATAATTAGTTAATGACGTTAGACGCTTTTTCCGCGCGTCCGTTCATTTCGCGTCAGCTTGTTTTTCAGCGATTCACTGTCACTGCGTGAATCAGATTTCCAGTCGCTTTTCGAAGCGCGACAAGAGGCGGATGCCGTCATCGGTGACCGCCGCCACGTCTTCGATGCGAACGCCGCCCAGACCCGGATAATACAGGCCCGGCTCGACGGTGAGAACCTGCCCCGGCTTGAGCACCGTCTTCTGGAGACGCGGGTGTTCGTGAATCTCCAACCCAAGGCCATGGCCGGTGCCGTGGAAGAATCCCACCTGCCGCCCATCGCGCACTTCGGTCGGGAACCCGCGGTCGGTGAAGAGTTGTTTGATCTCGTTGTGAATCGCGAGGCCGTCGACGCCCGGCTTCATCCGTTTTAATCCGAGCGCCTGGCCTTCCTTCACCGTCTCCCACAAACGCCGCTGCTCTTCGCTCGCGCGGCCGCGGACTACGGTGCGCGTCATGTCACCGTAGTAGCCGCTGGTGGCGTCGCGCGGAAAGATGTCGAGGATGATCAGGGAGTCGGCGGACAAAGGACCCGACCCGCGCTCGTGCGGGTCGCACGCCTGGTCGCCACCTGCCACGATCGTGTTCGCCGGCAAACCACCCGCGCGAAGAATCGCGGAATCGATCTCCGCGCGCAGAATCTCCGACGTAAGCACGCGGCCAAACCAATCGAGCTTTTTGCTCCGACGGGCCTTGCACGCGGCGAGCACTTCCATCGCCCGTGCCATTCCCTTTTCCGTGATCGACAACGCGCGACGCATCAGCCGCAGCTCGTCTTCCGTCTTCGCTTCGCGCTCTGGCCAGAAGAGGCCGTTCGTCGTCTGCAGTTGGATATCGTGTCGCTCAAGTTCCTTCGCGTAACCGAGTTGGAAATTTGCTGGCACCAGCGCCGACTTCACCCCGCGCTTCTGCAGGAAGTGGACGAGCACCTTCTCGTAAGCGGGCGCCTTTTTGTCTTTGCCCTGCACCTCGCGCTCGAACTCCGCGTAAGGCAGGATCTCGTCCGCCTGCGCCTGCTTGCGCGCGCGGTCGATCTCAAGGTCGCTGAGCACCACGGTCCGCTTGCCGTTTTGCTCGAGAAAGATGAACGGGTCCGGCACAAACATGCGGGTCGCATAAAGCATGTCGGCATCTGTGTCGCTCGCAGCGACGATGAGGCGGGTTTGCTGCTTCGGGACTTTGATCTTGCTCACGAATAACAGCTACGCGCGATCCCCCACGCTGTCATCCTGAGCCGCGCAGACGGCGAAGGACCTCGCGCCTTCAGGCAGAACGTTGCGCGCTTCCAGCGGCTAGCTATCACCGCGGGCCGTGCCTGATGTTCTCGGTCAGCATGGCGCAAAGTTGACAGCGTGCGGTCCTTCGCCGTCTGCGCGGCTCAGGATGGCCGCGCAGTGGTGTGATACCTCTCAGCCGCGCCGCACTTCCAGCTGTCGCCGCAGGATCCAGAGCAGCAGTCCGAGCAGCGCGATCGTCGATCCGACGAGCACGATGGTGTTGAACGTGAACACGCCAATCTTCGTTCCGAGGTAGCGCTTCTCGGCACCGAAGAACACGTTCGGCTTACCGCCGCGGCGATAGTCGTTCTGCTCCATCTCGGCATTCGAGATCAGGTCCGAGACCTTCTGGTTTACGTACAGCTGCTCTGCCGTAACCGGGCCGGTTGCGTTCTGGAACAAGGCGCGATCGAAACGGCGCTTGCCGCCAATGATCTCATCGAGAGTGGCCAGATATCCATCGAGCTCCTTCGCCGAATGCGCTTCTAAACCAGACAGCACCGCAAGGCTCTCCTTCAGGTCACGCAGCCGTTGCACGGCCTCCGGCGATTGGTCCTTTTTGTCGACCAGCCGATCGATTTCACGCTGCGCCCGTTCCTGGCGCTTCGTGAGCGGATTGAGCTTCGCCTGCGCGACCACCATCTCCTCATAGGACCAACGCATGGCAATGAACTGGCAGACGAATGGCACCTTCAACTTGCTGTCCATCTTCTTGCCTTTGTCCGGGTTCGGATTTTCGGAGAACCAGCGGGAAAAGGTGTAGACCAGCCCGAGGTTGCGGTTCATGTCCTCAAACTTGATCAGCGCACCGCCGAGGATCATCTGCGGGATCAGGATCAGCGGCACGATGTTCGATGCCGTCTTCGGATCGGAGACAAGCGAGGAGACGACAAGGCCAAGCGCCACGCCTCCCATCGCCGTCATGAAGACGATCCCGAGATGTACCCAAAACATCCCGCGCACCGAAAGCACCGCGTTGGCGATCAGCACGAAGAGAACGCATTGCACCAGCGCGAACACGCCTAACGACACCGTTTTCGAGAAGACGTAGTACGACAGCCGCACGTTCAGGTTGCGCTCGCGCTGCAACACCGCTCGATCGCGGATGATGTCGTCGGCGCTGTTCATCAGGCCGAGGAACATCGCGACGAGCAGCGTGATAAACAGATACTGCGGGATGTGGTAGGCGGAGGCGTAGTCGTACGTCCCCGACTCGGCCGAGTAGCGCAGCACCGTGCCGACGAGCAAAGCCAGGATCGGCGCGCCGCCCATGGTGATCCAGAGGTTCGCGCGATTGCGTAGCTTGCTCATGAACGAGCGGCGCAACAGCGTGCGCAGCTGCGTCCATTCGTCGTGCCAGCGGAATTGCGATCGCTTTGTATCCTCCGCCTCTTTCGGCAGCGGCGTCACGGGCTCGCGACGCAGCGACACCTGTTTCACGTCCTGGATCAGGCGGAACGCTTCGTACTTGTCGCGCCAGAATTCCGGTGAATAACGCCGCGCGGCAATCAGCTGACCGCGATTGTTCTCTTCGTAGATCACGTCGCCGCTGATGTCGCGCAGCGGTGTCTCGAGCACGTCGAAGATGAACTCCGGACGCGTCGTGCCGCACGACGGACAGGCGCCGAGATCCGCGCCGAATTGATGCTGATGCTCCGCTTCCGCGAAGTAGCGCAGCATGTCGTTAGGCGTGCCGAAGAACACCAGGCGTCCACCCTTGTCGAACAGGATCGCCTTGTGAAACATCTGGAAAATCTTCGAGCTCGGCTGGTGGATCGTCACAACGATGATCTTGTTGTGCGCCATCCCGCGGATGATCTCGATGACGTGCTCGGAATCCTTTGAGGAGAGGCCGGACGTCGGCTCGTCGAACAGGTAGACGTCGGCGTTGCCGATCATGTCGAGGCCGATGTTGAGACGCTTCCGCTCACCGCCACTGAGCGTCTTCTTGATCGGGCTGCCGACGACACTGTCACGCCGCTCGCTCAACCCGAGCTCGATCAGCTTGCTCTCCAGCCGCCGCGTTCGATCGCGCCGCGACAAATGCGGCGAGCGGATCGCGGCCGCAAATTGCAGGTTCTCGCCGATCGTGAGGTGCTCATCGAACGCGTCCTCCTGCGGGATGTAACTGACGTAGCGTTTCAGCTCGTCAAGATTGCCGTAGAGCGACTGATCGTTCAGCAGCACCTGCCCGCTGCTCGGCTGGATCTGCCCGCCGAGCACCTTCAGCAGCGTGCTCTTGCCCGAGCCGCTTGCGCCCATCACGCAAACGAGCTCACCGCGGTTGATGGCGAACGAAATGCCGTCGAGCGCGACCTCAGAGTTGCTGAAGCGGTGATTGAGATCGGCCACCTCCAGGCTCCGGATGATGTTCCGCTCCTCCTCGATGATGCGCTCAGAGAAGTTGCAGCGCAGGAACTGGCCCACGTCGATCCGGATCGTGTCGCCGTCCTGAAGCTTCGCGGTGCCGCGCACGGTCGTCTCACCGACCATGATCGGGCGGTCGGCTTCGATCACTTCGAGCGTGCCAACTCGGGCGTCGTAGTCGCAGAAAATCTTCAGCAGCACATCGCCCGCGGTGCCGGGCGAAAGCAGAATGTCGTCGGCCTCGAGCAGGCTGGGATTATTCGAGACGAGATACTCGGACTTCGACGCCTGCAGCTGGAACCGGCCGCCCATCGCGCGAGCGCGGCGGCGCAAGTCGCTCAAGTCCATCTCGCTGTCGTTATGGAAGATGATCTTGTCGTCGAGCGTCGCCTCGACTTCCTCTCCGGCCTTGAGTTTCGCGCCGTTCATGACGGCATCGACTGGACGCAAGGCCTTCACTTTCACCTTCAGGCCGAAGGTGATTTCGAGGGAACTTTCACGGGAGCGCGAGCGCTCGAGCTGCACCTGGTCGCCGTCCTTCGGCACGCGGATGTAGATCTGCGGAAGTGAGACGTTCTTCTTCGCGTTGAAGTAGGCGGCGAGCTCCTGATACGTGAGCACGTTGTCGCCGATCAAAATCCGCTGGCCAGGATAGATCCGGCAGAATCCGCCGCGCAGCAGCGGACGGCCGCGAACCGATACCGGCTGCGCGCTGTAGTTCTTCAGCAGGATGAGATCGTGATAGCGGAAGGCGAGCAGCCGCTCGCCTTGCTTGAGGCTCTTCAGCAGCACGTCCGACGAGCCATTTGGTCCAAACGAGACGGACTCGAGCGGCGATGCGCCGCGCTGATAAATCGACACGTCCGAGTCTTCGGACGCGTTCAACTGGTAGACGATGTCGATCGCCTGCGCCGCCATACCGAGCTGCGACATGAATGAGTAGAACGCGACGACCTGCTCCTGCCTCAACCCCGCCTGCGAGATCAGGTCGTACAGCTGCACGCCGAGCATGATCTTGCGATCCGCACTCAGCTTCTCGGAGAGCTTCTGCGCCATCATGCCGAGGTCTTGCTGCTCGTAGAGAGCCTGGCGGAACAACTGCCGCAGCTCTGAGTAGACCGCCTCGGGATAGTCGTAGCGCAGGAACCCAAGGCTCGAGTCGATTTCCTCCTCCAGCAGCACGCCGTCCGCCTTCGAAAAGCTCGCCAGCACCTGGATGAGCAACGGCAGCAAATTCGGCGCTTCCGCCACGCTGCGAGGCTTCCGCAAGGCCCGCCGCATCCAGCGCCGGCTCTTCCGCTGCATGCGGTACGCAAACGGCGTCACGCGCTGCACCGCGCGATCGATCTTATCCGCTAACGTGATGGGGGGCTGCTCCGGCATGGAATGGCCGCTAAAGTAATTCCTCCGACCCGCGCGTGCAATGCCCTGCCCGGCCAGTTCTCGCTCCCTGCGCGGCTCGGGTTGTGCTCTTTTGCAATGCCAAAGTGTTCATGTTAGCCTTTTCGCGCTCGCATTTCGCGGGCTTTTCGCTCTATGGCCCAATCCGATCGTAACTCCAAAAAGGACAACAAAAACGGCGGGAACGAGCCGAGCTTCAACTGGCGTGGCATCGTGCTCATCGCGATCGCCTTTGCGCTCATCGGGCTCGCGATCCTCTTCCGCGGCGGCGCTTATAATAACGTCGAGGACGTTCCGTACAACCGCTTCCTCGAGCTGCTCGACAGCAAGCAGATCGCGACGGACAAAAATTACCCGCTCCAGCTGGTCGTCGAAGAAGGACGTCCGACGCAGACGCTGCGTGGCTACTACGTCAAGCAGGGCGTCGGGCCAAATCCCGCCCAGCCGGTGGCCTTCCGCACGACAGTCTTCCTGAACTACAACAGCGATCTCCAGGCGCGACTCGCTGCCGCAGGCATCCAGCCGGCGATCAAGATGGAGTCTGCTCTTCTCGCGAATACCCTGCTCGGCTTCGTGCCGATCGCGGTATTCCTCGTCATCCTGTATTTGCTCTTCCGCCAGCAGATCCGCATGGCCGGCAAAGGCGCGCTGAATTTCGGAAAATCGAAGGCGCGCATGCTCGCTCGCGACAAGAACAAGATCACGTTCAAGGACGTTGCCGGCGTGGAGGAAGCGAAGGACGAAGTCACTGAGCTGGTCGAGTTCTTGCGCGACCCGAAAAAGTTCCAGAAGCTCGGCGGCCGCATCCCGAAGGGCGTGTTGCTCGTCGGCCCCCCGGGAACGGGTAAGACGCTGCTCGCTCGTGCCATCGCAGGCGAGGCAGACGTGCCGTTCTTCTCGATCAGCGGCTCGGATTTCGTGGAGATGTTCGTCGGCGTCGGCGCCAGCCGAGTGCGCGACATGTTCGAGCAGGGCAAGAAGAGCGCGCCTTGCATCATTTTCATCGACGAAATCGACGCAGTCGGTCGCCACCGCGGGCATGGCGTCGGCGGCGGACACGATGAGCGCGAGCAAACGCTGAACGCGCTCCTCGTCGAAATGGACGGCTTCGACACACAGGAAGGCGTCATCATCATTGCAGCGACGAACCGCCCGGATGTTCTCGATCCCGCGCTGCTGCGGCCAGGTCGTTTCGATCGCCAGATCACCGTCAATCTACCGGACGTGAAAGGCCGCGAAGAGATCCTCCGCGTCCATTCCAAGAAGGTAAAGCTCGCTGAAGGCGTCGACCTGAACGTCGTTGCGCGCGGCACACCCGGTTACTCCGGCGCCGAACTGGCCAACGTCATCAACGAAGCTGCATTGCTCGCGGCCCGCCGCGGCCTCAAAGGCATCTCGCTGCGCGAATTGGAAGAAGCACGCGACAAGGTGCGCTGGGGTAAGGAACGCCGCAGCATGGCGCTCAGCGAAAAGGAGAAAACAAACACCGCGTATCACGAAGCCGGACACGCGTTGCTCCTCGAGCTGCTGCCGCACACCGAGCCACTCCATAAGGTGACCATCATTCCGCGCGGCCCGTCTCTCGGTTCCACCATGTGGCTGCCGGAAGAAGACAAGTACACGAACCGCAAGAACGAGCTGCTTTCCAGTCTCGTCGTCAAAATGGGCGGCCGCGTTGCCGAAGAAATCGTGTTCGGCGATGTCACCAATGGAGCCAGCGGCGACATCAAGATGGCCACGAACGTCGCCCGCCGCATGGTCTGTGAATGGGGCATGAGCGAGAAGATGGGCATGGTCGAGTACGGAGAGCACGAAGAACACGTGTTCCTTGGCCGAGACATGGGCCGCGCCCGCGGTTACAGCGAAGCCACCGCCGAAGAGATCGATCGCGAAGTGCGTAAACTGATCGACGACGCCTACGACCTCGCCACCCGCACGCTGAACGAACATCGCGACAAGCTGGAGACGATCGCCAAAGCCCTTTTGGAATACGAGACCTTGGACGGGTACCAGGTGAAGGAAATCATCGAGCATGGCCGGATGTTGAACCCTCCGTCTGGACCACCTCCATCTTCCGGCGAAACGATGCCACCGGAGAAGCCACCAAAGCAGGTCGTGATCGCGCCCGACGTCACCCCGCCAATCGGCGGCGGCCTGAGCGGCGCGCCCGCTTAACAGCCGCTATCGACTGACCGGTGCACGACGCCGGAGCCCCGGCTTCTCGCGTTCCGCCAGGACCGAAGGAACGGGGCTGACACAAGGCAAGCTGCGTCCACGGAGCCGGGAGGCTCGTGAGCGAAATCGACCGCTGATTTCCTCGGCGCGTATCGCGAGCCGCAACGCAACGCCGAGCGATGTCTCGGCTTCGCTCGACATGACCGCCGTCGCGGATGACGGGCGGCTGTAGACAATCGAGCGCTACTTCGCGAGCTTCTCCGGAATCCAGCGCACCAACAGATCCAGCAGCTCCTGCCGCACCTCATCGAGGCCGTGTCCCGCGCCTGGATACAGCTTGATCTCCTTCGGTTCGCCTGCTGCAGCGTAAATCTGGCGCGAGCATCTATCCGGGAGCACGTCGTCGTTCGTGCCGTGAATGAGCAACATCGGCCGCGGCGCCACGGCGGGCGTAAGTTCCGTTCCGGATGTCTGACTCGACATCGGCACCACGGCCTTGATGTTCGGCGAGCTGGCGCCGGCGGAAATCACCACCGCACCGCCAAAACTGTGGCCAACCACTGCGACGCGGGTGGCTCCCTCACGCGCGAGAAACGCGACCCCCGCCAGTGTATCGAGCACGCAATCGCGAAGCTCGTTAGGCCGGCGATAATGCAGTCGCAGGCTGGCGATGCCGGCTTGCTGCAGCTGCTCGGAGGCCGCGGGGTAAAGGCCGCGCGCCGGGCCGTCCAGCCCGCCGCCGGCGCCTCCTACCCAAACGACGCCCAGTTGTTTGGTGGCCGATCCCGCAGGCGCCGGATGAAACCGCGCGTCGATATCACCGCGATCGGTGTGCAGCTTCAGCGCCACTACAGTTCCCGCGGCGCTCTCACGCGTCGCACCGCGCCACTCCAGCTTTCGCCCGGCAAACGAGATCGTCTCAGCGCCGCTGCCTTGGGACGAGGCGTTCATCGCGGTGCTAGCCAAAACGGCGGCCACCAGGCCGATCCTTCGTGCAAGCCCTCGCACGTCACCCTTCTGCTGGTTACGCGCTCTAGAGCTTCGGCCCGCCGGTGCTCACAACGTGCACGGTGCTGGCCTGCGGCCCCATCTCACCGTGCGATAGGTCGAAGCGCACCTCGGTGCCGATCTTCAGCTCTGCAAAGTCACCGTTCACGACCGCATTGCGGTGAAAGTAGATATCGACCCCGCCCCCATCGGTGATGAAGCCGTAATCGCTGAACAATTTCGTGATCAATGCGCGCTCCTCAACATGCGTCTTCACCTCGTGGCGCTGCCGCTCGACGAGGTCCTTCAGCTGCCGCTCCATCGTCTTGAACGCGTCACCGATGATCTTCGTCAGCGGCTCGTGCATCTCGTGCTCGGTCTGCTTCTCATCCGCCACGAGCTCGTGCCCGGGGGGCACGCGCACGTCGACGCGGACGCGGAACGGGCTGCCTTCCCGCTGCGATTGATTCGGCTGCTCGATGGCCACTTCACAGCGGGTGATGTGGTCGCAAAACTTGTCCAGCCGGTCCGCTTTGGTGCGTATCAGGTTGTCGATCTCGTCGGTCTTCTCGACGCCGCGATAGGAAATTTCGATGGGCAATTGCATGGCAGAATCAAACGGGCTGCAGCGACTGGAAATGAGTTGGCAACTTCGCCACCTCGATGTTCACCAGGTCGGATTTCACATTTTCTACGATGCGGTCGCGGATGTCGGATGTGAGCAAGTCGACGATGGTCGAGTTGATCGAAGCCGGCGCGGCAAACGACCAGCCTTCTGGCGCCTGCGCTTTAATGATTTCCTCGACGTGATCGGCCAGTTGCTTGTGCAATCGGCGATCGTTTTCGGTGTCGAGACTCTGCCGTTCGGCGATGCCGTTCATGTGCCGTCCGCTGCCCGCCTGGCCGCCGCCATCGCCGACCGGGAAACGCCCCGCATTGTCGGTGAACTTATCCTGGTAGCGTCCGTGCGCGTCGGTCAGCTCAAACGCCTGCACGAGCTGCAGGCTCGCTCCGCGCGACGGGGTTTCCGCGACTTTATACGCCTTGAGATTGCCGCGATCGGCAACGATTACGAGTGAAGTAGGTGTCATGCTTTCTGTGATTTCTGGTTCTGACGCCGGGCGTCGCAAGAGAATCGTTTGTGAGCGCCGAACTGCGCTGACCCGATTGCATGTCGTGCACCTCCGCGGTCATCCCGAGCGTAGTCGAGGGATCCCGTGGCATTCACCTCCGCGGTCATCCCGAGCGTAGTCGAGGGATCCCGTGGCAGAATGGTTTGGTAAGGCCACGGGATTCCTCCACTCCACTTCGTTCCGGTCGGAATGACAGAGTTGACGTGGACGGCGTTTAAGCCAGCGGGGAACGCTCGTAGCTTTCGAGCAAATCAGCCGGATCATTGTAAATGGCAACCGCGCCGAACGCGCGGAGCTCGTCCTCGGGAAACCCGCCGCAACGCAGCCCGATCGTTGCCAAAGAAGCCTTCTTCGCCGCTTGCACGTCGTAAGGCGTGTCGCCGACCACGATCGTCTCGTCAGCCGCGGTGCCGAGCAGGTTAAGAGCGGCGAGGAAGATGTCCGGCCGCGGCTTGGATTCATCCACGTCGCTCTTCGTGGTCTTCGTTTCAAAAAGCTGACCGATCTTCGCCAGCTCCGCATAATGCGTCACTTCATCGCTGTTGCCGGATGAGCCGAGCGCGACCCGCTTACCGTCGTCACGCAGCTTTTGGAACAGCTCGCGCACCTTTGGGAATGGCCGCACGCGCTCGAGATACTTCCGCTTGAAGAGATCCGAGCGGAACTCCTCGATCTCAGGCCGGATCTCCTTCATTTCGCGCGCGTTCAGGAACTCCGGCAGATACTGATCGCCGCCCTTCCCGATCTGCCGGCGGAGATCGCCATACGGGATCTCCTTGCCGAAATGGCGGAACGTCTCCTGCCACGCTTCGGCGTGCAGGTCGTTCGAATCGACGAGCGTGCCGTCGAGATCGAAAATCACGGCGCGGATCACGCGCAGCCTCTCTTCACGAGATGCCGCATATCAGCTGCGCGTCGGAGTGGTGCCCTTGATGCGCTTGCGCGCCGGCGGCTTCGCACCGGCCGGTTCGGGCACATTGCGCGGGATCTCGACCTGACGCTTGCGCCACGATTCGTAGCGCGCCTGCGCCTGCGAGCCTGCGGTCAGACGCAGCAGCATGGTTGAGCGGCTTTCCACCTCGATGTCATCGCCCGAGGCGTGCTTGTCGCCGTCTTCGATAAAGCCGTCGTCGGTCGCGGTATCCATCACGAGCCGCCACTCCAGGTTCTCCTGGCCGGGCAGCACGAAGGTGACCGGCTCGTAGTGCGCGTTGATCAGCATCAGGAAGGTTTTGTCGCGAATGGGCTCTCCCTGGAAATTGAGCACGTCGATCGTGTCGCCGCTCAGGAGCATTCCGAGACAGCGCACGAAGGGCGAGTTCCATTCCTCCTCGCTCATCTCGTTGCCTCCGGGGTTGAACCACATCACGTCCTTGATTTCGGATCCGCGGATGCGGCGTCCCTGGAAGAACTTCGGCCGCCGGAAAACCGGATGGTCGCGGCGCGCCTGGATCAGTTTCTTTGTGAACTCGAGCATCTGCTTCTGCTCGTCCGTGCGGTCCCACGTCAGCCAGCTGATCTCATTGTCCTGGCAGTAGGCGTTGTTGTTGCCTTGCTGCGTGCGCGCCCATTCGTCGCCCGCGGTGATCATCGGCACGCCTTGCGAGAGCAGCAGCGTCGTCATCAGGTTGCGCCGCTGCCGCGCGCGCAGCTCCATGATATCGGGATCGTCGGTCGGGCCTTCCACGCCGTGATTCCACGAGTGGTTGTTGTTGTCGCCGTCGTTGTTGTTCTCGCCGTTGGCGAGGTTGTGCTTGTCGTTGTAGCTGACGAGATCGTTGAGCGTGAACCCGTCGTGCGCCGTGATGAAATTGATGCTCGCGTACGGACGGCGGCCGTTGTGTTGATAAAGATCTGGGCTGCCCGTCAGGCGGTAAGCCACCTCTCCGATCAAGCCTTCGTCCCCTTTCCAAAAACCACGGATCGCGTCGCGATACTTCCCGTTCCACTCGGCCCAGAGCACTGGGAAGTTCCCCACTTGGTATCCGCCGATGCCGACGTCCCACGGCTCCGCGATCAGCTTCACCTGCGAGAGCACGGGATCCTGGTGAATGATTTCGAAGAATGCGTGCAGCTTGTTCACGCCGCCGAAATCACGCGCCAGGGTCGAGGCGAGATCGAACCGAAACCCGTCGATGTGCATCTCGAGCACCCAGTAGCGGAGGCTGTCCATGACGAGCTGCAGCGTGCGCGGATGGAGCAGGTTGAACGTGTTCCCCGTCCCGGTGAAATCCATGTAGAACCGCTGGTCCTCCGGCGAGAGCCAGTAGTAGGCGTGATTGTCCACGCCGCGGAAGCTGAGCGTCGGGCCGAGGTGATTCCCCTCACCCGTGTGGTTGTAGACCACGTCGAGGATCACCTCGATGCCGGCGGCGTGCAGGTTGCGCACCATCGACTTGAACTCCTGCACCTGCTCACCCATCCCGCCGCTGCTCGAGTATCTCGCCTCGGGCGCAAAGTAGCCGATCGTGTTGTAGCCCCAGTAGTTCGTTAGGCCTTTGTCGACGAGGATCTTGTCGTTTACGAATTCCTGCACCGGCAGCAGCTCGACCGCCGTTACCCCGAGATCCTTCAGATATTCAATCGAGGCTGGGCTGCCGAGGCCTGCATACGTGCCGCGTTGTTCCGCCGGCACCCGCTCGTTCAGGCGCGAGAAGCCCTTCACGTGTAGTTCGTAGATGACGGATTCGTTCAGCGGAGTGCGCGGCCGCTTGTCGTCGCCCCAGTCGAACGTCGGGTCGATGACCACTGCTTTTGGCATCCCCCACGCATCGTCGCGGAAGTCGCGGACGAGGTCTTCGCCTTCGCCGCCGACCACGTAGCCGAACATCTCATCCGACCAGTTGATCGTGCCCGCGATTGCCTTCGCGTACGGATCCAGCAGCAGCTTCGAGCTGTTGAAACGCATCCCGCGCTCCGGGTCGTACGGCCCGTAAACGCGGTAGCCGTAGAGCTGGCCCGGCCGCACGTCCGGCAGAAAAATGTGCCACACCTGATCGGTGTGTTCCGTCATCGGAATGCGCACGTTTTCCTGCGCCGACTCGAGCCGATCGAAGAGGCAAAGATCCACCGACGTGGCGCTCTCCGAGAAGATGGCGAAGTTCACACCGTTGCCCATCCACGTGGCGCCCAATGGGTACGGGTAGCCCAGCCATATCTTGATCGGAGTCATGAGAGCCGTTCCTATCCGACAGGCGGATTCGGTTGGCAATGAGTAACGCGCCCGCCGCGGCGCGAGGATGCGTTTGTGTCAGCGGAGCGACTTGGGTTGCCTGCGATTGCACGCAATCATGAGCCAACATAACGCGGTCATCCTGAGCCGAGCATACGGCGAATCGAGCCCGCCGGAAGCGGTGCGAGATGGCCGAAGCCGCGCAGCGGAGAGCTCGCGGGAGCAAGCGAACCAAGGACCTCACGCTGGGTGACGGATCATGCACACGGTTGGCAGCCATCGCACCCCGCGGCGTGAGGTCCTTCGTCGTCTCCGCGACTCAGGATGACCGCGCAGTTAGCGGCGACGCGCAGGGTTGGGACCGGATTAAAACCGTCGGAACCACGCGTACGGGAAAGCGTCGCCCGGACAATCGGTCGCCCAGCGTGGCGGATTCATCTCGCGATGCGGCCGCACCTCCGCCTTGCCGCAACGCTGCCGCAGATACTTCACGAGCTCCTCGGTCGCTTCCATCTGCGCCTTCGTCGGCCGGTCGCGATTGAAGTCGCCGGTCAGGCAAATGCCGAGCCCAATGTTGTTCAGGTAATCGCTGTGCACATGGCCGCCGTTGATCTGCCGTTTCCAGCGATCGCCGATCTCGATCTCCCCATTGCCTGACGACGTGCCGTTCCCGACCACGAAGTGGTAAGCCATTCCGTTCTTCATTCGCTTTACACGACGGTGGTAATAATCGAACGCGCGTGCGTTCCCCTGCCGTGTGCCGCTGTTGTGCACGATGATGAACTTCCACCGATTGCGCTGCACCGGCGCGCGCCGGATCGCTTCGATGACGCTGCGGTTCAGGTAACGGTAGTTCTCCCTGCGCCCGCCGCCGAAGAGCCGCGCGAAGAAGCCGCGCCGCGGCGGCGGAGGAGGCGGCGGCTCGAACCCCTGCTCTTCCTCGAGCCCGGACTTCTCGATCGTAATGTCAGCCGGCAATTGGCCGATCGCTTCGGTCGGGGCTGGCAACGGTGGCGGTGTCGTCGTCGGAACCGCCCGCTGCGCCGGCAGCTCGAACGGCGTTGCCGTCATCCGCGGAGTAGCCGCAGCCCTTGGGGGCTCGTCTTCGTCAGCTTCCGCCCGCTTCTTTGTCGCAGGCGTTGTGGTCGGGGACGGCGTCGCGCCGCGCTTCTTCTTACCGTCGTCGACGGCGACTTCTTCCTCCTCGTCGTCAGCCTCGGTGTCACGCGCTGGCGACGCTTTCGGCGTGGGACTGGCGCCTTTCTTCGACTTCTTCGTCGCTGGCTTCGGCTTCGCGCCCGGGCTCGCCGCCGGCGTCGGCGTAGCGACCGTCCGCATCTCTTCGCGCGCTTTTAGAAACGCATCGCGCTGCTTCTTCTGCTCGTCGGTGAGCTGCGCGTGCAACAGGCCACTCAACCCGACGCACAGAATGAGGATCGCACCGAGGCGAACCGCGCGACGCCGAAACCAGTCTGGATGCGCGAACGCAGGATGCTCGTTCAAGCCGGCTGTGGTTCAGCAGCGGGAGCTTCCGCCGCCGCGGCTTCTGCACGCAGGGCCGACTTCTCGCGTTCGCGGCGCAGGATCGCGTTCAATTTGCCGCCGAGCAGCAAGAACAGACAGGTGACGTAGTTCCAAATCAGAAGAACGGCGATAGACGCGAGCGCCAGATAAGTCGGGTTGTAGCGGTCGTAGTTCACGACGTACCACTGGAAGCCCTTGGTCGCGAGAATCCAGCCGATGGCAAAGAAGATCGCACCCGGCAGCGCTTGTCGCCACGTGAAGTAGTTTTCCGGCAGAATGATGTACAGCCCCATGGCCAGCACCACGAGGGCGATGCCCGTCAGCGGCAGACTCAAGAATGAAACCCAGGCCTGGAGCGGGACATCGAGTTGGAAGTTCACCTCCGCCATACCGGCGAGGGTCTCGCCGAAGACCATCGCGTTGAAGCAGACGAAGATCGTGATTCCGAACCAAAAAAGGAGGAAGAAGGCGATAATGTATTTCGACCACCAGTTTCGATCTTCTCGCACCCCGTGGGTGCGGCTCAACGCGTGTGATATTGTCGACACAAAGAGCGTTCCCAGATAAATCCCGACCACGATGCCGACGTTCGCGAACAGGCCGGCGCCACCCGACACCACGACGTTGGCCATCGCCGCATCGAGGAGGTCCTGCACCTTCGGGTCGGGCGGAAGGAAGCTTTTCAGGATGATGAACACCTGATGCAGGTTCGCAGGGTCGGTGCCGAACAGGGCGAGGAGGTGCCAGAGAAACAGCAGACCAAACGGAAGCGTGAAGAGAAATTGATACGCCATCTGCGCGGCATAACCGGTGGTGTCATCCATTGCTGTCTCCCACACCAGGCGCCGGGTGACTCTCCAGCCGAATCGGACACGTCTCATTTGCGCGGGAGACTTTACTTTGCCGCCCGTAAATATCCATTAAACTCTCCGCGCTCCCATCCGCGCATGTCGCGCCGCAGCCTCAGCGAACGCGCAGCCTAACGAGTGGTGAAAAAAATCCTCATCCTCACCGCCGGGTTCGGCGAAGGCCATAACAGCGCTGCGCGCGGCATTCGTGCCGGGCTCGCGCGCCTCGCCGGGGACGCCGTTCGCGTGGAGGTGCACGACATCTTTGCCGACACCTACGGGCTGGCGAACGACTGCGCTCGCGAAGCTTATCTGGCGCTGATCAACAACGCGCCCCACGCCTGGTCGCGCGTCTATGGGTGGCTCGATCGCCAGCAGAAGTTCGGCGGAAAGCTGAACGTCTTCTTCACCGCCAAGGATCGCTTTCATCGTCTGCTCGGCCGTTTCGAGCCCGACGTGATCGTCTCCGTCTACCCGGCCTACCCGCACCTGCTCGATGACATGCTCGGGCCAACCGGCCAATCGTGCAGCAAACGCGTCGTCGTCATCACCGACTCGCTCTCGGTCAACGCGATCTGGTACCGGTGCAGCGCCGACTACTTCCTGTTGCCTAACGAGCCGAGCGCGGCTGTGCTGCACCGTGCGGGGATTGCGCCGCAACGGACGAGGACGTTTGGGTTCCCGGTCAGCCCGGAGTTTTCCGATAACGGCGTGCTCCGTCTCGAGCCGTCCGACACTGCTGGACGCCGCGTGCTCTACCTGGCAAACGCGCGCAAGTCGGCCGCGCCGGAGCTTGTTTCCCGTCTCGCGACGATCCGCGGGATTGATCTCACTGTCGCCGTCGGACGCGACCAGCGTCTGCGCCGGGCTATCGAAAATATTAGGCGCGTTGCCGGCAGGCCGTTCACGCTCGTCGGGTGGAGCGAAGAACTTCCTCGCCTCTTGAAGAAGACGCACTTGCTCATCAGCAAAGCGGGCGGCGCAGCAGTGCAGGAAGCGATGGCGGCTGCCTGCCCGATGATCGTCAACCACGTCATTCCCGGGCAGGAAGAAGGCAACGCGCGCTTCCTCGTCGAAATGAACGCCGGTGCGATCGCCACCACTCAGGAGGAAGTCATCGCGACAGTGGAGAAGGCTTTCGCGAACGACGCGGCGATCTGGCGTGCATGGGCAGCAAACACATCGAGCCTCAGCAGGCCTGCAGCGTCGCTCGAGACCGCCCGGTTTCTGTTGTCGCTATGAGCGGTGGGGACATCGCGCTGCGATGTCCTAGCGGCGTGGCAAGGTCTTAGCCATCGCGACGTCCTGCGCACGAGCTATGCGCCGCGGACGCCGCAGCGCGGCATCGCTACCGGGCAAACACCTGTCGACCCGCGATGAACGTTTGCAGCACCTCGAACTCAGCCGAAAACACCACCAGGTCAGCATCCGCGCCGACTTCGATTTTTCCTTTTGTGGATGCCTGCAAGGCGCGGGCGGGGCTCGCGGTCGCCATGTTAATGACGTCGTGCAACGGCACGCCCGCCGACCGCACAAGCGTGCGGACCAGATCGATCATGCGCGCGGCGCTACCGGCCAGCGCGCTGCCGTCCGCGAGCCAGCAAACACCGCCGTGCACGACGCAATCATGACCGGCCAGATCGAAGTGCGTGCCGTTCGGCAACCCTGCGCCCGCGGTCGCATCGGTAACCAGACAGATGCCATCAGGACCTTTGGCGCGGTAAAGCATCTTCATCAACGTGGGCGAGACGTGATGCCCATCGGCAATGAGCTCGCACATCATCTCCGGCTCGCTCAGCGCGAACTCGAGCAAGCCCGCGACGCGTTCCGCTCCTCGGCGACGCGCCGAGGACATGCAGTTGAACGTATGCGTCACGTGTCGCATACCGTGCTCGAAAGCGACGCGCGCATCCTCGTCCCAAGCGTCACTGTGCCCGCCGCTTACCATCACGTTTCGATCGCGTAGACGCGCGATCGCAGCCGGCGCGCCGGGGAGCTCGGGCGCGAGCGTGAGACGTTTCATCACGTCCGAGAATTCCAGCAGCTGATCAATCTCATCGGGCCGAGGGTCGCTGATGAACTCAGCGCGTTGCGCCCCTGGCCGCTCGCGCGAGATAAACGGCCCTTCCACATGCACGCCAGCTAATTGCGGAATGTGCGTCATCGCTCTTCTCGCAGCTCGGAGCACGTCGAGTATCCGCGGCATCGGCGCTGTGGCCGTAGTCAGAAGCAGCGATGTCGTGCCGCCGCTCGCGTGGTAGTCGCAGATGGTGCGAAACGCGTCCGCTGTGCCTTCCATCGTGTCTCGACCAAGCGCACCATGGATGTGCAGATCCACGAAGCCCGGAGCCAGATAGTTAGCGCCGAGGTCAATCACCTCACCATCCTTCGCGCCGGCCCTCGGCCGCACCTCCGCGATGCGCCCGTCCGTGCAGACGACGTCAAGCGCCTCGGACACGCCGTCAGCCAGCACCACCCGCGCGTTCGTGAAACAAATCTTGCTCACATCACCGCCCCACGCCCGCGCGTGTCATCCTGAGTCGCGGAGACGACGAAGGACCTCACGTAGGCCACTGCGCTAGGAAAGACCGAACTCATAACCAATCACCCAGCGCGAGATCCTTCACCGCCTGCGCGGCTCAGGATGACCGCGTTTTGCGTACGATCCATCCTCAGCAATCCGGCCGCACGCGCACACACGTCTTCCTCAAACCCCAGCTGTCGCTTGAACTCCCAATCACGCTCGAGCGGATTCGGAATCTTCTGAATCCGCCGGAAATCACTCCAGCCGATCCATTGCTGGAGCCAAAGCCGGTGACCGAGCACCGGCACCGGAAAGTCGCTGCCATGCAGAATGCGCGGCGCGATTTCTGGCCGCAAACAGTCCCGCAGGTGACCGCACCGATTCAGCGATACCATCGCGCTGATGTCGCCATACAGGTTCGGGAACTCACCCAGCATCTTCACCCAATCATCGAAGAAGTCGCGATCCGTCGGCCCGCTCTTCGTCGCACAATGCGCTGCGATCACCGTCACTCCGCATTCCAGCGGAAGGCGCAAGAGCTTCGGATCAGCGAGCCGGCGATTTACTTCCGGTACCGTGTGTTCGCCGCCCGTATGCGCGAGCAGCGGCAACCGCGCCTCCGCCATTCGCTCCCAAAACCGGCGATAACGCACATCGGAAGGATCGATGTTCTGGCAGTTCGGCAGGCACTTCATCAAGACCGCGCCCCGCTCGATGCAGCGTTCGAGTTCCTCCAGCGCATCATGCCGCGCCGGGTGAATGGAAACACCGGCGAGAAACTCGGGGTGCGCGGCTGCGAGATCGAGCACCACGTCGTTAGGCACATACATGGAGCCGAGGTCTCGCCGGACCGTTCCGTCAGGATCGTGCACCTGCTCGTGCGCGAGCAGCACGACCGCATCGAGGGAGGATCCACGGACGAGCTGCAGCAGATGCTGCGAATAAATGGATTCGAGATCCTGCTCGAGCACCTTCGCGGGAAAGCCGATCTGGCGAACCATGAAGCCCGCAAGCCAGCGATGCCATCCGCTCAAACGCAGCCAGCCGCCGGAGCCGGCCACGCCGTTGCCGACCATGTGCACGTGCATGTCGATCCGCACGCGAGACTCATACTCTTACTCCTGCTCTTAATCCTAATCCAAATCTGACACCCGACGATTAGGAGCAGGATTAAGATTATGAGTAGGAGCCCGCCGATTGCGTTCCGCAAGCGGCGGGGGCATCATTCCCCCTCGATGATGTTTGATTACGATGTCGTGATCGTCGGCGGCGCGTTTTCCGGCGCGGCGACAGCGTTGATGATCAAACGCAAGCATCCCGCCGCGCGGGTGCTCATCATCGAGAAGGCCGCCGAGTTCGATCGCAAAGTGGGCGAGTCGACCACTGAGATCAGCAGCTGTTACATGACCCGCATCCTCGGGTTAACGCAGCATCTCGGCCATCACCAGCTGGCGAAGCAAGGGCTGCGGCTCTGGTTTTCGCAGCGCCCGGATCAACAGTTTGACGACTGCGTGGAAGTGGGCGCGCACTATCAGACGCGACTCGCGGGTTATCAGGTCGACCGCTCAACGCTTGACCAGCACATCCTCGAGAAGGCCTGCGCTGCCGGCTGCGAACTCATCCGGCCGGCGAAGGTGGCGAAGTTCGAGCTCAACGGGAGTGACGGGCAATCCGTCACACTCACTTCTGAAGCGGGCGAGCGAACGGTGACGTGTCGCTGGCTCGTCGATGCTAGCGGACGTGCGGCGATGCTTTCACGCAAGCTCGGCCATTTCCGCCAAAACACGGAGCACCCGATCAACGCCGTCTGGGCGCGATTCAGCGGCGTGAAAGATTGGGACAGCTACGACTGGCGTGAGCGTTTTCCAGACTACGCGAACGCCTGCCGCACCAGCCGCTCGTGGGCCACGAACCACCTCATGGGAAACGGCTGGTGGTGTTGGATCATTCCTCTCCGCGGTGGCGATGTGAGCGCAGGGCTGGTTTACGACTCACGCATCTTCAATCTGCCGCCGGGTGCGAACCTGGCGGAGCGTCTGCACTCGCACATCCTGCAGCATCCGACCGGTCGAGAGATTTTCGCGGATGCGAAAGCGATCGATGGTGACGTGCATGCGTTCTCGAACTTGCCGTACTCCAGCGACAAGGTTTGTGGCGATGGCTGGGCGTCCGTCGGCGACGCCGCCGGATTCATCGACCCGCTCTACAGCCCGGGCCTCGATTTCTGCTCTTACACCAGCTACGCCGTCGGCGACTTCGTCGGGCGCAGCGTTGCGGGCGAGGATGTGTCGGAAAGCCTTGAGACTTACGCGACGCAATACCCGATCACGTACCGCTACTGGTTCGAGACGCTCTACAAGGACAAGTACTACTACATGGGCGACGCCGAGCTGATGTCCGCCGCGCTCCTTCTCGATGTGGGTAGCTATTTCGTCGGCCTGGTAATTCCGGTCTACCGCAATCCTGAGGCCGAGTTTTTGAATCTTCCGTTCGGCGGATTCGCCGGCCGGCTCTTCGGCGACGTGATGAAGTTCTACAACCGACGACTCGCCACCCTCGCGCGCCGACGAGTGGAGACGGGTTACTTCGGCAGCCGCAACGCCGGCTGGCGGGAGATGTACGATGGATTTGTGCCGGATATTCGGGTGCGAAAGCTGATCCAAAAGGGCCTGTTCCGCTGGTGGAAAGCGGAGCTAACGAACGTGCGGCTGATGTTCAGCTCGCGCGCTGGAGCACCTTCGGATCGCGCCGCATCTCAACCGGTCTCGGAACTCGCCGCGGCGCCGCCCGTGCGGTCATCCTGAGCGTAGCGCAGCGAAGTCGAAGAGCCTGCACTGAGCGCAGCCGAACGTGATCCCGTGAAGCCACCGGTCAGTAGCGCCACGGGATTCCTCGACTCCGCTCGGAATGACAGCATGGCGACCTCAAGCGCGTCAATCCTGCGCGGGCTCGCCGTCAAAGGAGTGCTCTGGCGCCGCTATCTGGACTTTGCCGTCACGAACGTCCCATTCTACCTGCAGCCAATCCTGCTGTGCTGCTGGACGATGCTGTTCTACATCCTCGCGGCTCCGGCGCGCCGTGCGATGCTCACCAATCTCGCCATCATCCTGCCGGGTTCGTCGCCGGTCGCGAATCACTTCCGCGCCTTTCGCACCTTGCTGAGCTTCGCCTGGACGATCGCCGAAGCCGCCACCTACAACGCCAACAAAGTCGACTTCGTCTACGAGTTCGAAGGCCGCGAGCAGCTCGAGCGGCTCGCCGCCACCCGCGGAGCGATCGTGCTGACGGCGCACATGGGCAGCTACGACCTCGGCGCCGCGCTCTTCGCGAAAAAGTTCAATCGCGAGATCCGCATGGTGCGCGCGCCGGAGCCCGACACGCAAACCGCCGAGCACTTCGACCGCACCGTGCAGCGAGCCGCCGCAGGGGCGGTGAAGATCGATTATAACACGCAAGGATCGCTGCTCGCCTTCGACCTTCTGAACGCCGTGCGCGCCGGCGAGATCGTGTCGATCCAGGGAGATCGCGCAATCGAGGGCGTCGCATCCGCGGAAGGGGTGATGTTCAACCACCGCCTCCTCGTTCCGGGCGGGCCGTTCACGCTCGCACTCGTCTCGCAGGCTCCCATTTATCCGCTGTTCATCGCGCGTGCCGGCTACCGGCGTTATCGCGTCATTGTCTGCGAGCCGTTCTTCGTCACGCGTAGCGACAGGTCACGCGATGCGGCGATCGCAGCCGCGGTGCAGACTTGGTGCGGGGTGCTCGAAGGAGTGATCGCGCGGCATTGGTCGCAATGGTTCGCATTTGCCTCTCCGTTCATGAACGATGCCAACCCCTGACGCGAAGAACGCAGTCGGCTACTACTTCGCGCTCCCGCGTCTGGTTGCGAGTTGGCGCGGCCGATCGTTCGGACGCAGCGAGCACAATGCGGTCGAGGCGTACACGGTCGGCGGCCTCGTTCACGCCGTCACCTTCATCTTCGCTGCGGAGCTGTTGCTGGGCGGACGTCCTGCGTGGCAGCAGATCCTTCTGCTCATCCCGCTCGCCTTGCTGGTGTGGGCGTGGTGGTCACTCTTCTTCTATATGGGCTTGCTGTTGCTGAACGTTCTACGTGGCGCCGGGGTGATGCGGGACACGCCGGCAAGCCGCGCGCAGAGTCTCTTCGTGGGCATAACTACGACGCTTCTCGCCTGGCACCTCATCACAGCTGGATCCTGGACGAGCGTGCTCGGCTGGATTTGGATGATCGCCGTCGCGCTGAACCTCGCCGCTGCCGCTCTTCTCACACTTGCTCATGCCGATCCCGCGCGATAACTCGGCGCCGCTTCGCACGTTGCTGCTCGTGCTCGCAGGTGTGGCGCCGGTCGTCTCGTTTTTCCTGCTCGGCCACGGTGTGCTCGTTGCGATCGCGCCGCTCTTCCTGTCCCACATGCTGCTGTTGTATCCGACGCTGGTCGCGAATTCGCAGTGGCTCGGGCCGGTCTTCACGAGCTTCGAGACCAGCGCACGCGAAGTCTGGATCACCATCGATGATGGACCATCGCCTGCGCACACGCTGCGGATGCTGGACGTGCTGCAGCAATTCGACGCGCGCGCCACGTTCTTCGTGATCGGCGAGTCGGCGGAGAAGCATCCGCACTTGATCACGGAAATCCTCACGCGCGGACATTCGCTGGCGAATCACACCCACACCCATCCAAGCCGCACGTTCTGGTGCGCGAGCGCGCGGCGCATCCGGCGCGAGATCGATGGGTGCGCGGAACAGTTGCGCAGCACGCCGGAGCGGCCAGCGCAGTTCTTTCGCGCGCCGGCTGGGATGAAGAACTTCTTCGTCCACCCGGCGCTGGCGCGGCGCGGGCTCGCATTGGTGGGGTGGACGGTGCGCGGTCTCGACACGGTGAAGCAGGACGCTGCTCGCGTGGCGGAACGAATCGAGAAGCGCGCGCGTCCCGGCGCGATCATCCTGCTGCACGAGGCGCACCACACGGACACGCATCCGGAGTTCCAGCCGCTCTGCCTGGAACTCACCCTGCAACGCCTCGCCGCGCGCGGCTACGCTTTCGTTATCCCGCGACCGGAGCAGCTACGCCGGTAGCCGGCCGAGCTGATGTAGCGGTGCGTGTCTCAAGCACCGGGGGTCGAGCCGTCCCTGCGCGCAGGCGCCTGTCTCCTGAAGACGAACAGCCGGTTGTTGAACGGCGTGCCGCCCCACGCAGGGCGCTCTTCGCGCGTGAACTCTTCCGCGCGGAACGCCGCGTCGATCGACTCGCGCGTCGGGAAATGCAGCGGCGCGCCGATATTCCACGAGATCGTCTGCGCAAACACTTCGCCGGCGTAGGTCGTCCAAAATCGCGCCGTTTGCTCGCGCGGCGCATCGCGCAGCAAAAGCAGTCCACCAGGCGCGACGCGGCTGGCTAACTCGTCTAACAGCGTCGCCTGATCCGGCGGTGCGAGATAGTGGAGCACATCGAGGAGCGCGACGTTTCCGCGGAAGCTCGGCAGCTGCTTGCGCGCGTCCTGCTCGATCAACTCGACCGCGCGGTATCGCTCCTGCGCAGCGGCAAGGCCCTGTCGGATTTTTCGCCCATCCGTATCCACGCCGATGACCGGCGCATCGAGCCCGCGCTCGCGCAGATAAAACGCCAGCAAGCCGACACCGCACCCGACGTCGAGGATTGGCTCGCGCGAATCCTTGAGCAGCTCGAACGCTGCCGGAAACACCGGGTCCGAGCGAAGCTTGCTGCTAACGTAGTGGCGCAGCCAGCGAGCGGTGAACAGGGAAGCCACACGCTCACACGCTTGCTCATGCTCGGTCCGCATGAGCTACGGCTCGAGCATGCCCATGTACCAACCGATCAGCGCTTCGCCGAAGAACATCCAGACGAGTGCACCGGCTGCCAGGTAGGGTCCGAACGGCAACTTCGCTGACCAGACGCGCTTCCCGATCACGAGCGTGACGAGGCCGACGATCGAGCCGAGCAGCGAGCCCGCGAAGACACTGAACAGGACCGCCCGCCAGCCGAGGAACGCGCCGATCGCAGCAAGGAATTTGAGATCGCCGCGACCCATGGCCTCTCGCGGGATCTGCAGCTCGCGCACGACACCAGTGATCGTCGCCAGGCTGTCGAGCTTCAGCTCCTCGGTGCCGAAGGCGACGCGGTTGTAGTGAAACCGGAGCGTCGTTGCGCCAAGCTCTCGCTCGTCAATCGCGGCGGCGTCGCATTGCAGAAGCAGCTGATCGCTCTCCCGCGCGAAGTTGTCACTCCAGAGTCCCTTCTCCTCGCCAACCACGAAGTCGGCATCCTCGCCTGTCCGCGTCCAGGTAAACGGCGTCG
>CADCTA010000046.1 GCA_902805675.1 uncultured Chthoniobacterales bacterium | reverse complement strand
GCAACGGGATTCCTCCACTTCGGTTGGAATAACCAGCTGGCGACGGTCCCGCATACTCGCACTCGCAGACGATCCGAAATCACGGATCGTTGCACGAGTCGCTCGACACGTAGACCCGCCGCAAGGGGCAACTGGAACCCCAAGCGCGGGCGAACGAAGTTCCGCTTCAATCGTTCGTAAGCGCGACACCGCTCAACGATCTCAACGCCTACGATGCCGCTCGGGTGAGCGCCGTTTCTGTGTACAGCGACGCTGTCATTCTGAGCGCAGCGAAGCGGAGTCGAAGAACCCCGCTGCGCCACCGATCAGCCAGGCTACGGGATTCCTCCACTTCGGTCGGAATAACCGGCTGGCGACGGGCCCGCGTTACTCGCACTCGCAGACGATCCGGAACCCCAGATCGTTGCACGAGTAACTCGGCACGTTTGAGCCGCGCGTCGTCGTCCGCAGGCTATTGAATCGAGACTTCCAGCTGCCGCCGCGATAGGAGCGCTTCGCTCCCGAGGTTGCGCCTTTCGGATTCACCTTCGGCGTGCCGCGATACGCTTCGAAGTAATCGAGACACCATTCCCAGACGTTGCCCGCCATATCATGCATGCCGAAGGGACTCACGCCACTCGGGAAAGCGCCCACTGGCGAACTTTCGGGATAGCCGTCGCTGATGTCGCGATCACTCCATGCGAACACCGTGTTTCGGTCCGCGAAGTTCGCGAGGTCGCCACGCCGGTCTTCGCTACCCCAGGGGTATTTGCGCCCGTCGGTGCCCTTCGCGGCGTACTCCCATTCAGCTTCGGTCGGCAGACGAAACTTCCTCCGCTCCCGCGTCGTCAGCCATTGGCAATACTTCATCGCCTCCAGGCTGCTCACGTAAATGACCGGATGTCGATCGCCGGCGCCGGCAGCGCGTTTCCGCGCATGGGAGGGATCGAATTGCTCATACTCCGCGTTCGTGACGAGGTGCCGGGACATGTAAAATCGGCTTAGCGTCACGCGCGTGAGCGGTTTCTCATTCGGCGGCGCATCGAAGGCGTCGCTGCCCATGACGAACTCGCCGGAGCGCACGAACACCATCTCGGCACCGCCAGCGGTGACAAAATTTGGGAAGCGCGCGCGCTCATCTCCCTGCTCCGCTGGCACAGCCTGGGGCTGCGGCGCAGGAGCTGCGGCGCGCTGCGGCTGCGGAGCAGCCTGGGTGATAACCTGAACGCGCGGCGCGGGCGCGGCCGGCGCTGGGTTCGCTGCGGCATCGGCTTCGTCCAAATACTGGTCGACCAGCCCTTCGGCTTCGTCGACCTCGAGCCCGAGGTTCCCAGCCATGCTCACGAACGCGTCGCGTGTGTCGTCGCTCATTCCGTCGCTGTCGAGGCCGGTGAGGCGCAGCATGCGGAGAAATTCTTCCGGAGGAGGCAGAGCCTGGCGACGAGGTCGCGGCGCTCGCGCTACGGCAGGCGCCTCAGCGGCCGGAGCGATCGGCGCCGGCAAAGCACGCTGTGCTCCCGCGTCGCGCAGCTCGGCCTCGATGTAGCCGGCCATCTGTTCCTGCGTGAGACCGTGCTCGATGCCGAAACGCACCAGATTCTTCTCCTCGTCAGGAGTCAAGATTCCGTCAGCCAGCGCGAAGGTGAGATACTTGTGAAACTCACCGACTGCCTGATCCTGCGCCTGCGCGGCAAGCTCGTCGTCCATCTGCCGCCGCCGCGCGGGATCGAGCAATTCCACGCGCGCCTGCGTCAGATAACGCGATGACTCATCCAGGCCCGGACGCAGCAACTGCGACATCGGGTTGCTGGGCTGGTTCTTCAGCGGGAGCTTCTTCTGCCACCAGCGCAGCAGCTCGCGGCAATGCGTTTCGATCACCTCGTTGCTTGGGTTCTCGCGCGGATTCAGGCACAGGCGCTCGTACAAGTTCGAGGACTTGTATTTGCTCCAGCCGTCCCACTTCTTCGGGTCGTCCGGGAGTGGGACAGGGAAATTGACGTTCACGTCGAGCATCTCAGGACACGCTCAGCTCGGCGATGCCCGCAGCGGCGGCGGCAATCTCCTGCGGTGCGAGGCCCGTGTTTCTCTCGATCGAGACTTTGGTCTGGTTGCCCGCCGCGTGGACGGCAACCTCGAGCACCTGGTTCGCATTGTACTCGTAGACCAACTCGACCGGAGAGCCTTTAGGGAGGAAGGGCGGCAACTCGACGTCGCAAACTCCGAGCGGAGTGCACTCGGCCGGCAGCGTGCTCTCGCCTTCCACGATGCGCACGACCGCCTTCGGCATGTTCGCGCTCGCGGTGCCGAAGAAGTTCTTCGCCGTGGCAGGGATCGCACTCATTTTAGAGATCATCGGGTAGACGTACTCCTCGAGCTGTCCTTCATCCCAGAGCACCACGCCGAGCGTGTGAGAGGTGATGTTCGTCACCTGAATCAGCGCGCCTTCGCGTGAGGAAAATTGCTGCCGCGTGTCGTCCGGCAGCACCTGCTCGCCCGAAGCCTGCTCTTCGTCGAGCATGACGAGAATCGCCTGGATGGCGGCGCCGATTGCGACCGCTTCATCCGGATTCACGTCGTCTACCAGCGGCATCGGTGAGAGCTGTACGATCAGGTCGCGCACCATCGGCATGCGCGTCATACCACCGACGAGCAGCACCTTGCCCAGGTCCGCCCACTCGAGCTTCGCTTCCTGCATCACGATCTCGCAGATCGTCTTGCAACGCTCGACCAGGTGACGGGTGCGCTCCTCGAAATCTTCGCGCGTCAGCTCCACCTTCACGCTCTTGCCGTTGTAGCTGTGGATGATTGCCGTACGTGGCCGGCTGGAGAGCTGGATCTTCGCGGCCAGGGCGCGGCTTTGCAGATCCTGGTAGCTCTGCAGGTCGAGCAGTGGATTTTCGCCGTGCTCGCGATCGAATTCTTCGGCCACGAGATTCACGATCACGTCGTCCCAATCCTTACCGCCGAGCCGGTGATCGCCGTTGGTCGCGAGCATCTCGATCTTGTGGCCTTCGATGCGCATGATGGTGACGTCGAACGTGCCGCCGCCGAGATCGAATACGAACACCGTCTGGTCTTCGCCGAGTTTATCGAGACCGTAAGCCACCGCCGCGGCAGTCGGCTCGTTGATGATCTGGAGAACATTGAGCCCGGCGAGCTGGCCAGCCGTGATCGTCGCCGTCCGTTCTGCGTCACTGAAATACGCAGGCACCGTGATCACCGCATCCGTGACCTTTTCCTTGAGATACTTTTCCGCGTCGGACTTGAGCTTGCGGATAATCAGGGCGGAGAGTTCTTCGGCTGAGAAAACTTTGCCGCCGAATTCGCGGTGAAACTGGTCTTTCGGCTTACCCATCTCGCGCTTCACGAAATCGACGATGCGTTCCGGCTCCGCGACGGAGTTGTTCTTCGCCAGCGTGCCGACGATCACGTTCTCGTCCTCAAACAAAATCACCGAGGGCGTGATGCGCTCGCTCTCCGAGTTCGGGATGATCTGCGGCTTACCGTATTGGTCGATGTGCGCCATCGCTGAGAACGTGGTGCCAAGATCGATGCCGATTGCTTTACGTTGAGACATTTGCGTGTGTTTGGGCTATGGGCAGACCAGAGGCCAACCCGTCTTTCCCATAGGTGCAGTTTCCATGCCGAAAGCGGAAGGAAATCAGGCACCGGCCAGTCATCTCGAGCGGAGCGAAGAGAAGTGGAGAGAGCCCGTGCATCGTCGCCGGTCGCGCCGCGGGATTGCGCGACTCCGCTGCGCTCCGCTCCGCATGACAGGCCTAGCTGAAGCGCCGTGCCACCACTTCTTCCGGTCGCAGGACCTGATCGCGCCAGACGAATCCGCGACGCACGCGCATCACGATACGGCCGTCGTCTTCCGCGAAATCCGACGGCTCGTAGCTGACCACTTTGTGCAGCGTGCGATCCACTGTGTCGCGCGACTCGACTTCGGTGACTTCCATGCGGTGCATCACCTCGAGCAGGGCGTGAATCGCATTGTCGAGGTTGTCCGACCATTGCCCCACCACGCTCTGGCGCGCTTCGGGTGACGAAGCGGCGGAGCGCATCTGCCCCTGCAAAGTGGTCAGGTCGTCGAACAGCACGATTAAGTCGCGGATAAACGGCTTCTGCAGAGTGTCGCGGAGAAAATTGTCGCGGTAGCTTTTTAGCTCCTGGTGCAGCGTGTTGAAGAGGCGGTGATTGACGCTCTCGGTGTTTCGCAACGCGGCCAGATGCTCATCCATTTTCCGCATCTGAGCGGGAAGTTCCGCCACTCCGTTTTGTGAGCCCGCAGAGGCAAGCTTCGCGAGCCCGTCGGCGAGCAACTTTTCCATGCCGGCCATCCGCTCATTCAGCGCCACGAACTCCTGCCGAATCTCCTCCGCGGGCAGCGTCTCGTCGTCGGGGCCGTTCCGCAGGTCTGGCGCAATCGCCTTGGCCGCTTCAGCACTCAACTGCTGCATCGCGGACGCGAACTCGCTCGGTAATTCTATCTTCCCTTTGGACATCAGACGCGTGTTCTATTCGTAAAATTTTCGGATCGCGCCGACGAGGCCGGGCACATCGTGGCGCCGCGCCTCGACATCGACAGTCAGCCCCAGGTCGCGCGCCGTCTTCGACGTCACTGGACCGATGCTCGCCACCTGCATGCCTGCTGGCCACGGCAGATCCAGAGCCATGAAATTTTCCACTGTGGATGAGCTTGTAAACGTGATCAGGTCTGCGCCTTCCTCCAAAAGCCGGCGACGGGCGCCGTTGTCGTCGCGCGTTTCAGGCACGGTGCGGTAGGCAAACCCCTCATCGACAATTCCTCCCATGGCAGAGAGCTCTTTCGGTAGCACGTCCCGCGCCTTTTCCGCACGAGCGAGGAGAATCCGCAGATTTTCGACGCCGCCCTGCTTCTTGAACTCGCGGACGACGGCCTCTGCCACGAACTCCTCCGGCTGCAGGTCAACGTGGAGGCGGAAATCTTTTACCCGCTGCGCTGTGGCGGGCCCGATCGCCGCGATCTTCGCGCCACCGATCTCCCGCGCGTCGTTATACAACTTGTAGAACAGCTCGAAGAACGCGTTCACGCCGTTCGGGCTGGTGAACACGATCCAGTCGTAGGCGTGCGCGTCCTGCACCAGCTCGGCGAAGCCGCGGACATCCGTGGGCGGTTCGATCCGGATGGTCGGCAACTCCAACACGTCCGCGCCGAGCGCAGCCAGCTGCGCGGTCAGCACGCCAGCCTGCGACCGCGTCCGCGTGACGACGATGCGTTTCCCAGACAGCGGGCGGCGCTCGAACCAATTCAATTCGTTCCGCAGCGACACGACGTCTCCGAATACGGCAACCGCCGGAGCTTCAAATCCGGCATCTGCGACGCGTTGCGCGATGTTTTGCAACGTGCCGGTGAGTGTCTCCTGCCGGCCGGTCGTCGCCCACCGAATCAGCGCCACCGGAAGGTCCGCGCGCATTCCGTTCGCGAGCATCTGCTGCGAGATCGCGCCGATGCGCTCCACGCCCATCAGCATCACCTGTGTGCCGCCCAGCTTCGCGAGCGCGGCGAAGTCGATGGAGCTTTCCGTCTTCGTCGGGTCCTCGTGTCCCGTGAAGAACGTCACGTGCGAGTTGCTGCCGCGGTGCGTGATCGGGATGCCGGCGTAGGCCGGCCCCGCGATCGCCGACGTGACGCCCGGCACGATGTCGAACGGCACTCCCGCGGCCGCAAGCGCCTGCGCCTCCTCCCCTCCTCTGCCGAAGACGAACGGGTCCCCACCTTTCAGCCGCACGACGCGCTTGCCGGCTTTCCCCCGCTCGACGAGGAGCGCATTGATCTCCTCCTGAGAGAGCGTGTGCTCGCCAGCCTTCTTCCCCGCGTAGATCTTCTCAGCACCGTCTGGCGCCCACTTCAACATCTCCGGATTGCAGAGGTAGTCGTAGACCAGCACCTCGGCCTGCTCGATGCACTCCTTTGCGCGCAGAGTCACCAGACCCAAATCGCCCGGGCCTGCGCCAACGAGCCAGCATCTCCCTGCGCTAGTTTTTTTGTCCATACATCCACTGAAACAACGCTGCCGCCAGCAGCTCCGGTTGCCGGTCGAGCGGGGCGAGCGTCTTGCCTGTTTTTGGCGCGGCCTCGCCGTCCACGAACACCTGTGACTGTAGCGTGAACTGCCCGTCCTCGATCGTGGCGAATACGCCGACCGGCGAGTCGCAGTCACCCTGCAGCCGTCGCAAAAAATCCCGCTCCGCACGCAGACACAACAACGTCTCCGCGTCGTTCAACCGCGCCACCGCTGAGGCGACGCGTTCGTCACCTGAGCGAACCTGGAGCGCAATCACGCCCTGGCCGCCGGCTGGTAAAAATCGATCGCGCGGGAGCATGTAAACGCGCAGGCGCTCGCCGTTAAATACCAGTTCATTGTGCGAAAGATCAAAGCCGAGTCGCTCCAGCCCCGCCCGCGCAAGGACGATCGCGTCCCACGGATTCTCCATCAGTTTACGCAGTCGAGTGGGAACGTTGCCGCGCACCTCCACCACGTTGAGATCGCGTCGGGCCCATTGCAGCTGACGTTGCCGGCGCACGCTACCGGTTCCAACGGTTGCGCCGTTCGGCAGGTTCCAAAGCGTTGCCGCGCTTTTCGTGATCAGCACATCCTCGACCGAAGCCCGCGGCAGCACCGCGCAGATCTCCAGCCCGGGCGTCGGATCGCTCGGCATATCCTTTGCGCTGTGAATCGCCACATCGATGTCGCCCGCGAGCAACGCACGCTCGATCTCGCCGGTGAAAAGTCCCTTCCGTCCCGCTTTGCGGTCGATCGGTTCCGCGGCATGTCGGCTATTTTCGTCGCCGCGCGTTGTGATGATTTCGATCGCGATCTCGACGTCCGGAGAGTGCGCGCGGAGCGCTTCCTCCACCATCGCCGTCTGAGTACGGGCAAGATCACTGCCGCGCGTGCCGAGCACGATACGCCTGGAAGCGTCCATTGATCAGTGACGACGCGCCGCCGTCACGACTCGGCTGTGGCGGGATGTGGGATGGCGCTCGGCGGCCGCGAAGCACCTGCGCCCCGGCGCAGCCAGCTATCGAACTCTGCGACGTGCCCTGCGATGATTTCTTCGCCCGCCGCGATCTGCTGACGCCGCTGCGCCAGCGATTGGTCGGCGATGCTCTGCAACGAGTCGATATCGTAAAGGAACACGCCTTCCATCTCGTTCACGTCCGGCGCGACGTCGCGGGGCACCGCGATGTCGATGATGAAGAGCGGGCGATCCCAGCGCAGATCGAGGATCGGCGCGAGCTTGTCGCGTGTGAGGAGCGGTTCTTCGGCGGCGGTGGATGAAATCAGAATGTCGACTTCGCGGCACTGCGTCTCCCAACCGGCGAATGGCACCGCCCGACCGCCCACGGATGCCGCGAGCGCCTCCGCACGATCGCCTGAGCGATTCGTCACGCGCAGGTCGCGAACACCGCGCGAAGCAAGGGCGCGCGCGGTGCGCTCGCTGGTCTCTCCCGCTCCGAGCACCAGCACCTTGCGCGTGCTGAGCTCGCCAAAAATCTTCACCGCCAGCTCCACCGCGACTGAGCCGACTGAGACCGAGCCGCGGGTGATCTCCGTATTCGTGCGCACCTGTTTCGCGACGCGGAATGCGCGCTGAAACAACCGATGTAAACACCGCCCGGCAGCCCCGGTGCTGCGCGCCTTTTCGTACGCCTGTTTGACCTGGCCGAGCACCTCCGTTTCGCCCACGACCATCGAGTCGAGTCCAGACGCGACACGGAACAGATGCTGCACGCAGGCTTCGCCATCGAAGCGGTAGAACGCTCCTGCATCATCAGCGAACGCTTGCTGGGCGCCGGTCAGACACCGCGTGATCGCCTCGCTCTCCACGCGAGTCTCCGCGGCCGCGTAAACTTCCACGCGATTGCACGTCGCGAGCACAAGCGCTTCGGCGCAACCGGCCGCTTCCCGCACGGTACGCTCGACCGCCGGGTTGCGAACGTAACGCTCGCGCACATCGACGCTCGCGGTGTGATGGCTAATGCCGACGCAGAAGAGATTCATCGGCCGTTACAGGGGCAATTTCTGCGAGACGAAGGTGATGCCCCACAACACCGAGACCGCGGCGGTAAATGCCACCACGCATAACACCGCGACCTGCTTGGGCCCGAGGCGCAGGAATTGCCGCCCCTGCAAAATCGCGGCGTAGAAGAGCCAGACCGCGATCGCGCAGCTCATCTTCACCACCGGCAGCGGCTCGCCGGTGAAGAAGCCGCTCACCAGCCCCGCCGTGTAGAGGATGAAACCGAGCCACAGCAGCCGCGTGATCGCGGAGTAGAGCTCGGAGAGCGGCGGCAGATGATGGAATGCGGAATGGAGCTGCCGCCGCTTCAGCTGTCGCTCCTGCAGCAGGTACATGAGCCCGGCGATGCAGGCGAGCGCGAACGCGCCATACGCCACGATGGACATGGAAGCGTGGAACTCGAGCCAACCATTCACTTCGATCTTCGGAGGGCGCGGCCGATCGATCGGAGCAACCAGCGCCAAAGCCTGAATCAAAAACACCAGCGGCGCCGTGAACGCGCCCATCAAGGACAACCGATAGGCGGATCCGACGGCCATGTAGATCAGCGTCACCGACCACGCCATGAAGATGAAAACCTCGAATAGGTTCGTGAGCGGGCAGCGGCCGAGCGCATTCCCACGAATCCAAAGGAACGCGGTTTGAAAACCGAACCCCACTGCGATTGCAACGAAGTTAAACCGCCCCGGCCGGAACACGCCCGCGCGAATGGCGAGCAATGTCCGCAGAACGGCCACGAAAAAGCAGCCGGTCGCGGCGAACAGAAGGAGCCGATCCATCAAGGGCGGGAGCTTACCGGACGCGCTCCGCTGCCGCAACCGGATGGCGCTATCTACGCCGGCGCCCCAGCCCTTCGATCTCAGACCACTTGCCGTCTTTTTCTACTGCGAGAAAGGCGGCGCCGCGATACCTGATCTGGTTGTCGCCTGCTTCATCCGACGCGGGAACTCCGACAACCATCGTTCCGTCAGCGATCTTGTAGACGACGAGATGGAGCGCGGCAGCCGACGCCGCCATCTGCCGATCCGTGTGCCCGGCACCACTCATGGTGAAGTTGCTCGCCAGTTGCAGAGCCAGCTTGTCGTACGCGCCGCCAAGCTCCGAATGCGTGACACGCATACCGGCGAAGCGGCCGCTGTTGACGAGCTGCCCGCGGACAACCACCCAGCCCGTGACGGGTGAGATGAGCAACGAGCGGTAAAACTTTGGGCTGACCGTCTGCTTCAATACTTCAACCGGGAAGCCGGGCAGATCACGGACGGTGCGGACGTTTCTGGGAGCCTGCGCGGCGATGCTACTACTACACGCGAGGGCGATAACGAAGAGGCTTAGGAGGAACCGTTTCATCGCGCCTTTACATCAGATGCGCGTAGAAACGGCAAGCCTAATGCGGGCGGCCTTGCGGCGCCTGGCGCTGATCAGTTGATCATCACGACCGTGCCGACCGGGATCTCGGCAAACAGCTTTTCAGCCGCTGCCGTGGGAAGGCGGATGCAGCCGTGCGAGGCGGGATAGTTCGGCACCGCACCTTGATGGAGGCCGAAGTCGAGGCCGTTCAGGCGCATGAAGAACGGCATGTTCACGTGATAGATGCTGGACTTGTGGGTGCGCCGTTTGTCGGTCACGACGAACTCGCCTGACGGCGTGGCAAACCCCTTCCGTCCCGTCGACACAGCGGTTTGGTAGATCGGCGTCCCATTCTTGAAGACGGATGCACGTTGCGCGGCGAGTGAAATCTCGATGCGCAGTTCGCTCGGCGTCGGTCCCTTGCCGAGCAACATCTGCACGCAGCGCCAGCTCTCGGTCCGCGCCGCGAAGTAGAGCGCCAGCATGTTGTGCTTCACGGTGTGGCGATTACGCTCCGCCCCTGCGTCGAGCAGCGCCCGGACGTAATCCTCGCGGCCCAGACCGGCTGCGATCATCAGCATCGTCAGCCCTTCGTCGCTGATCGCAAAGCTGCGGAGGTATTGCTGCTTGATCAACGAGATGAACTGCTTGTCGTGCGGCACCGGAAGCATCGTGTTTGGATTCGCGCCAGCGGTGATCAAGGCGGTGAACAACGCGGTATCGTCCGAGACCATGGCATAGGCGAGGAGCGGAGTGTTCGTCCCTTCCTTCATCGGCGGCGCTGGGTGCCTGCTCAGCAGAAGCTTTGTCAGCTGGCCGTTCTTGGAACTGAGCGCGGCGGTGAGCGCGCGCTGGGTCGGAGGCGTCCACTCGAGTGTGGAAGGTGCACGGTTCAGAACCGCCTCGATGATGCGTTCGTCTCGCGTGTCACAGGCCAGCGCGATGAGGTCGCCGGCCGGTGCCACGCCGGGCTGGACCTCGGGCATCAGCGGCAGGAGAAGCTCGACTGCCGCCTGGTTCCGCGCCGCGATCGCGTAGTGCGCCGCAGTCCGCGCCGAGGCGTCAACTGCGTCGACTTTGGTTGAGCGCGAGACCAGCGCCTTAAGCAACTCGCCGTTGTCGAAACCGGTCGCAGCCATCACGGCCGTCGTGCCGTTCCGGTCGGCGGCGTCAACGTCCGCGCCCGCATCCAGGAGGCGCTGCACCATGGTCGCGTCGTGCTGCACCGTGGCTTTGAGCAGCGGCGTGGTGCCGGTTTGGTCGGCGATGTTCACATTCGCCTTGCGGTCGAGCAGGCGCTGCGCGGCGGCGCCATCCTTCTGCGCAATCGCGAGGAGAAGAGGCGTGGTGCCGGCCCCGTCCGCGAGGTCCGGGTTCGCCCCGGCGTCGAGGAGCCTTTGAATCATCGCGCCATCCTGCTGCTGGGTGGCGATCAGCAAAGGCGTGCGGCCATCGGCGCCCGGCGCATTCACATCGACCTTGTCGGCGAAGCAAAGCTCGAGGAGCTGCGCATTCCGCGTATCGATGGCGCGGGCGAGCGACTCCGGCGGGAGGGTGCTGCGTGCGTCGCGCTGCGTGGCGAGGCTGCCGGCGAGGAGCACGAGCGCTCCGGCGAGCGCGCTCTTCTTTAAAATGCTTTTGGTCCGGCGATTCACGGCTGGAATGGTGTGTCTATTGTTCAGCTTTCGTCAAGTGTCGCGAACGTGGATGCACGTCGCGCGCCGTGCGCTGCGCAATATTTCGCGCCCGGCGCCGATCCACACCGCAAGCCGTTGACGTTTGACTACGTGCCGGTAGCATCGCGGCCATGCCTTCCGACAGCATTGAGCAATTGCGGGCCGCCGTGCGTGATGTCCCCGACTTTCCGAAGCCCGGGATTATTTTCAAAGACATCACGCCCATCCTGCAAGACGGCGCTCTCTTCCGCGCGGCGATCGATCTCTTCCGCGAACGCTGCCGCGGGCTCGAGATCGACAAGATTGTCTGCATCGATGCGCGCGGCTTTCTGTTCGGCTCCGCAGTCGCCTATGAGCTCGGCATCGGGCTCGTGCCGATCCGGAAGCGCGGCAAATTGCCCTACAAAACCGAGCGCGCCGCTTACACTTTGGAGTACGGCGAAGCCGAGATGGAGATGCACGTCGATAGCGTCACTCCAGGCGAGCGCATCGTCTTGATCGACGATCTGCTCGCGACCGGCGGAACCTCGGCGTCGGCGGTTACCTTGATCAAGAAAGTCGGCGGCGAACTAGTTGAGGCGCAGTTCCTCATCGAGCTCGCGTTCCTGCACGGACGCGAAAAGCTCCAGTCCGAGCAGGTCGTTTCGTTCCTCACCTACTAGCGCGTCCACCTGCGCGCGCTCAGCCGGACAGGAGCACCAGCTGCGGCGCCGACTGCGGCGTCCAGGGGTTGAGCTTGAACTCGGAGTCGACAATGGCGCGAGCCGTACGCGCGAGCAAAGCGCGCAGGCCATCAATGTCGAACCCGTGGCGGAAGGCGCCGAACGGCTCGAGGTTTGCCTCTGCGAGCGCGAACAGTCTCACCGCCGGGCCCAGCCTTCGCCCATGCTTCGGATGCGTCGGGTGCTCGAACTGCTTCTGCAGGTGCACGAAACCGCCTGCGGCCTGGATGAGGCCTTTGAAGTAATTCGACTCGTCCGAGGTGGTATCCAGCCAGAGATGCTCGAGCACATCGTGGGCTTCGTAGTAACGCCCCTCGTTCCAGCAGCGGAAAAAGCCGCGGTAACAGGGATGCTGCGCGATCGATCCGGCGGCGTTCGCGGGCGCCACGCCTTCGAGTTCCTCGATAAACCGCGAAATCCGCTCGCCTTTATCCATGCTGCCCATACTTTGGAGCTGTCTGAAATGAGGGGCAAACCGGCACGCGTCACTTTCCTGGCGCGTGAGCTGTCCCGCGGCGGCGTCCGCGGGATCGAATGACAGACGGCGGTCTCATCCTCCTGCTCGCACTCGGTGGCGCGTTGGTCTTCTGCTCCGCGCTTTTCTCGGGATTGGAGACAGCGCTCTTCACCCTCAAGGCGCACCAGCTTCGCAGCTTGGAGGAGCAGCATCCGGCGCTGAAGCATTTCATCAAAGTTTTCCGCGATAATCCGCGCCGCGTTCTCAACGTTATCCTACTGGGCGATGCGCTGGTGAACGTGCCGCTCGTGGTGCTCTCGCTCTTCCTGCTCTGGGAAACCCGGCTCGGAACACACGTGCCGCTCTGGGCAGCCGCGACGGTGATCTTCGCGTTGCTCGTGCTCGTCTGCGATCTAATCCCGAAGGTGCTCGCCATCTCGGCGCCCTACCGTCTCTCAGCGATCGGAGTCTTCACGCTGCGTGCCATGATGCCGCTGCTCGATCGGGTTGGGCGGCTTTTGGAGAACACGAGCGAAACACTGGTGAATCGCTTCACGCCGAAGCAGCTCCGCACCGACGCCGCGCCCACGGGCGAGGAACTCGAGACGCTGGTCGAGATTGGCGAAGAGGAAGGCGCGCTCGGCGAAGCTGAGGGCGAGATGATCCAGGAGATCATCAAGCTCGGCGACAAGACGGCGAAGGATTGCATGACGCCACGCGTCGACACGTTCGCGCTGCCCGATGATCTGACGAATGAAGAGGTGATCGCGCAGTTGAAGGAGAAGCGGCACCGCCGCGTGCCGGTGTATGCCGACACGCCTGACCAGGTGGTCGGCATCCTCGACGTGAAAAGATTCCTGCTCGATCTACGGGAGCATTACACGGAGAACCTGGT
Organism: uncultured Chthoniobacterales bacterium; assembly: GCA_902805675.1. Taxonomy (GTDB): domain Bacteria; phylum Verrucomicrobiota; class Verrucomicrobiia; order Chthoniobacterales; family UBA10450; genus JACCTI01. Next base: position 94,572 of record CADCTA010000046.1, on the reverse strand, counting down.
CGCGCCGTCGTTCGTGCCGGAGACGATGCCCGCGCTCAATCTCTTGCGCGGCTTCATCTCGCACCCGCAGGGGCTCGCTGTGGTGGTGGATGAGTTCGGCGGAACGGAAGGCATCATCACGCTCGCGGATATCGTGGAGGAAATCATGAGCGACGCCGCGCCGCTCGGGCAGGCGGACCTGTACATCGAGCCACTTGAAGACGGCCGGCTGCTGGTCAGCGGCAATGCGCGTCTCGATGATCTGACGGAGCATCTCGGATTCGAACTAGAGGCTGAGGGGATCGACACAATCGGCGGGCTGGTCTTCAACCGACTCGGCTATCTGCCGGCTTCCGGTGCGGAGGTGGAGATGCCTCGGTTGGCCATCACGGTGCGCCGCACGAGCCGCAAGCGTATCGAGGAGATGGTGCTCGAGAAGACCACCAACCTCGACGCCGACGCCGCAGGCGAAGAGGACTCGAACGGAGCCGACGAACCATGATGACGTGGCTCTTTGTTGGTGCGCTCTGCGGCGTGTCATTTGTCTTCTCCGGGCTGGAAGCTGCGCTGCTCGCCGCCGACCCAGTGCGCCTGCGGCACGATGCGAAGCAGCGGCAAGGTGCGCGCAGAATGGCAAGGCTGCTCGAGCAGCCGCAGCGTCTCCTGGTCACCGTGCTGCTCATCACGGCGGTGGCGGACATTCTCGCGATCCTGCTGGCGACTCGCGCGCTCGTCTCCTCGCTTGGGACTGCGGGCTACCTGATCGCCGTTGCAGCGGCCATTCCGGTTTACCTTTTCATCCTCGGGGTGCTCGCCAAGTCGCTCTTCCGCCGCATGCCATTCAGCGCTGTCGGCGCATTGGGCCGCATCCTTGAGACGGCCACCATCCTGCTTTCGCCGCTGCTCACGATCGGTGAGTGGATCGGCCGTTCGATCCTTCCGCGGCGCGCCTCCGACCGCGCGCGCCTCTTCGCCGCGCGCGAAGAACTCAAGCAGGTTGCCGTGCAGAGCGAGCGGGAAGGTTCTCTCTCCGCGACGGAGCGCGCGATGATCCACAACGTGGTCGATTTCCGGCACGTGCGCGTGCGCGACGTGATGATGCCGCTGGCCAAGGTCGCGACGATTCAGCCGGGTGCCTCGATTGAGTCGGTGATCAAGCTCAGCGCGGAGACGGGCATCGATTGCTTCCCGGTTGTCTCACCACAGGGCCAGGCCGTCGGGCTCGTCAACGTCATGGACATCATGTTTGATCGCGGCGAACCGAAGTCGCTCGCCCATTATACGCGCCGCCTCGTCAACGCGGGTGATCGCGAGCCGGCCTATCGCGTCATCCGGCGGCTGCGTGCAGCGCGGCTCGGTCTCGCTGCTGTGGTGGATGCGCAGCGGAAGCTCATTGGTATCACGACAGAAGATGAGCTGATCAAGCGGCTCGTGCAGAGCGCCTGACGGCGCCCCGCTGGGAGCCCTGGCGAGCCGAAGCGAATTGTTCGAGCTCTCGTTTGCTGGTCCGGGCGCCGGCCTGCAGTGCTTCGTGGGCAAAAAAATGGGCAGGCACCTTGCGATGCCTGCCCACGTTGATTGCTTCGTTATCTTTTACTGGACGTTGTAGACCTCGACCAATCCGACACCTGTCGTGTCGGCTTTGCCACGCACGATCGCGGTGTAGTTGCCCGGCGTTACGTTCTGCAGCAAGGCAGACTCACGTTCGTCCTCAGGAGCGAGACCCCGCGATTGGATCTCGCTTCTTTGCGGCGAGGTCGCGAAGTCATCGTTCTGGTTAATCGCGTCGCCGTTTTGATTGAACAACTCGATGGTCGGATCCTGCATCGCCTGCGGGACCCCTCTGCTCGTGAGGGACGGCCCGATCGCACGCACCACCACGTTCGTCGGCCCGGTCTGCCGCCCGGCGATGAAGCCGCCAATGAGCACGTTATCGCCAGTCTGGACAAACCCACGCGTACTGATGTTCGCGAGTTTGCCGGCACCGGTCTGATCGCGGTCATACGCCTCCACCAGCCCAACGCCGGTGGTGTTGTCTTTGCCGCTCATGACGGCTGTGTACAGCCCTGGCGTCAGAGTGGCAGCGATCGCCGATTCGCGATCGTCCTGAGGCGCAAGCCCGCTGCCCTCGATGTCAGCCCGCTGCGGCGAGTCTTTCCAGTTGTCGTTGGTAGTGATCAACACGCCGTTCTGGTCAAACAACTCGACGACGGGATCTTCGAGCCTGCCATTCAACGGCTGGCCATCAGCACTGAGCGATGGACCGATACCGCGAATGATCACGCGCTTCGGATCGTTCCCGGTGATGATGAATCCACCGATTCCGACATTGTCCCCAGTCTGCACGTTTAAGCGCGTGGAGATGTTTTGCAGCTGCGCGGCGAGCGGCGGGATCTCCTTCGGATCGGCCTGCACCGCCCGATAAAAGAACGGCATCCGCAATGACTTCCCGGCGGCATCTGTTGCCGTGACGTACCATTGGAACTCGCTACAAGGGATTTGAGGGTCCGGCGGCGTCACAGGGGTGGCAGGCGGAGGCGGCAACCCGCAGCCTGGATCTGCTGCTATCTGGGTCCCATCCGCGACCGTGCGAACGAAGAACGAGGTCTGGCCACCGGCAGGCACAGACACCGATGTGATGGGTGTGCCGTTTACGTCCACAAATCCGATCTGGAACCCTGGCGTATTAGCCCGGCGGCTATCCTGAACGGTCAGGTTGTAGGTGCCCGCGCCCTGTCCGTTTGTGACGTCGCGCATGATCACTTCTTTCCGCCGCTCAAGCGAGCCTTGTAGCCCGATGACAGGCACCTGGGCAAAGCTCCCGGTCGGAATTAGGACCGGGAACGGCGTCGGCGAAGGACTGCCTGCTCGCTGCGAGAATTCCGCCTGGTTGCCGGCGCTATTTGGATTGGCATCCGGGAGCAGCAACGTTGGTGAAACCATGATCGCCTTCGCCTGTAGCGCGCCCGCGACGTTGATGTATCCGGATCCCATCTGATTGACCGACGCGACCGAGGCCGCGCCATCGCCTTGCGGGACGCCAAGTCCATTGCGGAGATTGGTAGCATTGTTCTGCATGAGAGCACGAGCCACCGTCACCGTATCGAATCGTTTGGTCCGGTAGTCCGGGTCTTTCAAGTCCGTGGTATCGAGGTTTAGCTCTTCGCGCACGCGTTGCCGCACGAGAACCATCCCACCAGCGGTAATCGGGCCCGAGAAGCTGGTCCCGTTGGCAATGGTGTAGCCAGTCGTGCTCGCGAGCCCAACTGTCTCGTCCGGAATGCCCTCGACCGTTGCCGCACCTACGATGCCGACACCGGGTCCGCTGACATCCGGCTTAAGCGTGCGGTAGCCAGCGTTTGGGTGATCGTTCGGTCCGCGCGAGCTGAACCCGGCCATTGAACCCTGAAACCCGGCCAGCGAGATGCTCTCTGCGAGGCGCAACGGCAGACGCGAAATAGCGCCATTCGCCGGATCCTTGCTGTCATCATCGCCTTCTGCCAGGATGTCCAGCAGGTAGTCCGCATCGGCGGGGTTGATTGTAAACGTCGGAATTCCACCCACCACGACGACAGCCGTAGCCGATTCCACAGACGTCACAATTAAGATCGCTGATGGGTTTTGCAGAGCCACCGGGTTGGCGATGGACGCGAACGTTCCGCTACCTTTGACGATGGCGATTCTGTTTGTGGCCGACGCAGGCACAGGGGCGGGCACGTCTCCGGTGCGATTGACGAAAACGTAATGGGCGGATAGCGACCCTGTGTTCAGCGCGGGATCTCCGGGAGTTCTCTCGGTAGGAAGTGGTCCACCGCCTGCGACAGGGAAGATCCTAATACCCTGGCGCTCTTGCGGGTTCGGGGAATTCGCATTGGAGGTCGCACCAGTCTCGGGAGACGGGCCGGGAGTAGCCGGCGTACGCGTCTCGAGCGGAATCTGATCAGGGGCAAGGACGTCAGAGCCGGCGACCGAGCCAGGATCTAGACTGGCCGCAACGGCGATCGCCAGCGTGGCCGCCGCGGGAGCGCCAATCGTGGCATCTCCAACAGCTCCTGGCGCACCGCTGTTGCCCGCAGAGGCGACGACAACCACGCCAGCAAGAGCTGCGTTGTTGCACGCGCGTGAAGTGGCGCTCGCCGCATCGCCGCTCGTGCTGCCGAGCGAGAGGTTAATTACGTCTGCCACCGGCTTGGCGACTGGCGTCGGCTGAGTCGTGCCGCTGGAAACGAGAGTGAACGGTGAAGCGGCGTCCTCGATCGACAACGGGATGTCGCCCACGCAGTTTGGCGCCGGCCCGCACACTTTGTAAGCCATAATCCGCGCCTGTGGCGCGGTGCCAAACAGCTGCACATTGTCCGGCGTCGGCCCGACCCCGCGTCCGTCGAATCCAAGACCGTAGCCCGTCCGTGCCGGTGTCTTACTGTCGACGCTGTAGCCGGCCGCATTAGAGGCAACAAGTGTGCCATGGCCGAAGTCGTCCGTCGGGTCGCCGACCGGCTCATTGAACGCGTAGAAGTAGATCACTTTCTTGTTATCGTCTGCGCTCTCAGGCCGACCCGACACTCGCGGCAATCGCGTGTTCAGGCCGATCCCGCCGAACATCGGGTGCCGGTAGTCAACGCCTGAGTCGATGATCGCGATGTTGAGGCCTTGGCCTTCGAACCCGTCGATCTTCGGCCGAGGGGTTTCCGGGCTTGACCCTGTATCGATCGGCCGAAACTCCTGCGTCGGGCCATAAACGGAGGCGCGGCGGTCTTCCGGATTCTCCTGGGTGCCGAGGCTGTAATCGACCGCGCGGTTCAGTTGATAGTCGAACTGCTCCGGCTCGCTGACATGCGCCACGTCGGGCAGAGCTCTCAGTTTCGCAATGTCTTCCGTCGCGACGTAAGCGATGAAGCCATTCAGCAGATATGTGAATCGATATTCGATGTGACGAATCGAGCCGTCGAGCTGTGTCACATCTTTCTCATGCATCACTGCGCGCACGCCGCGCTCACCCAGTTGAGCAAAGAACGCCTTCTGCTCGCCCACCAAGTCGGTTGCATACGAGACAAGCTCCTCCATCGCGAGCGGCTTGCCCTGCTGGTCCGCAGCCACTTTGCGCAATACGCTCGGCTCGGCCTTGAGCTCGATGATCAGGGGCGTGATCGCGCCGCCAAGAGCCTGCCGGAATGCTGCCACATGCGGCGCCTCACCGGCGACGGAAGGGACTGAGGTCGCGCCGCCTTTGCCGTTCTGGCTCGAGTCGGTCGCGCGAGACCGGACAGGCATAAGCAACATACCGATCAGCGCAAAGGCGATGAAAAGCAGCGCCAAAGAAACTTTGCCGCGGAGTGAGATGGGAGTTCGTGAGGAGGTCATAAGTGGATATTCTCGCTGGATGACTTGCTGGTGTTTTTCGAAGAGCTCTTGGACGAGAGCAGGTGTCGCCTGAGTGACGAAGCCTGTCAGCTCTCGGGAGCGTTTGGTCACGGTATCTATACGACCGCGAGCGCAGGAAGGTTGCGCAAATCTTCCGCTAATCTAGCAAATTCGTTTGTAGCTGCGGAAAATTCCTGAATTCGACACCATTTCGATCTTCGCGCCGCGCTTTGCTTCGCTCAGGGCGGTCGACGGCAGGTTTGCGTAAAAGGAAAAGGGCCGGGCATTGTTGCCCGGCCCTCCGACATTCCTGGACTGTAAACGGCGGACGGCTACCGCACGTTATACACTTCGACTAATCCAACCCCGGTGGTGTCGAGCTTACCGCGGACGACCGCGGTGTAATTGCCCGGCTGCACCGGCTGGAACAGCGCGGCTTCCCGCGCGTCTTGCGGCGCCAGGCCACGCGATTCGATTTCGCTGCGCTGTGGCGAGAGGGCGAAGTCGTCGTTCTCGTTAATGACGTCGCCGTTCTGGTTTACCAGCTGCACGGTCGGATCCTGCAGCGCTTGCGGCACGCCGCGTGTGACGAGCGACGGCCCGAGTGCGCGCACGACAATGTTCGTCGGCCCATCCTGCCGGCCGGCGATGAAGCCGCCGATCAGGACGTTGTCGCCTGTCTCGACCCGGCCACGTGTGCTGATGTTGGCGAAGCGTCCATCGCCCGTTTCGTCGCGATCGTACGCTTCGACAAGGCCGATGCCGGTGCCATTATCCTTGCCGCGCAGCACGGCTGTGTAATTGCCGGGCGCCAGGGTGCGCAGGATGACGGACTCACGCTCGTCACCAGGCGCGAAGCCGCTGTCCTCGATTCGATCCTGCTGCGTGTCTTTCCAGTTGTCGTTCGAGACGATCAACGCGCCGCTGCCGTCGAAGAGTTCGAGCACTGGATCGTCGAGGCGGCCGTTGAGCGGAGCGTCGTTCGCCTGGAGTGACGGGCCGATGCCGCGCAGCGCAACGCGCTTTGGTTCGTCGCCCGTGATGATGATGCCGGCGATGCCGACGTTCTCGCCGGTCTGGACGCTGACGCGCGTCGAGATGTTGCGCAGTTGCGCAGCCGTCCCCGGAATCGCGTTCGGATCGGCGGCCACGGCGCGGTAGTAGAACGGCATCCGCATTCTGTCGCCCGTCGCGTCAGTCGCGGTGACATAGAACTGGAATTCCGTGTTCGGCTCCGTGATCTGCCTTCCATCAGCGACTACGCGGACGAAGAACGACCGCTGCCCGCGTTGCGGCACGTTCACGGAGTTGATCGGCACGCCGTTTGCGTTCACAAAGCTGACCTCGAAACCATCGCTGGTCGCGAGACGATTGTTCTGCCCGGTGAGCGCGTAGGTGCCGCCGCCCTTGCCGTTCGTCACGTCACGGATGATGACTTCCTTGCGCCGCTCAATCCTGCCGTCCAGGCCGACGACCGGCACCGCGCCAAAGCTCGCCGTCGGAATCTCCACGATGATGTTGTCGCCACTGTTTGCGCCCGACACCGGGTCCGGATTGCCGAACTCTGGCGGATTACGGAAGAGCACCGTCGGCGAGACCATGATCGCTTCCGCGCGGAGAGCCTCGGCGACGTTAATGTGGCCGGAGCCCATCTCGTTGATCGAAGCGACCGACGCGGCGCCGTTGCCTTGCGGCTGGCCGAGACCGTTGCGCAGATTGGTGGCCGAATTCTGCAGGAGCGCGCGCGCCACCGTCAGTGCGTTGAAGCGTTTCGCTCGAAAGTCCGGGTCTTTCACGTCGGTCGCGTCGAGGCCCAGCTCTTCCCGCACGCGCTGGCGGACGAGGGTCACCGCGCCGGCCGTGATCGGGCCGGAGAAACTGGTGCCGTTTGCCTGCGTGTAGCCAGTCGTGCTGGAGAGACCGATGGTCTCATCCGGCAGGCCTTCCACTGTCGCCGCACCGACGATGCCGACGCCAGGGGCGGTCACGTCAGGCTTGATCGTGCGGAAGTTGGCGTTTGGATGGTCGTTCGGGCCGCGTGAGCTGAAGCCGGCCATGAACCCGGTGAATGCCGGAAGCGAAATGCTGTCGGCGAGCCGCAGCGGCAACTCGGAGATCGTGCCATTCGGCACATCGATGTTCGGATCGCCGTCACCCGGATCGCCGGAGAGCGCCCGATCAATCAGGTATTCGCCGTCATCCAGCCCGATCGTAAAGGCTGGAATTCCGCCAGCAACAACCACTGCGGTCGCGGACTCGATGCTCGTGATGATCACAATCGCGGCCGGCCTGAGCGGAGCAATCGCATTCGTGATTGCCGCAAAAGGTGGGCGCGCAGGATCTGCTTCGTTGCGCTTTACCAGGGCGATACGGTTGGTCACGGTCGACGGAACGTTGGCGGTGACAGCGGCGTTCCGTGCGAAATCGACAAACGCGTAATGCGCGGAGAGGGAGCCGGTGTTCAGCGCCGGCTCGCCGGGGTTTTGTTCGGTTGGTAGCGTTCCACCACCAGCGACGGGGAATATCCTCATCCCCTGCCGCTCGCCTGGCTGGGGCGCGTTCGCATTCGACGTCGCGCCCATCTCAGGTGACGGACCCGGTGTTGCAGGCGTGCGGGTCTCGAGCGGCACGGAACCCGGCGCAAGCACATCCGATCCAGCAACCGAGCCGGGATCCAAACTCGCGGCGACTGAGATCGCGAGTGTCGCGGCCGATGGAGCGCCGATCGTGCCGTCGCCGGCGGAGCCGGGGACGCCGGAGTTGCCAGCCGATGCGACCACGAGCGTGCCGGCGAGCGCGGCGTTGTTGGCGGCGCGCGAGCTGGCGCCAGCCGGGTTACCGGACGTGTCACCCAATGAAAGATTGATGATGTCCGCGACCGGCTTCGGCACCATCGTCGGCACCGATGCGCCATCGCCGACTCCGGTGAGCGTCACCGGCGAAGCAGCGTCTTCGATCGAAAGCTCGATGTCGCCTGCGCACTGCGGCGCCGGGCCGCAGACTTTGTAGGCGAGAATACGGGCTTGTGGGGCGGTGCCAAACAACTGGCGGCCATCGGGTGTCGGTCCCACACCTCTGCCATCGAACCCGAGACCGTAGCCGGCCCGCGGTGCCGTATTGCCATCCACGAGGAACCCGGCCGCGTTGGAGGCAACGAGCGTGCCGTGCCCGAAGTCGTCGGTCGGATCACCGACCGGCTCCGAGAACGCATAGAAGTAGATCACCTTCCGGTTGTCATCGGCGCTTTCCGGCCGACCGGACACGCGCGGCAACGGTGTGGTCTGGCCGATCCCACCAAACATCGGGTGGCGGTAGTCGACGCCGGAATCGATGATCGCGATGTTCATGTTCTGGCCTTCGAAGCCGTCGATCTTCGTGCTGAAAGGCGTCTCGGGGTGACCCGGAGAGCCAGCGGGCTGGAACTCCTGATTTGCGCCGTAGACCGCTGTGCGGCGATCCGCCGGATTCGTCTGTGTGCCGAGACTGTAATCGATCGCGCGATCAAGATGAAAGTCGGCGCGGAGCGGCTCGCTCACGTGCGCCACTTCCGGCAGCGCCTTGAGCTTGTCGATGTCGGCGTCGGCGACATAGGCGACAAAGCCGTTGAGCACGTAGGTGAAGCGATAATGGATCGTGCGCGCGGCGCCATCGATCTGCTTCACGTTGGTCTCACGCAGGAGAGCGCGCACTCCGCGGCTGGCGAGCTGATTCGCGAGTTCGTTCTGCTCCGTCAGCAGCTCACGCGTGTAAGCGACCACATCCTCAAACGACATCTGCCCGCCGGCCTGCTCCTCCGCATGCTTGCGCAAGGCGACGGGGTCTTTCTTGAGCTCGATGATCAACGGCGTGACCGCGCCACCGATCGCCTGGCGGAACGCATCCAGTTGCGCCGGTTCAGCGACGTTGGAGTTCTCCGCGGTGCTTTCACTCGCGCCGCCGGCGTTTGCGGCGGTCGCTTCCAATGAAGAGATCGGGGCGAAGACGATCGCGATGAGACACAAGGCGACGGCTACGAGAGCCAACGACATGGTGCGACGGAGCGGAGAGAAGGTGCGGGATGAAGTCATGATGGAGTGTCGTTGATTGATGCGAGCGTGATGCTTTTCGAACAACTCGCAGATCGCTGAATCACTCAGTTGGCATCCACCCATGGATGCCTTCCGCCGTTGCCCTGGCACAATCATCATACACTTCAACAACACGGCCAGTCGCCTGAAGTTCCGCGAAACTCGAAAAATGTTTACTGCTGGTGTTGCGATCGCGAACCGCGAGCAGCCACCCAGCCGAGCGTCCGCAAGCTGGTGGACGCTGACAAAACCGCGGCTCCCATGGTGGTCGCCGCCGAGGCGCCCACGAACGGTTTGCGAACTGGCCTCACGATCACTCCAGCGGCTGGTTTCCCGGACCTACCTATCACACCGGAAGTTCAGTGTGGGTCGTGGCGAGAGATGCCGGGCGGGAGCGCCGCGCAAGCATTCCTTACGGATCGCGTACGAAGATGCGACGATCTAACTTTGGAAGTGACGCTTACGTGGTGTTCGCTACCTCGTCGCTGTGATGAGGCTAGTGCGCGCCAACCGGCACCGCCTCCTCGACCGCGTGACGCGGCTTCGGCGAATCGGGGCCTTCGTGATGCATGTGGCCACTGCGCAGGAACGGCACCCGATCGAGCACGCGCTCCTGGAACCACTCGAGCGCGAGGTAAATCACCGGCGTTATGTAGAGCGTGATCAACTGCGAGATGATCAATCCACCTACAATGACCAAGCCCAGCGGCTGCCGCGATGCGCCATCGGCTCCGTAGCCAAGCGCGAGCGGCACCGCACCCATTAGAGCGGCAAGCGTGGTCATGATGATCGGCCGAAAACGCTCCACGCTCGCTTCGAGGATCGCTGTGCGGCGATCGTAGCCTTCGTCGATGCGGTGCAGAGCGAAGTCGACAATCATGATGCCGTTCTTCTTCACGATGCCCATGAGGAGGAACAAGCCGATCACGGAATACAGCGACAGGGTGGAGTTAAAGAGCCACAAGGTGAGCAACCCACCGACGACCGCCGGGAAGAGCGTCGAGAGCACCGTGATCGGGTGCACGTAGCTTTCGTACAGAATGCCGAGGATGACGTACATAACGAAGATCGCGGCGATGATGAGCCATGGCAGTGCTTGGAAGAGCTGCTGAAGAACCAGACCCTCGCCTTGCAGCTCGCCTTTCACGGTCGGCGGCAGCACTTCCGCTGCTGCTTTCTCGATGAACTCGGTGACATCGCCCAGTGCGACATCAGGCTTGGTGTCGAAGCCAAATGTCACGGAGGTGAACTGGTTCAGGTGGTTCACCGATTGCAGGCCGAGCTTCGTCTGGAACTTCGTCAGCGTGCGGACTGGGATGAGCTTGTCGCCGCCGTCCGGTTTCACATAGAGGTTGCGAAGGTCTTCCGGGTTCGACCGCTCTGCATCCTTCACCTCGAGAATGACCTGGTACTGGTCATCCGGCTGCTTGATGAGATAGACGAAATTCTGCGAGTAGGCCGCGCGCAGAAGGTTCTGGATCTTCGCCGTCGAAACGCCATAGAGACTGGCGCGGTCACGATCGATATCGATGTCGATGTTGGGCGTGTTCCGGAACAGGTTTGAGCGCGGCGGGGCGGCGAATCCTTCATAGCCGCGCAGCTTGTTCCCGAGAGCCTCCGCAGCGGCATAGACCTCGTCCGGATTGATACCGCTGATGACGTAGCTGTAGCGGCCGAAGGAACTTCCCGCGCCGCCAATGTTGATCTGCAAGACGGGCTGCGGGTTCAAGGTCGGGAAGACGCCTGGGATCTTGCCGAGCTCCTGGCGGAGCTGCATCGCCACTTGCTCGATCGGTGCGCGCTCGCTCGCGTCTTTCAGGAAGAGAACGGTGAAAATACCAGCGGAGCCGCCGCGGCCGCTGCCTGCCACGGTGAAGTATTTATCTACCGCCGGATTAGCCTGGAGAACGGGATCGAGCTTGTCCTGGATCTGCTTCTGTTCTTCGGGTGAAGCGCCTTCCGAGAGGAGCAAATTTCCGCGAATCGTTCCGCTGTCGCCGGTGGGAAGCAGCGTGAACGGCAGCGTCGTGAAGAAAAACCACAGGCCGAGCGCGCAGGCTGCCAGGATCGGGATTGAAAGCCAGCCGTGATCGAGGAACCAGCTCAACGTCCGGCCATACGACCGCAGGATGGGATCGAAGAATTTCTCGGTGAGCCGCTCCATCCAGGTCTTCGGATGACCGGGGCCGCGCTCGCGCAGCATGCGCGCGCACATCAACGGCGTGAGCGTAAGCGAGACGATACCCGACGCGATGATCGCGACGATGATCGTGATCGCGAACTCACGGAAGATGCGGCCGAGCAACCCTGGCATGAAGACGAGCGGAATGAACACCGCCGCCAGCGACAGCGTCATCGAGAGAATGGTGAACGAAATCTCGCCCGCGCTGTTAAGCGTCGCTTTCAGGATCGACTCACCCGTCTCGGCACGGCGGACCACGTTCTCGAGAAAGACAATCGCGTCGTCGACGAGAAAGCCGATCGCCAGCGTGAGCGCCATGAGGGTGAGGTTGTTGATCGAGAACCCGAGCGCCCACATCGCAAGGAACGTGATCAACAGCGAGAGCGGCAGGGCGACGACCGGAATCATGGTGTCCGCCGCGCGGCCGAGGAAGAGGAAGATGACGATGATGACGAGCACGAACGCGATGAGCAACGTCTCCTGCACGTCGTGCACGGAGCGCTCGATCGTCTTCGCGCGGTCGAAAGTCGGAATGAGGTTGATGGAGCCTGGCAACTCGAGGCGCAGCTGCGGGAGCAGCTCGCGGATCGAGGTTGCGACTTCCACCGCGTTCGCGCCCGCCTGACGCGAGATGGCCATCACGATCGTGGAAGCCGGCGGATTGAAGCCGCGGGCGTAGAAGTGCCGGGAAAGCCGCTCGTCCTGTACGCTGTCTTCCACGGTGGCGACATCGCGCAGGTAAATCGGCGTGTTGTCCTGCCCGCGCGCGATGATGAGGTTGCGGTAGCCTTCGGCATCCGCGATCTGCGCATTCGGCCGCAACACGAATGACTTCGTCTTCCCGTCGAACTGCCCGGCACCCGCGTACGAGGTCCCGGAGCGGATCGCCGCCGACAGCTCGTCCAGCGTCATGTTGCGGGAGGCGAGCGCGCCCGGATCGGCCTTCACGCGGATCGCAGCCTTCACGCCGAAGATCTGCACCTGCGAGACGCCTGGCAGGATGTTGATCCGCTGCTGCACCTGCGAGGTGGCGTACTTGTAAAGATCGCCATCTGTCAGCGTGTCGCTCGTCAGCGCGAGGAAGAACACCGGCTGGTCGTTCGGGTTCGACTTCTCGAAACGCGGCGGTGTCGGCAGATCAGGCGGCAGCTGGCCCATCGCGCGCTGGATCGCGGCCTGCACGTCGGTAGCTGCCGCATCGACACTCTTCGAGAGGTCGAACTGGAGGGTGATATTCGTGCTGCCCTGGGTGCTCGAGCTCGTGCTCAGCGTGATGCCGGGGATCTGCGTGAATTGTTTCTCGAGCGGTGTGGCGACTGTGTTCGCCATTGTCTCAGGGTTCGCGCCGGGATAGTTCACGCTCACCGAGATCACCGGGTAATCGACCGCCGGGAGGTCGTTCACGGAGAGCTGCTTGAACGCGAGCATCCCGAAGACAATGATCGACGCCGTCAGCAGCATCGTCATCACCGGTCGCTGGATAAACGGCTGCGACAATCCGGACGAAAACTGCACCAGCTTCGCGGCCGGCGTGTTCCGGACGTCTTTCACCTGCGGCCCGTGCACGAGCTCGCCGTCCGCACCATTGCCGTGGCCGTTTGAGCTCACCCCGTCGTGGTGGTCGCGCTCGTTGCCTCTATCTCCGGAAGTCGCCATTGGAGTTCTCGCCGATTACTGGATCGTTTTAGTCCGCTCCGGCGGGCCTTGTCCACCACCGGCCGCGTCCGCTTCTTTCGCCACCACCTTCGCACCAGGCGCAAGCTGTAGCTGACCACTCACGACAACCATCTCGCCCGCGCGCACGCCTTCGTTGATCACCGTCAAGTCACCGTGCGTCTGCCCCGGCTTCACCTGCCGCAGGTCGAGCGTGGAGTCGGGTTTCACGACGAAGACGTAAGGTCCGTTCTGTCCGATCTGCACCGCGCCGCCGGGCACGAGCGTGGCATCCTTCAAGTTGTCGAGGACCAGCCGGACGCGGACGAACTGCGACGGCCAGAGAGCGCGGTCAGGATTGGGCGTGACCGCGCGGACTTTCACCGTGCCGGCGCCGGGCTGCACCGCGTTATCGATGAAATACATCTCGCCGGAGCGCGGCTCCACCTTGTCGTCTTCCGCGTCCGTCATCACTTTCAGGTTCGGGTTTTTGAGATAGGACCGAACGAGCGGCAGATCGGGTTCTGCAACCGTGAAATCCGTGTAGATCGGATCCAAACCTTGAATGGTGACGAGCGGCGTCGTCCCGCCGGGGCTGACCACGTTGCCGACATCAACGTTGCGCAGGCCGATACGACCGTCGATCGGCGCGCGAATGCTGCAGAAGTCGAGGTTCACCTGCGCGGAGGCGACCGCCGCTTCCGTGCGCATCGCATTAGCGCGCGCGGTATCCATCTCCTGCGACGCGGTGACGTTCTTCGCCTGGAGTTCCGTCATGCGGCGGAGGTTCGCCTGGGCGAGTGCGGCGTCCGCCTTTGCCGCCGCGAGGGTTGCCTCATACGGCCGCGCGTCGATGCGGAAGAGCAGATCGCCTTTTTTAACCTCGGCACCGTCAGTAAACTCCCGCGCAATAATCTGCCCGGTAACCTGCGGCTTCACGTCGACGGTCTCGAAAGGCGCCGTGGTCCCGATCTCATCGAGATAGAGCGGCACATCCTGGGTAGTCACCTTCGCGACGAGGACCGCACGCGGCGCCCGTTCCGGCGGTCCGCCGGCCTTTTTGCCGCGCCCGAAGATGAAGTACGCCACGACGAGCGCGAGCAAGGCGACCATCGTCGCTTTCGCTCCAAAGCCGAATCGCCGGCGTGATTGCTGTGCTTCGTTCATGTCTCTTTCCGCTTCCGGCGCGTGCTGGCTCCGACAGTAGTGACAGCGCCGCCGTTCAACTGGTTACGCGCGCCGTTCGATTTTGAGATGATTCTCTCTTGCGTGGCCGCGTCGGCCTTGTCGCGAATCCGCGCCAGCACCTGCATACAGGTCTCGAGTTCGGCCGCCGGAATATCGGCGATAAGTTCCTGCCGTAATTCCTGCGCGGCCTCGAAGATCTTTGAGAGCACCTTCTTGGAGCGCGGCCGTAGATGCACCGTCTTGCAGCGGCGATCGTGCTCGGAGGTTTTGCGCTCGATCCAGCGGTCGGTCTGGAGGCGATCGAGGAGCCCGGCGAGCGTCGCCTCTTCGATGCCGATGCGGCTCGCCAATTCCCGCTGGGTGAGCTTATCGCCGCCCCACGCGAGATGCACGAGGGTCGTCCACTTGCCCTGGCTCAAGCCGAGCGGACGCAAACGCTGGTCGAGCTTCGTGCGCCACGCGCGCGCGGTCTCGACCAGGACGAGCCCGATCTTCTGTGTGTCGACTTTTTGCATGCAAGAGCTGAATAGTTAGCACGCTAAGTAATTCACATCGGGGTGATGTCAATCACCCCGATGTAACGTTTACGCGTCCTCGCCGACCGCGAAGACGATGACCGTTTTCTTGCGGTAATCAGTGACCCGCGCGACTTCGCGCGGCGGCTGGGGCCAGCGCGCCGTCTTGCGTGCGGCCTGTTCATCCCTGGGTTGCACGAGGAAGTAGCGCACGCCTTCGGGCAGCTTCTCTACTTCAGCGGCGTAGGTGATCGGCGTGCGGAGGTAAAAGAGGAATGGCTGATACTCCGGATCGATGACAAAGAGCCGCTGCCCACCGGGAATGGCCGCGTCGATCTGCCGCGCAATGTTACGCACTTTCTCGCGGCCGCGAAGGAACGGCACGATGACGGAGCCGTACAGACAGAGCGCAGCGGCGATCGCGCAGGCGACTGTCGGCACATGGCGTCGCAGCCACTCAGCCGGCGCCGCGACGAGAGCAGGCCCAAGCAGTCGAGGCGCATTGATGATGCTCGCGATGAGCCAGATGGCAGGCACGAGCAACGGCATCGCGTAGCGCGGCAGCCCGCCGGGAATCAAGTTCACGGCGACGAAAAGCGCCGCGCTGCTGACCGCGATCGCGCGTGCGAGCTGTCCGTCGCGCGCGCCGACAAAAGCGCTCCGCGCGAAAAGCAACAGCACCGCCCAAGGCAGGCCGTAGGCAAGGCCGCGGGGCATGTTCATGAGCCAGCTGCCGAGCTTGAAGTCGTCGCCGGCGAGCCGACCGGTGAACTGGCGACTCCACACCTCGCCCGTGTTCTCGCCCTGCGTCATCTGCAGATACGGCAATGCCCAGGCTGCGAAGATCCCCAGCATCACCAGCACGCCGACGATGTGTGCCGGGCGAAGCACGCTGCGCAGCTCGCCTGCGCGGAACAGCACCGCCACCACGATCCCATAGAAGAACAGAAGGTGCAGCGGACCCTTCGCGAGCAAACCGAGCCCGAGGAAGATCGAAGGCACGATCCACGTCAGCCAGGGTGACCTGCGTTGCTGCCAAAAACTGAGCCAGCAGATCATCGCGATGCCGAACAGCGACACGTAGAGCGCTTCGATCTCGATCAGGCGGCCCTTCTCGATCATGCCGAAGTTTGTCAGCCACATCAGGGCGGCGAAGAATGCACCGTCCGGGCCAAGACTTCCTCGCGCGATAAACAGGAACGTCATCGCCACCGCGAGCACGCATAGCACCGAAGGTAACCGCGCCGCCCATTCGTTGCGCGCCCCGAAGACCTTGAACGAACCCGCGACCACCCAATTGATCAGCGGCGGCTTGCGCAGGTATGGCTCGCCGCCGACGTACGGCACGATGTAGTTGCCGGTTTCGAGCATCGTGACCGCCGGGAGGATGCGGCGCCCTTCCTCGCCTTTGATTTCGAGCGAGCCGAGGCCGGGCAGATAGATCGCGGCCCAGACCGCGAGCACGATGAGCCATGGAGGGACGCGCGACACGGGCGAACGTCGAACGTCAGACGCGGCACGTCCAACACCGAGTCTGCAGCTCGCGTCCCGCGGCGCGTGAGCGAAGGTTCTACGCGTCCAACGTTTCACTGCGGCGCGTATCAGCGCACTTGACGGAGCGGCTTCCCGAACATACTTTGGCGGCCTAGTCCGCGGTGGATTGGAGTGGGAGCTGGTGTCCCACTCTTTTTCGTCTGCGGGCTCGATGCTTTTATGAACGCCGAGTTTATTGCCATGCTGGATTACCTCGAGCGGGAGCGCGGAATCAAACGCGAGATCCTGATCGAGGCGGTGTCGAACGCACTGCTCTCGGCCTCCAAGAAGAGCGTGAGCATGTCACGCGACCTGCGCATCGACATCAATCCGAAGACCGGCGAAATCCGCGCGCTCGCCAATCCGCTCGTGGTCGAGAAGGTCACCAATCCGGCTGACGAAATCTCCATTAACAAGGCGCGCGACATCAAAGCCGACGCGCAGCTCGGCGACGCCGTCGAAGTGGAAGTGACGCCGCGCAACTTCGGCCGCATCGCCGCCCAGACCGCCAAGCAGGCGATGATGCAGCGCATCCGCCAGGTCGAGAAGGAGATGATTTACGAGGAGTTCAAGGATCGCGCGGGCGAAATCGTGAGCGGCACGGTGCGCCGCTTCGATCGCTCCGACGTGATTCTCGATCTCGGCAAATTCGAAGCCATCATGCCGCAGCGCGAGCGTGTCGTGGTTGAAGACTACAATGTCGGCGATCGCCTTCGCGCCTACGTCGTTGCCGTTGAAAACGGCATCCGCGGCCCCGAGATCATTGTTTCGCGCAGCCATCCTAATTTTGTGCGGCGTCTCTTCGAGCTGGAAGTCAGCGAGATTGCCGATGGCACTGTGGAAATCCGCGGCATTGCCCGCGAAGCCGGCTATCGCACGAAGATCGCCGTCACGAGCGCGAACGACAAAGTCGACCCGGTCGGCGCCTGCGTCGGGATGCGCGGCTCCCGCGTAAAGAACATCGTCCGCGAGCTCAACAACGAGAAGGTCGACATCATCCGTTGGAGCTCAGACCCGAAGGACTACGTCCTCGAAGCTTTGAAACCTGCGAAGGTGAAGAACCTCGTGTTCGACCCGGAGCGGAAGAGCGTGCAGATCTCGGTCGACGAAGACCAGCTCTCGCTCGCTATCGGCAAAAAAGGCCAGAACGCCCGCCTGACCTCCCGCCTCACCGGTTGGGAGATCAACATCGACAAGGACACCTCGGCCATGAACGCGGTCGAGCATAAGGTCGCGCAAGCCGCCCAGAGTCTCGCGGGCGCGTTGCCGATCGATCAGGAGCAGGCGATGACGCTTGTGAAATCCGGATTTACTAACCTCGAAGGATTGCGCGATGCCGATGTGTCTGACCTGGTCGACATTCTCGGCATCGACGAAGCCAAGGCGCAAGAGATTCACGCCGCGGTCCCTCGAGAAGCAACCGCATCTTAAGTGGCTGCCCTCGAGCCATGAAAAACTTTCCCCAAAATGCCCACCCGAACGACATCGACGAAGACCGCAGCCCGCAAGTCCGCGCCTGCCGCGCGGAAGCCGCCGGTCAAGTCTGCCGCTTCGACTGAGGCTCCCGCAAGCAAGGCGGTAAAAACCACCAAGATCGACACCGGCGCGGCGCCGACCCCCACTGCGACCACGCCAGCCGCTCGTTCTCGCGCCGCCGCGCAGGCTGCCGCCGCAGCAGCAGCTGCCACTCCGCCACCCGCTCCACCGAAGCCGCGCGCCGAGACGGTTTCATTGATCGACGAGAAGAAGCCTCGCGCCAGGCGGCCGGAAGGCGAAGTGCGGACGACGAAGTCGATCCTCCCGCCGATTTCGCGCATCGTCGCTCCCGCGCCGCCGCCGCCAGCTCCGAAGCCCGTTGCGCCAGAGCCCGCCGTCGTTGAAGCCAAGGCGCCGCCGCCAGTCGTCGTCGACCTGATTTCGGCGCCGGCTCCGCGTACGCCGGCGCCAGCTCCTGCAGCGACTCCCGCACCCGTTCCGCCTGCCACACCGGTGGAAGCCGTTGTTGCGCCTGCGCCTGCTCCTACCGCAGAAGAAGCGACCGACGCGGAGCCGCAGAAGATCGTTCACATCAAGCCGCCGATCATCGTCAAGCACCTCGCGGCTGAGCTAGGCTTGAAGCCATTCCAGGTCATCAAGCAGCTGATGGAGCTGAACGTCTTCGCGAACCAGAACCAGACCGTCGAGCCCGACGTCGCGGCGAAGATCTGTGAAGCGCACGGCTTCGTTTTCGAGATGGAGCGGCGTGAAAAAGGCGCCGGCGTTCACAAAGTTGAGCAGGTCATCGTCGCGCCCCCGCCTCCCGTTATCGAGAAGGAGGAAGAGCTCAAGATCCGCGGCCCGATTATCACTTTCATGGGCCACGTCGATCACGGCAAAACGTCGTTGATGGACGCGATCCGCAAGACCCGTGTCGCGGCCGGCGAGGCTGGCGGCATCACGCAGCACATCGGCGCATACACCGTTGACCACAAAGGCCAGCGCATCACTTTCCTCGACACACCTGGTCACGCGGCTTTCACCGCGATGCGTGCGCGCGGTGCTCACGTCACCGACATCGTCGTGCTCGTGGTGGCGGCTGATGACGGCCTGATGCCGCAGACGATCGAAGCGATCAATCACGCGAAAGCAGCGCCGCACGTGAAGATCCTCGTCGCGATCAACAAGATCGATTTGCCGGGTGCGAACATCGACCGCGTCAAGAAGCAGCTGCAGGAGCGCGAACTGAGTCCGGAAGACTGGGGCGGTGATACCATCGTCTGCCCGGTGTCCGCCACGAAAGGCACGGGCATCGACCATCTGCTCGAGATGATGACGCTGCAGGCTGAGGTGATGGAATTGAAAGCCTCGCCCACGGCTGTGCCGCGCGGCACAGTCATCGAAGCGCAGGTGGAAGCCGGCCGAGGGCCGACTGCGACGGTCATCGTCCAAATGGGCACGCTGAAGATCGGTGATCCCTTCATCTGCGGCGACTTCGGCGGCAAGGTGAAGTCCCTCATGGACGACCGCGGTAAGCCGCTCAAGTCCGCTGGACCATCTACGCCGGTGAAGGTGCTCGGCTTTATGGGATTGCCGCAAGCGGGCGATGAATTCCTGGTCATGGAATCAGAGCGCGACGCGAAGGTGCTGAGCGAAGAGCGTCAGGTCGCCAAGCGCGCCGATAAATTGAGCGCGCCGCAACGCGCCACGCTCGAGACCTTGCTCACAGCTGCGGACGGGAAGAAGAACCTCCGCATCGTGCTCAAGTGCGACGCTCAGGGCACCCTCGAGGCGCTTCAGACTGCTCTCAGCCAGATCGTCAGCAAAAAAGTCGAGCTCGACATCATCCACTCCGGCGTCGGCCCGATATCCGAGAACGACATCCTTCTCGCGAGCGCGTCGAACACCGTCGTGATTGGCTTCAACATCAAAGTGGAAGCCAACGCGGTGAACGCCGCCAAGCGCGAAGGCGTGCAGGTGAAGCTCTACAGCATCATTTACGAGCTCATCGACCAGATCAAAGAGTCGATGGCCGGCCTGCTCGATCCGGAGCATCGCGAGACCGTCATCGGCCACGCCGAGGTCAAGCAGGTGTTCAAGCTCAGCCGCGGCATCGTGGCGGGTTGTCTCGTCACCGACGGCCGCATCGGCCGCACCTCGCGTGCGCGCGTCTTGCGCCGCCGCCAGCCGGTTTACGATGGCGGACTCTCCACGCTGCGCCGGTTCCAAGACGACGTGAAGGAAGTGCGCGTGGGACTCGAGTGCGGTATCAAGCTCGGCGACTTCAACGAATACCAAGTGGGCGATATCATCGAGTGCTACAACCTCGAGCAGGTCGCGCAGAAGCTGTAATCCGTAGGGCGAGACTCCGTCGAGCCTGGGTGCAGCGTGGCCAGTCTCAGGCTCGACGGAGTCTCGCCCCACCGTCTCAGCACTCCTATTATGACCAATCGACTACTCCGCGTGAACGAGCTGGTGAGGCGCGAGCTGAGCTCGATCATTACGCGCGACATGACATTCGAGAACGTCCTCGTGACGGTGAATCAGGTAGACGTCACGCCCGATCTCCGAAATGCGCACGTCTTCGTCAGCGTGCTGGGCAAAGGCAGCCACAAAGGCGTGATCGCCGATCTCGAGAGCAATCGCGTCGCGTTACAGGCGGCCTTGATGAAGCACGTGGTCCTGAAGTACACGCCGCATCTTACTTTCCATCTCGACGATTCGATCGAGCGTGGCGACCGCGTTTTCAAAATCCTGCGGGAGATCGAGCCTGAAGAAGCTGATGCCGACGAGCGAGATTAGCGCCGAGCCGACAGAGCCGGTCGTGGCCGCGAATTCGAGCTTCTCGGCAATCGCCGCCGCCTTGCGCTCTGCTCAGACGGTCGTCGTGCTCAGCCATGTGCGGCCGGATGGCGATGCATTCGGCAGTCAGCTGGCGCTCGCCTTGTCGCTTCGCGCCCTCGGCAAAGACGTGACGGTTTGGAGCGAAGAGGGGCTGCTCGACAAATACAGCTTCATGCCCGGCGGCGAGCTGCTGACTCCTCCACCCGCCGAAGCTCAGACTTTCGACCTGGCAGTCGCGTTGGATACGGCAGTCCCGAACCGCCTCGGCGTCGCGGCCGACGCTGTGCGCGCTGATACCTGGATCAACATCGATCATCATCCGACGAACCCGCGCTACGGCGACCTGGTCTACATCGACTCAACCGCGCCCGCGACCGGGCAGATCCTGTTCGAGCTCCTGCACGATCAGCAGTTGCCGATAGATGCTGCCATTGCCGAGAACCTGTTCGTCGCAATTTCAACCGACACCGGGTCGTTTCAGTATCCAAACACGACCGCCCGCACATTCGAGATCGGCGCCGAGTTGCTGAAGTGCGGTGTCGATGTCGGACGCGTCAGCCAGTTGCTTTACGAAAGCTATCCGCGGCGGCGGGTGGAGTTGCTGCGCGAGCTGCTCGGCACCATGCGCTTTCAGGCAGATGGACGCGTCGCGAGTTTCAGCCTCAGCCTCGCGGTGGCGAGCAGGCTTGGCGTCTTACCGGAAGATAATGAAGGGCTAATCGATCACCTGCGCGCGGTGCAGGGCGTCGTCGTGGCGGTGTTTTTCGAAGAGCTGCTCGAAGGCAAAGTCCGCGTCAGCATGCGCTCAAAGAGCGAGGCTGCTGACGTGGCGGCGATTTGCCAGCGCTTCGGCGGGGGCGGACACAAGCTTGCAGCCGGCGCACGTGTGCGCGGCACGCTGGCAGAAGTAGAACAGCGGGTACTGGAGGCAATTTGCGATGTCGTTAACTGCAACTCCTGACGGCGTTCTGCTCGTTGATAAAGCGGCTGGCATGACGTCACACGACGTCGTGGCGCTCGTTAGGCGGCAGCTGCAGATCAAGAAGGTTGGCCACTGCGGCACGCTCGATCCAATCGCCACGGGCTTGCTCCTCCTCACTCTTGGACGCGGCACGAAGATCCAGGACCTGCTCATGAGCGAGGACAAGGAATACGCCGGCACGCTGACACTCGGCGCCACAACTGACACGCAGGATCGCGCCGGCAAAATCCTGGAAGAAAAGCAGGTACCGCCGCTCACCGATACGTCCGTGCGCGAAGCGTTCGAGAAGTTCCGCGGTGATTTTTATCAGATGCCGCCCATGGTCTCCGCGATCAAGCAGGGTGGCGTGCCGCTGTATAAGCTGGCTCGGCAGGGCAAAACGGTGGAGCGCGAGCCGCGCCTCGTGCATGTCTACAGCTATCAGATCTCGCGCATCGAAGCGCCCGAGGTCGACTTCAGCGTCTCGTGCAGCAAGGGCTTCTACGTCCGCACCTACGCGCACGACATCGGCGAGGCGCTTGCCTGCGGCGCGCACCTGAAGGACCTGCGCCGCACGCGCTCGGGCCGGTTCATTGTCGATGGCGCAGTGACGGTCGATGAGCTGCACAACTCACGGCCGGTCGACATTCTCGACCGGATCCTGACGCTGCCCGAAGTGTCGCGGATGCGCGGCGCCTAACGAACGCTGTCGTGGAGGTCCTGCGCTCGATCCCAGAGCTGAGCCGGCTGCGCGGACCCATCTTCACCGCGATCGGCGTTTTCGATGGTGTGCATCTCGGTCACCAAGCCGTCATCTCCACTTCAGCGGCGCATGCCCGGGAAGCCGGCGGAACTCCAGTCGTCGTCACCTTCGATCCGCATCCGGCGAAACTGCTGCGCCCGGAGAAAGCGCCGCACCTGCTCACCGCGACCCAGCACAAGATCGCGCTCATTCGCGAGCTGGGAGTCGAGCATCTGCTCGTCGTTCAATTTGACCGCGCATTTGCGGAGACAGCGCCCGAGGAGTTCGTGCGCCAGCTCGTGATTCATGCCAAACCGCTGCGCGAGATCTGCGTCGGGCACGAGTGGTCGTTTGGCAGAAAACGCGCGGGCAATCTCGCCCTTCTGCAAAAGCTAGGTGCTGAAAGCCAGTTCGACGTGGTCGGCATCAAACCCATCGCGGTGAATGGCGCCGTCGTGAGCAGCACGGCGATTCGCGAAGCGGTGGAGAAGGGCGACCTCGCGCGAGCGGCAGAAATGCTCGGGCGGGAATACACAATCCTCGGCACGGTGAAAAAAGGCGCGCAGCTCGGCCGCACGCTCGGCTTTCCCACGGCGAACCTGAGCGCGCATAGCGAGCAGTTCCCGCCGAATGGTGTGTATGCGGCAGAGGCGCGGCTTCAGGGCGCAGTGCTGCGCGGCGTTGTGAATCTTGGCTACCGACCGACGATCGATCAGGCGAAGCCGGAGCGCTTGCTCGAGCTGCACCTGTTCGATGTGGACCGCGACATCTACGGCGAAGATGTGGAGGTGCGGTTTCTGCGCTACTTGCGGGCGGAGCAGAAGTTCGGATCCCTCGATGATCTGAAGGCGCAGATCGCGCGAGATGTGGAATCGGCGCGGCTAGCGGTGTAGGTGTGTCGCTCATCCGACACGCGGTCATCGGTCATCCTGAGTCGCGTAGACGACGAAGGACCTCGCGCTGGGTCACTGATTAGTGAGCGGCCGAAAGTTACGAGCGGCGGACGGCGGTGGATCCTTGGTCCGCAAGCGATCTGCAGTACCATTCCTGCCTGCGTGAGGTCCTTCGCCGTCTACGCGGCTCAGGATGACCGCGCAATTCCCGTGTGGGCGTCGGCTTACGATCGCACCTTCCGCGATCGCGAGACGGCGAAGAACACGCCTACCGCCGTCACCAGCAACCCGCAGCCGATCGTGATGATGTAGAGCACACTCAGCGGCATCACTGCGAACCAGCCGAGCACGTCCATGACGAACGAACCCCCACCAGCGACGATGTACGCGATGACGGCCGCCACGACGCCCACGCTGAGCAGGAATGCCGACCGCATCTTGGGCGAACGGCGACGCACCGGCAGCTCCTGCGAGACACGCGACGTGAAGCCGTCATCATCGATGTACGGCATCTCGTCGTGCAGTTTCGCGTCGAGCCAGTCTTCGTCCTGGAGTGGTGCTGCCATCGCCTAGTTATTCTGCCACGCCGCGAGGGAATGCTTCAACTTCTCTCTGCCTCTCAGCACGTTCGTTTTCACGGTGCCGAGCGGGATGTCGAGCACCCGCGCTGCCTCTTCATGGGTTAAGCCATGCTGGCAGCAAAGCAAGACGGCGGTGCGCTCGTGCAGCGGAAGTAGGCGGAGCGCGTACATGAGATCCTGTCTTAGGGCGGGGTTAACGGTTTGCGGATCCTGCTCGCCTTCGAGCTGCGTCTCATCGATTCCGACGAGCTCTTTCCTACGTCGTGCATCTTCGCGGTAGCTGTTGTAGGCGATGCGGTAAAGCCAGGTGGAGAACTTCGCCTCGCCGCGGAAGCTGCGGATATTTTTGTAGGCTTTGAGGAAGGTCTCCTGGGCGAGGTCATCAGCGAGCGCCACGTCGGCGCGGGTGAGGTTTCGGAGCAGACCACGGACCGCCGATTGATGCCGCCGCACGAGCTCAGAGAACGCATGATGGTCATCATCGAGGAGAACACGGGCAACGAGGTCTGCATCCGTCAACGACACGCCGGCGACGTTAGGGCAACGGCGGCGGGGTGTCTGTACTAGCGTGATCGCTGGCAGTTCTGTTGAAGGTGAAATTGTTGCCGTCCAGCCTCCAGAAGAGGAGGTAGGTCGCACCGATCAGGAATGGGATGATGCCGAGGGCCCAGGCGCCGCCGTCCCAGTCATCCAGCGCGCCGAACAGGATCATCACGCCGATGCCGACCATCACCAGGATGATCCCACGCCGCAGGTCCGAGCGCTGGCGAACTGTTCGTTGTGGCGCCGCGAAGAGTGACTCCGGCACGGGCTGGCCTTTCTCGACCATCAGGCGCACGGTTTTGTGGAGGGAGCGTGCTTTCCAGAAGCTGAAGAACATAATCAGGCCGACGATCAACACCGGCGCACCAAACAGCGTCGCGAAGATGATGCCGACGATCGGGATCGCCATCAGGGCGCCCTCATCGAAGCCGCGCTCGAGACGTCGCTCGATCGCGCGCTCGACGTTTTCGTCGATCTGGCCGTCTGCGGCTCCTTCACGGCGGGCGCGGCGTTCGGCGCGCTTCTTGTCCTTCTCATCGCCGAAGGTGATGTTGATGCCATTCAGGCCACGCCGGACTTTGCGTTCGATCGAGCGTTCGAGGTCCTCGTCGTCATCGGTAGCGGCCGGCGGATTCGGGATGGCGGGAGAGGTCGCGTCCGCAGGCGCAGGCGGCAGGGTCGGCGGCGAAGCTTCCAGCGCGGGCGTCGGGTTCTGTGCAATCGCGCTCAGCGCCAGAGCCAGCGAGCCGATGCAAGCAAGTAGTGAAGTGTTCATATGTGTCCTTATGCAGTGAGATGCGGGGCGAGCGCTGTTTAGATTCAACAATTTGGCCGATTCCGCGCGTGGCGCGTCGCTCGATGCGGAGCTGACAATAAACCCTTGCACGCCGAGAGGCAGTGGACATTATTGCTGGCCGCTCAAAACGCGGGTGTAGCTCAGTGGTAGAGCACCTCCTTGCCAAGGAGGACGTCGAGAGTTCGAATCTCTTCACCCGCTTCCCTCCCCCTCGTGGTCGGAAGACCGGAACGGTGCTGAAGATGGCTATGCTTGCCATTCTTCGTGGTGCAGCGCGGGACGCGGTGATGTAGTGGCGGCGTTTTGCATCGACTTGTCTTTGAAAGGCGGTGGTTCCCGAACTGACGACGCCCCCGGCGACACATGCCTCGTAATTTCTAGCGATGCAGAAGATCAGCTGCGGCGAAAGAGGCCCCGCGCTGCCATCGGTTAGTCACCGCCATTCAGCGGAAGAGCAGACACATTACAAACCCGGTATATTGGGGCATCTTCAGTCACACATGAAGATGAAAGCTTATGCGGTCGCCTCGTCGCTCCTCCTCTTGCTCTTTACCCGGATCACCGGCGCTGCGGAAACCGAGACCGCCGTATTCGGCGCAGGCTGCTTCTGGTGCGTGGAAGCATTCTATGAACAGCACCCCGGCGTGAAGGGTGTCGTCTCCGGATATGCCGGCGGCAGCGAGGCAAATCCAACCTACCAGCAGGTCAGCGCCGGCAAAACAAGCCACGCCGAGGTCGTGCAGGTGGAGTTCGATCCCGCGGTGACCTCATATGAAAAGCTCGTGGAGTTTTTCTGGAAGACGCACGATCCAACCGACGGCCGTGGCGTCGCGCCTGATTTCGGAAAGCAATACCGTCCGATCATCCTATATCGCTCGCCTGAGCAGAAGGGCGTCGCGGAGAAGAGCAAGGCAGCGCTCGCGGCGAAGCTCGGCAAACCGGTGGCGGCGGAGATCGTTTCCTTGGAGAAGTTCTTCCTGGCCGAGGATTACCACCAGGAGTACGTGCGCAACAATCCAAAGGATGGATATGTTGTCGGCGTCGCCATTCCGAAGTTGAAAAAGCTCGGATTGAAGGTCCCGGGACAATAGCGCCCACCGGCTCCCGCAGCGCGAACTCGCCAGCGTCGGGCCACGCGATTCGCTGTAGGTTAGGTGCGTCATGAAGATCATCATCACCGGCGGCACGGGGCTGATCGGCACCGAATTAACGCAAACGCTCCAGCGCGACGGACACCAGCTGACAAGTCTCGTCCGGAACGTGAAGTCGTCACCGACGCAGGGCGCGACGGTTGTGCGTTGGGACGTCGAGCGCGGAGAGATCGAGAACGCATCGCAGCTCGAAGGTCACGATGCGGTCATTCATCTGGCCGGCGAGAGTGTGGCCGAAGGGCGGTGGACCGCGGAACGAAAGCGGCGCATCCGCGATAGCCGGGTGAAAGGAACGCGCCTGCTGGTTGACGCCCTCGCGCGTCTGAATGCACGGCCCAGGATCTTCCTGTCTGCATCGGCGACTGGTTTCTACGGCTCGGATCGGAACGCTGAAACTTTGACGGAAGCGAGCGCACCTGGTGGCGACTTCCTCGCGCAGGTGTGCCGCGAGTGGGAAGCGGAAGCAATGCGCGCGGACGATTTCGGCGCGCGCGTTGTTCTGCTGCGCACCGGCATTGTCTTGAGTTCGAAAGGCGGTGCGCTGACGAAGATGCTGCCGATCTTCAAGATGGGCGCCGGCGGGAGACTCGGCCATGGCCGGCAGTTCATGAGTTGGATCGCGCTGGCGGATGAGATTGGCGCGATCCGCTTTGCTCTCGAGAATGAAACGGTGCGCGAAGCCATGAACCTGACTGCGCCGCATCCCGTCACGAACGCAGAGTTCACGGAAACACTTGGGCGCGTGTTGTCGCGGCCGACGCTTCTCCCTGTGCCGCCGTTCGCGCTGCGTCTCGCATTCGGCGAGATGGGCGCGACGGTGCTGGGCAGTCTGCGCGTCCTGCCGACGCGGCTGGAGGCGGCAGGTTATCGATTCGAACTCCCCGAACTCGACGCAGCCCTACGCAGATCGGTTTCTGCGCGCTAGCTTGAGCGATGCATCTGATCCTGGCGGTTACACTAGCGTTGCTCGCTGCGAGCGAGGATACATCCAAGCCTCAGGCCCTAAAGGTAGAGCAGGCCGCGTCTCCCGCGACGCAAGCGCCTGCGTCATTGCAGCAGCGCATCGCTGCGCTGGCGGAGCCATTCGAAAGCCGCGCCGGCGTCGCGGTAAAATCAGTGGAGGACCGATGGCAAATCGGGGTCAACGCTGAGCGTTCCTTCCAGCAGCAGAGCGTGTTTAAAACGTGGGTCGCGGCAGTCGCGCTGGAGGCCATCGATCGCGGCTCGCTGCGCTGGGACGACCCAGTCCGGATCGAGCGCACTGATCTCATTTTCCCGTATCAGCCGATCGAGAGAGAAGTCGGGCCGAGCGGCCGCGACTTCACCGTCGAAGAGCTCGTCCGGTGGTCGGTGATCCAGAGCGATAACCCGTCGGTCGACGCGCTGCTGAAGCGGCTAGGCTCGCCACGCGAAGTCCAGGCGGCGCTCAACCGGATGGGCATTACCGGCATCCGCATTGACGCTGGAGAGCGTGAATTACACGCGATGGTCGATGAGGGTCGACGCGCTCTCAGCGCAGCAGCGGCTCCGGAGAAAGCGAGCGTGTTCGAGCGGATCTTCAGCGATCCGCGCAACACCGCCACGCCTGCAGGCGTAGTCGACGTGCTTGCGCGGCTGAAGAAGGGCGAGTTGCTCTCGCCGCGCTCGACCGAGCGGCTCCTGAGCATCATGGCCGAGACGACGACTGGACCGAATCGCCTCAAGGCCGGAACGCCGGCAGACTGGACGTTAGCCCACAAGACCGGCACCGGCGGCGACACCGACGGTGCGACGAATGGAACGAACGATGTTGGCCTGATGACCGCACCCAACGGGCGAAGCTACGCTGTCGCAGTGTTCACGTGGGGAACACGGCGTCCGATGGCTGAGCGGGAGCAGCTGATGGCGGACGTCGCGCGGGCTGTCGTGGAATGGGAGACCTCCAGGCCCGCGGCCCCATAGCGCGCCGTCGCTATCTCGAGCCGCACATGCCGTAAGGCCGCGCGGCGCGCTGGTGACCGCGCGCCGGTGTATCGGGAGATGTGCAAACAGCGCGGGGCGGCGATTAAGACCCGACCAAGGCCGCTACTTGCGAAACAGAGCCGCGCCCCTTGGCGCGGCGGCTCAGGTCCCGACCTTTGTGAAGCTGAACCCGCCCGCCGCGGGCGAGAACGCCTTGAGCTCTTTGTCCCACGCGAGGTATGCCGGTCGAATTTCAGATTCACCGAGGGTTGGCACCTCGCTCGGCCCAGTTATCGGCTGAGTGTACTCGCGCTGCGTGTACATGATGGTGATCACCACGCCGGGCTTCAAGCCCTTGGTCGTTCGGGCCACGTGCTCGACCACCGCCTCCACCACGTTAGCGACGAGCTTGTGATCCGCGCGCTCGGTTTCAGTCGTCTTCACCGACTTCACTCTGATCACCAGCACCTCAGGAGCTGCCGCCTGGCGCTGCCGGTAAACCTGCGGCGGGAGCTCGGCGTTTGCGGTGGGGGCGAGGAGCAGAGCCGCCGCCAAGAGCGCGAGCACGCTAAGGCGGCCATTCAAATTGATCCGCGAACCGGGCATTCAGTGACTGGCTGGTTTAGCCGGTAACCTTCTCGACCATCTGCTTCACCGCGCCGGCGATGCCGCGCGATTTTCCGGCGCTCTTCTTCTTCGATGCCATGGGCGCTTTTTTCGCTTTCACGTTAATGACCGATCGCGCGAGCTTCGTGAGCTTCTCGTCCGCGGCCGCTTCTTCGCGCAAAATGCCGTCCAAAATCCGCGCGCCTTTTTTGTCGCCGAGCAGTTCCGCGTAAGTCCGTGCACAGCCGTAGCCCGCGATCTCGTAGTGTTCCGCGCGCTGAGCTGCAGCGATCAGGCCGGCATCACGCACCTCGTCCTCAGCGTCTTCCGACACCATCTCGTCTCCTTCGCGCAAGACGCCCTCCATACCCTGGCACTTCGGCCCGCGCGTCGACTCGCCGTTATCCTGTAGAACCTGCTCGAGCCGCTCGGCCTGACGCTTCGTCTGTTCGAGATGCTGCTGGAACGCGGAGGCCAGCTGCCGGTTGGTGGCGGCTTTTACCATCTTCGGCATGTTGCGGATCATCTGCTTCTCCGCGCTGTAAAGGTCTTTCAGCTCGTGAACGTACAAGTCGCGTAGTGATTCAAGTTCCATACCGGTGTGAATCGGACGCGCGGTCACTTTCGGCCCCGTCCGAGATGCGGCGTCCGTTAAGGCGCGGCGGGTTGACTTCACGCATCGTTGCCGCACCTTCGCGCTTCCGCATGGCTGACCCTGATCTCCGCACTCGCATCAAAGAGATGCTGGTCAAGAATCTGATGCTGCAAACGACGGCAGACCAGATCGCGGATGATCTCCCGCTCTTTGGGCCGGGCGGGCTGGGGCTCGATTCGATCGACGCCCTCGAGCTCGTGGTCAGCATGGAGAAGACCTTCGGCGTCGGCGTGCCGAACTCGGAGGTCGCCAGCACTGCGCTCCGCACCGTGAATACCATCCACGATTACATCGTGGAGAAGCAGACCGCCGCTTAGAGCGGCTTTATTAAAGGAACGACGCTGGCGAGATCGCCCGCCGCCGGCATCCGCCCCGCTCGGGCGCAGCTGATCAGCTGAGGTTGACCGCATCAATCAGCTCGCGGAAGCGGCCGAAGCTTTTCCGGTGCGGCTGCAGGATCAGGCGCGGCAGGCTCCATATCTCCGGCTCGTTCTTCTCCTGCCGGAGCGCCGTCGTCTGGCCGATTTTTCCGCTGCGCACGATGTCGGAGAACTGCTCGTTCAATTCAGTAACCGCCGCGTCATCCAATCGCCGGGTCAGGCGCAAGACGAGCTGATCCCCCACCCAGCGCGCTGAGTGATACACCTTGTAGAACTGCAGGATCTCCGCCACGGCTTCCGCCGGCGTGTGCACGATCTTGAACAGCTTGAAGTCCTCCGCACCGATGTAGCCGGACTTGAAGAGATCGTCGGTGAGGAACTTCATCCACGTCTCCCAATACGTGCCGCCCGCGCGCTCCACGAGCACCAGCGGAATGATGCGCGCCTTGCCGGTTTGCATGAGCGTGAGCACTTCGAAGCCTTCATCCATCGTACCGAAGCCGCCGGGGAAAAGCGCCAGCGCATGCGTCTCCTTCACGAAGTTGAGCTTGCGGGTGAAGAAGTAGTTAAAGTTCACGAGCTTCGGATCGCCGTGGATCGTCTCATTCGCGCGCTGCTCGAAGGGCAGCCGAATGTTGAGGCCGAAACTCCGCTCGCGCCCGGCGCCGCGTTGCGCCGCGCCCATAATGCCGTCGCCGCCGCCGGTGATCACCATGAAGTCATTCGCCACCATCTCGCGCGCGAACTCTTCCGCGGCCAGGAAGTCAGCCGAAGTCTCCGGAGTTCGTGCTGACCCGAACACGCAAACTTTCCGGACCTGCCGATATCCAGCGAACACCTTCGCCGCGTAGCGCATCTCCTTGAGCGAGCGATTCATGAGCTTCAGGTCTGCCGTGCCCATCCCGTCGCGCGCCATCTTCAGCGCCGTCATGATCATCTCCTCGACCAGTTCAGGTGACTTCTCCGCGCCGAAGTCAGCGACCAGCTGACGGATGCGCGCATCCCAATCCGCACCCAGCGTCGCCTGCCGGCGCACCGGCTGATCGTGCGTGATCCCTGTCGTGAAATCTTCCACGGCGCAGCTTCGCGGCGGCGAGCTGCGCGCGCACGAAAAATTTAGGTGCGAGCCACGGATGAAGGCATCCTGCGGAGATCAGCAAGGATCTCCCTCATGTGCCGGATCGGCAGCGAGTAGTGTCCCGCGCCGTCGACGAGATGAAGCTGCGCGTTCGGCAGTCGTGTCGCTACTTCTTCGGCGAGCTTGAACGAGAACGTGCGGTCTCTGGTTCCATGCCAGACTGCGACAGGCGCCTCCACCTCTTCGAGGCGGAAGCCCCACGGCTTCGCGTAAATCTCGGCGTCGGCGATCACTCCCTCGAGCGATGCTCGCCAGGCCTGCCGGGAGCTTTCGAAGCATGCTTCGAAAGCCCCGCGGTCGCGCAGCGCCTCCGCGTCCATCCTTTGCAGCGCGAGGCGCAGGAACGGCCGGGCGCGCAGCGACAACCTTGTCGTCGCAAGCGGGCGCGCAATCCAAAACAGCCTGCGCATCAGCTCAGGCTGTTTGCCGTGCAGAGCCAGCATCCACCGGTGCAAGCGCCATAGGCCGGAGTGGTCCGCCAGCTCGGCAATGGGAGGCGCGCCGCTGACAATCGCGATTCCGTCCACACGCTCTTGCATTCGCCACGCGGTGACGAGCGCATAGGGCGCGCCGCCAGAAACGGCGAGCAATCGAAAGCTGGGCAGATGCAGATGCTTCACCAACGCCTCGATGACGGCCGGCCAATCCAGCAACGTCCGCCCCGGCTGCAACGCGGAACCGTGAATTCCCGGCCGATCCGGCGAGATGATTCGCAGCTTTAGTTCACGCGCAGCGGTGTCGGTCAGTTGCGCCATCGAGCGCGAGCTCGGCCACCCGTGGCAGAAGATGACCGGCGTGCCATGTGGATCGCCGTATTCGTCGTACGCGATATGGCCGCCGGTCTGGAGCTGGAGGATCGCGCCACGCACATTCATCTCGGTATTCTCGCCAAGATTACCACGCGGTCATCCTGAGGCTGGCGAAGCGCGCCGAAGAGCCTGTCCTGAGCTTTGTCGAAGGAACCTCGCGCAGGGTCCTTGGAGATGCGAACTCGCAGGCAACAATGATAGGACCTGCGCGAGGTCCTTCGCCGTCTCCGCGGCTCAGGATGACACGCGCAGTAAGCACAACGTTGCCAGCGAGGTGAGCGCCACAGATTCGACGGTCGGTTGCGCACACTTGGCGTCCGTGTTTCGTATTAGTTCTTATGAACGAGTATTCGCAGCCAGGGTTCGGCAAGATTTCGGTCCACGGAGATGGCATGGGAGCGCCCACGCCGGAGCTGGTTGAGAAACGCGCCCGCGAGATCGCGCTGATCGACGAGCGTAATCCGGAAGAATTCACCGACGCTGACTGGGAACAGGCACGCTCTGAGCTGCTCGGCGTGTCTACCGGCGCTGCGCCGGAAGAAACGCCGGAGAACGCAGAGACTGTGGAAGAGTGGAGCGAAGTCGCAGCCGACACAGGCACGCGTGCGCCGCGCGCCGGGGTCGACGATGACGAAATGCTCGGCGAGCAACTTTTCGCCGGCGGGCTCGAAGAAGGCATGCACGACAGCATGGTGCAGGCTGCCAAAAGCGAGCAAAGCCAGGAAGGCGGAGTGATTGAAGGCGCCTGAGGCCCCAATCGTCGATAATCAGCCAGCGGTCACCGGGTCGGACGGAGTAGAACGCCGCGCGTCGAGTCGAGCACAGGCGCTCGCCGCGCGCTACAGCCAGGTCCGCGACCTCTCCTCGCGCCTTTGCCGGAATCTGCAGCCGGAAGATTTCGTGGTGCAGTCATGCCCCGATGTCAGTCCGACGAAGTGGCACCTTGCGCACACCACATGGTTCTTCGAGACCTTCGTCCTGAAGGTATGGATGCAGCGGTATCGCACCGAAGTGCCGCAGTATGCGTATCTCTTTAATTCGTACTACAACGCTGCCGGCGACATGCACCGGCGCGACCTGCGCGGGCTGATCTCGCGTCCGACCGTCGCGGAGACGTATCACTACCGGCAGTCAGTCGACGAGTGCCTGATCAAGCTGCTCGAAGGCGCGAACGATGCACTGCTCGACGACATCGAGCCGGTGCTCGTCCTCGGGCTGAACCACGAGCAGCAACACCAGGAGCTGTTGATCACCGATATCAAGCACGTCTTCGCGCAGAACCCCCTTTATCCCGTTTTCGAATCGACCGACGAGGAACGCGAAAGCCGCAAGGTCGCGCCGCAACGGTTTGTGGAATTCGACGAAGCGATGGTCTCGATCGGCCACAAAGGTGATGCCTTTTCCTACGACAACGAGGGCCCGCAGCACCGCGCGTTCGTCCCGGCGTTTTCGCTATCGAACCGCCCGATAACGAACGGCGAGTATCTCGCGTTCATAGACGCGGGCGGCTACACGCGGCCGGAGTTTTGGCTGTCGCTCGGCTGGAGCACCGTTAACGAACAACGCTGGGACGCGCCGCTCTATTGGGTGAAGCGCGAGGACGGCTGGTGGAACTTCACACTCTCAGGCTTCCGGCCGATCAACGAGTCCGAACCCGTCACGCACGTCAGCTATTTCGAGGCGGACGCGTATGCGAACTGGGACGGCGCACGCCTCCCGACCGAATTCGAATGGGAGCGCGCCGCTGCCGGGCAAACGATCGACGGGAACTTCGTCGACGCGGAACGCTTTCATCCCGCCGGCGCATCGGCCAGCGCGAAGGACGGGCAATTACTCCAGATGTTCGGCGATGTCTGGGAATGGACGCGTAGCGCCTATCTCCCGTACCCCGGCTATCGCGCAGTGCCGGGCGCGCTCGGCGAGTACAACGGCAAATTTATGTGCAACCAGATGGTGCTGCGCGGTGGCTCGTGCGCCACTTCGCGCAATCACATCCGGCCGACCTATCGCAATTTTTTCCAGCCGGAGAAACGGTGGCAATTCACTGGCATCCGGCTCGCGCGCGACGTTACCTGAGCGGACTCCAGCCGCGCCGTTTACCGTGCTCGATCTCCAACCCACCACGTCCGACTTCCTGCGGGACGCGATCGCCGGGCTCTCGAGCTCACCGCGCACGCTGCCCTGCAAGTATTTCTACGATGAGCGCGGCGCCGCGCTCTTCCGCCAGATCTGCGAGGTGCCGGAGTATTACATCACGCGCGCTGAGACGGAGATCCTCGCTACTGACGGCGAAGAAATCGCCGCGCTGCTCGGGCCGCGCTGCGAGATCGTGGGACTAGGCACCGGTGGCGGACGCAAGACGCGCGCGCTGCTCGCGCAACTAGCCGAGCCGGTCGCCTACATGCCCGTAGACGTGGACAAGGAATCGCTCGCCACATCCGCAACGCAGCTGTCGACTGCCATGCCGACGCTCGAAGTGCTGCCGATCTGCGCCGACTTCCTCGAGGAGTTCACGCTGCCGGAGCCGAGCCGGAAGGGCGACCGCATCGTCGTCTATTTCCCGGGCTCGACGGTAGGTAATCTGGAGCCAGAGCCCGCGTGCCATTTTCTCGAGCGCATCGCGAAGATGGCCGGGCGGGGCGGTGCTTTGCTCATCGGAGTAGATCTGCAGAAGCCACCCGAGATCATCGAACGCGCTTATAACGACGCCGCGGGCGTGACGGCTGAGTTCAACCTGAATCTGCTCGTTAGAGCGAACCGCGAGCTCGGTGCGGATTTTGAGGTCGCTAATTGGGCGCATCGCGCGGTCTACAACGCGCTCGAGGGTCGCATCGAGATGCACCTGATCAGTGCGGCGCGACAGACGGTGCGACTCGGCACCGAGCAGTTCGGGTTCGAAGAAGGCGAAAACATCATCACCGAGTACTCGTACAAACACTCACGCAACGGCTTCATCGCGCTGGCGCGCAGTGCGGGCTTCGAGTTCCGGCGGCTCTGGACGGATCGCCAGGAGCTGTTTGGCCTTTTCTACCTCATCGTGCCAGACTAGCCGCGCGTGGACGATCTGGTGCGACTCGCCGGCGTGAGCAAGCGCTTCGGCTCAAACGTTGCACTCGCACCGACGGAGCTCGCATTCGAACGCGGCAAGACCACCGTCCTGATCGGGCCGAGCGGTTGCGGAAAGTCGACCGTGTTGCGGCTGATCGTGGGACTGCTGCAACCCGACAGCGGCACCGTCAGCATCGACGGCGAGACTGTCGGCGAGAACAACATCGCCATGCTGCGGCGGCGGATGGGCTACGTCATCCAGGAAGGTGGCCTGTTCCCTCACCTCACCGCCCGCGACAACGTGCTCCTGATGGCGCGGCATCTTCGCCAACCTGAAACGGACAATGAGTCGCGGCTGGCAGAGTTAGCCGCACTGACGCGATTCCCGGTCGAAGGTCTCTCGCGATATCCCGGTGAGTTGTCCGGCGGACAACGTCAGCGCGTCAGTTTGATGCGCGCGCTCGCACTCTCGCCGCAGTTGTTGTTGCTAGACGAGCCGCTTGGCGCGCTCGATCCGATGGTGAGAGCCGCGTTGCAACGAGACCTGAAGGAGATCTTCGAGCGCCTCGGGCAGACGACAATTCTCGTCACTCACGATCTCGCGGAGGCTGCGTTCCTCGGCCACAAGATCGTGCTAATGAACGACGGCCGCGTCGTTCAAGAAGGCGGTCTATCGGATCTCCGCGAAAGACCGGCGAACGCCTTTGTCACCGAGTTCCTGAACGCGCAACGCGGCGTCGCGATGAGATGAAAACGGCACTCGTCACGTTGATCCTGGCGGCGGGGATCGCTGCCGCGGCGAGCGAGCCGGTGTTGATCGGCTCGAAGAAGTTTACCGAATCGTATGTGCTGGCGGAGATCGCGAAGCGCGCGCTCAGCGATGCGGGCAGCGCATCCGAGCACCGGCAGGGCATGGGCGGCACGATCATCCTTTGGGAAGCGCTGCGTAGCGGCCAGATCGCTGTTTACCCGGAATACACCGGCACGATCGCCGAAGAGATCCTGAAATCGCCGCAGAAGATGTCGCTCGATGTGATCCGCGCAGAGCTGGCGAAGGTCGGCGTGCAAGTGTCGGGCGAGCTCGGATTCAACAACACGTATGCGCTCGTCATGTCACGCGCAGGAGCGGAGCGGGCGCGTATTCGCACGATCAGCGATCTACGTGCGCATCCCGCAATGCGGTTCGGCGTTACGCACGAGTTCCTCAGCCGGCGCGACGGGTGGCGGCCGCTCGCCGATCGCTACCAGCTCGCCCCGCCGGACGTTCGCGGGATCGATCATGGGCTCGGCTACGAGGCGCTGCGGCGCGGCGAGATCGATGTGAAAGACGCCTACTCGACTGATGCAAAGATCGCCGAGTACGATCTCGTCACGCTCGAGGACGACCTCGGCTTCTTTCCGCAATACAAAGCCGTGTTTCTCTATCGAGCGTCCATTGATCCGCAGGCGAAAGCCGCGCTCGAGAAGCTGCAAGGCACGATCGACGAGCCACGAATGATCCGGCTGAACGCCGAGGCGGAGCGGACGAAGAACTATGCGCGTGCTGCCGAGCTCTACTTCAGCGGCGGCAGCGAAAGCATCGCGCCTCGCGCGGGGGAGTCGTTAACCGCAAAGCTCACGCGGTGGATCTCGCGTCATCTTCAGCTGACGTGCATCTCGCTGCTGCTTGCCGTGCTCGTCGGAATTCCGCTGGGCATCGTGGCGAGTCGCGGAGGTGCGATCGGTCACGTCATACTCGCCGTGACGAGCGCGGTGCAAACCGTCCCGTCGCTCGCCTTGCTTGCGCTGCTCGTGCCGGTGCCGTTCTTCGGAATCTCGGCGCGCACCGCGATCGCGGCGTTGTTCCTCTACGGTCTGCTCCCGATCGTGCGAAACACGGCCACCGGCTTGCAGGACATCGCGCAGCCAATTCGCGAATCCGCCATCGCACTCGGCCTCTCGGCCGGAGCGCGGCTGCGACAGATCTACCTTCCGATGGCTTCGCGCACCATCCTGGCCGGGGTGAAAACGAGCGCCGTGATCAACATAGGCACGGCGACGCTCGCGGCGCTGATCGGCGCCGGCGGCCTGGGCGAGCCGATCATCAGCGGGCTCAACTTGAACGATCACGCCACCATCCTGCAGGGCGCGATCCCAGCCGCAGTTCTCGCGCTGCTCGTGCAGTGGACGTTCGACCTGCTGGACCGGCTTTTGATTCCCAAAGGTCTGCGTCTATAGAAGCGCATGATCGCGTCGGTGAACCCGGCTACGGGTGAAACGCTCCGCACCTTCCCTGCGCTGAGCACCGAGGAAATCGAGATGAAGCTGGTCGCGGCGGAACTCGCATTTCAGCTCCATCGGCGTACCAATTTCGCCGCGCGCGCCCAATGCATGTTGCACGCCGCCGAGATTCTCGAACAGGAGAAGGAGACGCTCGCGCGCACCGTCACGCTGGAGATGGGCAAACTGTTCCCCGCTGCGGTCGAGGAAGTGACAAAGTGCGCAGGCGGTTGCCGGTATTATGCCGAGAACGCGGAGCGGTTTCTCGCTCGGCAAGCAGTCGAATCAAACGCAACGCGCAGCTACATTCGCTATCAGCCGCTCGGTGTGATCCTCGCCATCATGCCGTGGAACTTCCCGCTCTGGCAGGTGTTTCGGTTCGCCGCCCCGGCGTTGATGGCCGGGAATGTCTGCCTGCTGAAGCATGCCGCGAGTGTGCCGCAGTGCGCGCTCGCGATTGAAGATGTGTTCCACCGTGCGGGCTTTGCGGAAGCCGTTCTTCAGACGCTGTTGATCGAAACCGAGCAGACGCGGCAGATCATCGACGATCCGCGTGTCAAAGCGGTGACGTTAACCGGCAGCGAACGCGCAGGCGCGGAGGTCGCGAGCGCGGCCGCGCGGCAGATCAAGAAGTGCGTCCTCGAGCTGGGCGGCAGCGATCCGTTCATCGTCATGCCGAGCGCGGACATCGACGCGGCGATCTCCACCGCGGTCAAAGCCCGAACCATCAACACCGGCCAATCTTGCATCGCAGCAAAGCGGTTCATTACCACCGAGGCGACGTACGATGAGTTCGTCGCGCAGTTTGTGATGCGGATGCGCGCGCTCAATATCGGTGATCCGCTCGATCCGGAGACCGAGATCGGGCCGCTTGCTAATGAGCAGATCTTGCGAGGCGTGGACGCGCAGGTGCAGGCGTCAGTGCAAGCCGGCGCGAAGTTATTGACCGGCGGCAAGCGTGTCGCGCGGCCCGGCTTCTTTTACGAGCCAACCGTGCTCGTCGATGTGCCGCCAGACTCGCCTGCTGCGCGCGAGGAGATCTTCGGTCCGGTGGCAGCGATCTTCCGCGTGCGCGATGCGGCGGAAGCGGTGGCGGTGGCTAACGACACGCCATTCGGCCTCGGCGCGAGCGCGTGGACGAACGATCCGGCCGAGCAGGAGCTTTTCGCGAGCGAGATCGAGAGCGGGATGGTGTTCATCAACGGTATGGTGGCTTCCGATGCGCGGCTTCCGTTTGGTGGGGTGAAGCGCTCTGGCTTCGGGCGGGAGCTTGGAGCGGAAGGGATCCGCGAGTTTGTGAATGTAAAAACGGTGGTGATCGCCTGACGAGCGTGCCAACCACGCGGTCATCCTGAGGCTGGCGAAGCGCGCCGAAGGACCTCACGCCGTCAGTCTTTGCGGTGCAGTCAGTGTGCATCACCCGCGGCCGAGCGTGAGGTCCTTCGCCGTCTACGCGGCTCAGGATGACCGCGCAGGGTGATGCGCCGCGCAGGGTGATGCGCCGCCCAGGGTGATGCGCCGCCCAGGGTGATGCGCCGCCCAGGGTGATGCGCCGCCCAGGGTGATGCGCCGCGCAGGGTGATGCGCCGCGCAGGGTGATGCGCCGCGCAGGATGATGCGCCGCGCAGGATGATGCGCCGCGCAGGATGATGCGCCGCGCAGGATGATGCGCCGCCCAGGGTGATGCGCCGCCCCCCCATGGTGATGCGCCGCCCAGGGCGTGGTCGCCTGATGCCGCCGCCTGCTAGGTCGTCCGGAACTGCTCGTCCTTGTTCTTGAACAGGACGTTGAACGTCGTGAGCGAGCCGTAGCAGCGCGTGATGTATTGCTGCATGTCGAACTTGTCGGCGTCGCTCAGCTTGTCGCTCGCGTTCACCTTCTGCTCGAGCACGCGCAGGTTGTTTCGGATCATGACGATCTTGTGAAAGAACGTCTCGATCGGCACCTCTTTCGGCTGCAACGACGTGTCGGCTGATTGCATCACCAGCACGCCGCGCTGCCAGCGATTCGCCAAGCCTTCTACGATCGCGTCGTCCTTCTCGAGGCCGAGCGCTTCCACCACGCTCTGCGCCGTATCGCGAATCAGAGTCTCGAGCGGAATCTGCAGCTCGGTGAGTGTGGCCGTCGGCTCAGCGGAGGTGAGCCCGGCGGTGTCCGGCGCGATGGTGCGCGGCGCGTCATCGAAGTTGATATCCGCTGTGTGCGTGGTGAGCGAGCGGACCACGCCGACGCCATACCGCGGGTGCAAGACTTTCATGCCGATGTGCAGGCTCTCGATGCTCAATGCCATACGTGCCGTGCACCCTGTGGAAACCGCGCCGAAGCGCAAGGCTCATTTCGCGCGCTTGGTCGAGGCGCGCTTCGTTTGCTGAAGCGAATCGAGCACCGGATAAAGATCCTCGAGCGAGTTCACCTGAATCGCGCCGATCTGCTTGAGGGTGTCGGCGTAGGTCCGAACGGAGCGGCCGCCGACGATGACCGCGCAATCCGGTGGCAGCAGCTTCGGCAGCTTCAATAGATCCTGCGTCAACAACGCGTCGTCTGGCGGGAAGACGATGCTGAGGCCGATCGCGCGCGCCTTCAGCTGCGTCGCGGCGCCGACGAGCTCTTCGATTGGCAGCGATGAGCCGAGGTAGGTCGCGCGCCAGCCGTGGCTCTGCACCGCCGCCGCGGCGATAATCGCGCCGAGCTCGTGCAACTGTCCGGAGGGCGTGGCGATGACAAAGTGGTGCGCCGAGCTGCCAGTTGGATACGGACGGGCGAAACCGGCGAGGAAAACCGTGAGCGTGCTCGTGGCAAAATGCTCGTGCGCGACGTTCAGGTCGCCCTTGCGCCAGCGTTCGCCGATCTCCATCGCGAAAGGCGCGACAAACTTGTGCAGCATTGCCGGCTGCCCTAACTCGACCGCCGCGCGATCCAGCAGGTCGCGCAGATCAGCGAGGTCGAGTCGCTCGGTCGCGCGGATTGCGGCGGCGATCAAATCATCGGCCACGCCGCGCTCCTGCCGCGCCGTCGCGCCTGGACCGGTGTTGCGTGTACTCAGGTCATCGCGCAACAACCGGCGCAGCTCCGGGAGCGTGGCTCTGGCGATCTGGCCGATGCTATGGCCGGCGAGCGTCGCCTGCCGTAGCAGCTTCAGCCGCTCGATATCTTCATCGGAGTAGAGCCTGCGGTTGTTCGTCGCGCGGACCGGGCGGACAGCTCCGTAGCGTTTTTCCCAGACCCGGATCGTGTGAACGGAGAGGCCGGTCTGCCGCGCCACCAGCTTGATCGTTCTAACTGGTCGCATTGCGGGCACTTAGAAACTAAACGAGCCGCCGGGGGAAACGGTTGCATGCCCACTGCAGTTTGTTGTTCACCTTGCCGCGCGCGGTGTACATCCTTTGCCCGCGATGAGTTCAGTCGTCAGGCAATACCCGCCCGGATTCCGCCCGCGCCGCGGCCTGAACTGGGTCATCATCGGCCTGCTCTACGCCTCGTATTACATGTGCCGCTACAACTTCCGTTGGGCGACGCCCGGGATGGTGGAGGAGTTCGGCTTCAGCAAATTCCAGATCACAGGAATCCTGAGCGCGTGGGCGCTTGCTTACGGCACCGGCCAGCTCGTGAACGGCCTGCTCACAGACCGTATCGGTGGCAAGCCGGCGATGCTGATCGGCGCCGTCGGCACGATCGTGATCAATCTGATCTACGGCTTTTCGTCATTCGTCGGCACGTTCGCGACGTTCTCATTGATCTGGCTGATGAACGGCTATCTCCAGTCCTGGGGCGCGCCGGGGATGATCAAGATCAACGCCGCCTGGTTCAACCGCACGGAGCGCGGCACGTTCGCCGGGATTTTCGGGTTCATGATCCAACTCGGCCAGGTCGCGATCAACAATCTCGCACCCGTGATCCTCGCAGGCTTCACCGTCGGCGTGTGGGTTGTGGCGCAAGGCGATTGGCGGTGGCTCTTCCGCATTCCGCCGCTGATCACCGCGGTGGTGGCGGTGTTATTCGTCATCTTCGTCAAGCAGACACCGGAGGAGGCAGGCTACCGCGGCGTGGTCGAGCACGACGGCGAGCCTGGTGACGAAAATGTCACTGTGAGTTTGCGTGAGTCGTTCGTCACGATCTTCACGCATCCGCTCGTCTGGTTCTACGCCGTCGCATACGCGTGCACCGGTGCTGTGCGGAATAGCTCTGATCAGCTCGCGATCCTCTACTTCGTCGAGCAGCTGAAGCTGAATATGGACGCGAAGCCCGCCGCGGTGTTCTGGACGATGAACCTGATGCCGGTCGTCGCGGTGCTCGCGTCGTTCGGCGCGGGCGTGGTCTCGGACAAGGTGTTTCACGGACGCCGCTCGCCGGTCGCGATGGGGCTCTACTTTCTTGAGACGTGCGTGATCCTGGTCGCGGCCGGCGTGATCATGTCGGGAGCGGTGGGCCCGACGCCCGCGGGCATCTTCATTGGCTGCATGTTCCTTGTGCTGATTTCCTTCACCGCGAACTCGACGCATTCCATCGTCGGTGCGGCCGCACCGATGGACATCGGCGGGCGCAAGATGGCTGGCTTCGCCTCGGGCGTGATCGACTCGTTTCAGTATTACGGCACCGCGATCGCGTTGCCGTTAACCGGCTGGCTGATCGATCGCCACGGCTGGGGCGCGTGGTATCCGATGATGGCTGGTTTCGGCGCGATCGGCGGCTTTGCGATGCTGGCGGTGATGCGCAAACAGAAGCGGATGGTGGCCGCGGCGCATGCTCGCGGGGCTGCACGCTGAGCCCGCCGTCATTCTGAGCGGAGCGAAGCGGAGTCGAAGAATCCCGTGGCCTACCTAGCAGTAATGCCACGGGAGATGGTAGGGACGGCGCGCTGCGCCGTCCGGACCGCGTGGCAACGCCCAGGATAACCGCACCCGCTCGACGCAGTCCACGCACCTCGGACGCCGCAGCGCGGCGTCCCTACCATTGACCCTCGACTGCGCTCCGGATGACGGCCTGTTGCGCCGTCACAGCCTACAAGAGCGTCAGCTGTTCGTTAGGGCGCCGGAATGCGGCGGTCGAAAGCGCGGGACGCTGATCGCTGATCCCAGCCCGCCGCCGCCCGACTTCGAACATCGCCCCGATCTGCTCCGCGAAGATCCCCTCGCCTTCCTGCCGCTTACCCCAGCGGTAGTCGTAGAGCTTGTTGCCGCGCATGCTGCGGATGCGGCCGAGGACCTTCTCTTTGCGCCCGGGGAAATGTTCGTCGAGCCAGCGCTCGAAGAGCGGCGCCACCGCCCACGGCAATCGCAACACGACATAGCCGGCAAACTGCGCGCCAGCTTCGCCGCAGGCGGCGAGGATTGCCGGCACTTCGTGGTCGGTAATTCCCGGGATGATCGGCGCCACCATCACGCCGACGGGAACCCCAGCCGCACGCAGCTGCGCGACGGCGTCGAGTCGCGCCTGCGGCGGCGAAGTGCGCGGCTCGAGGATGCGCTGCAGTTTCACGTCGAGCGATGTGATCGAGATGTTGATCGCTACCGCATTGTGCGCAGCGAGCTCGGATAACACGTCGATGTCGCGCGTGACGAGCCGGTTCTTCGTGATCATGCCGACGGGATTGCGGAACTTCGCCAGCACCTCGAGGCAGCGGCGCGTGATCTTCAGCTTTCGCTCCACCGGTTGATACGGATCCGTCACGCCGCTCATCACGACCGTCTGCGGTTTCCACTTTGGCGAGGAGAGTTCGGCTTCGAGAAGCTCGGGCGCGTTCTCTTTCACCATGATCTTGCTCTCGAAATCCAAGCCGGCGGAGAAGCCGAGATATTCGTGCGTCGGTCGCGCGAAGCAGTAGGCGCAGCCGTGCTCGCAACCCCGGTATGGATTCACGCTCGTCTCGAATCCGACGTCGGGGCTGTTGTTTCGCGAGATGATTGTTTTCGTGAGGTCGCGATAGAACTGCGTTGAGAGCTTGGGCCTGTCTTCCTCCTCGTCCGGCTCGACTGGATCGAGTTCGACGCGCAGAGCTTCGAAGCGATTAGCGGGATTCCCGTCCGCGCCGCGACCGCGATGATGCTCGCGCACATCAGAAGTCGTGTAGCCCTCGTAGAGCGGCTGAGCCCGGCGCGCTGCGGCTGGTTTGTGCGGCTTCAAGGCCATACGTTCACATGAACGTTTCGGCACGTCCAGCTAGATTCCGCACCTCCCGCGAGTCATCCTGAGCCGCGCAGACGGCGAAGGACCTCACGCTCCCAGTCGGCGCTTTGCAAACCGGAAAGCGTGGAACCGCGGGCACATCGTTCCGTTTCCCGAACCGCTGAGCGACGGCGCGAGGTCCTTCGGCGCGCTTCGCCGCCTCAGGATG
The DNA here is from genome assembly GCA_902805675.1 of uncultured Chthoniobacterales bacterium. Taxonomy (GTDB): domain Bacteria; phylum Verrucomicrobiota; class Verrucomicrobiia; order Chthoniobacterales; family UBA10450; genus JACCTI01. The sequence goes on along the minus strand of CADCTA010000046.1, from coordinate 50,940 downwards.
ACCACACGTTACGCCGTTACCCGCCAAGTAGCGCCTTGCTCATCGCAAACCGAATGCCAGAATCTCCACGCACGCTGCAACCGGAGGGGTGGTCGAGTGGTTGATGGCTCCAGTCTTGAAAACTGGCGAGGCGCAAGCCTCCGTGGGTTCGAATCCCACCCCCTCCGCCAATCAACTAGCGATCGTCGGTGGCCGATTTGCGATTTGGAAGCGCCGCCAGTGCGCCACCCACACCGCGATCGCCAGGCCGATGAGCGCGCCGCCGATCACGTCCGAGAGATGGTGCGCGCCGACGTACATCCGCGAAAAGGCGATGACCAACGGAATCGGCAGCAACGCAGCGAAGAGGCGACGATTCGCGAACGCCAGCACGCCGAAGTACGCCATCGAGGAGGCAGTGTGGCCTGACGGGAAGGCGTGATATTTCGCGGTCCAACGCGGCCCATTGAAACCAACATCGACCTGCACCGAAGGGCGCGAGCGTCCTGCTACGACTTTCACCACGCGCGCCGCTGCGCCAGCGATTGCGAGGGCTACGAGCATCGCGATGCAGATCCGGACCCATCGCGGATTCTTCACGCGATATGCGATGAATGCCCCCAGTAGCGCCGCCACTGCGTGGCCGACCCAGTCGCCGACGTAGCTGACGTTCCGCATGAACGAGCGGACGCCGCGCAATTGATTAGCCGTCATCCAGCTCTGGACCGCCGGATCGAGGATCAACGACACCGCCATGAACAAGGCGGCGGCAAGAGCAGCGAGAAGCCACCAGCCGAGACGGCGGCGGGGTGTCACCACGGAAATTCCGGTTTGTGTTTCACCCGCCTGTATCTTTGAATCCGCCCTTGCGACCTGCAATCCGTAAATTCGCGCTCGTCTTCTTTGGCGCGCTGCTCTTCCACGCTGCAGGCACGTGGACGATGCCGTTTATCGATCGCGACGAGCCGCGCTTCGCGGAGGCTTCGCGCGAGATGATCCAGCGCGGTGACTATGTCGTTCCGTACCTGAACAATCGATACCGTTTCGACAAGCCGCCGCTGACCTACTGGGCGCACACGGTGACGTACCGCCTCTTCGGCGAAAACGAATTTGCCGCGCGGCTGCCGTCGGTGATCACAGCGGCAGTCACGGCACTGTTGTTGTTCGCGTGGGGAAGGCGCATCGCGAACGAACGCGTCGGCTGGTGGGCGGCGATCATCTTCACGATCTGCGTGCAGATGTTCATCCATGCCAAAGCTGCAGTCGCGGACATGTGGCTGGTGATGTTCATGACGGCGGCGTTCTGGGCCGGATACGAGCTGCTGCGCGACCGCTTGAGCACCACCGCGACACCTGAAACGCCGCAGCAAACGATCCAGCGACGCTGGTGGTGGATCTTCTACTTATCGCTCGCGCTCGCGTTCCTGGCCAAAGGTCCGCTGGGATGGCTTCCACTGCTTACCGTGGCAATGACGGGCTTCTTCCTGCCCGGCGCGCAGCTCAACCGCCGCTTCCTTTTCTTCACCGGCGCTTTAGTCACGCTTTCGATCGTCGCGGTCTGGGGCATCCCGGCACTCGTGCGCACGAATGGCGAATTCATGCGCATCGGGATTGGCCGCCATGTCGTCGCGCGATCGCTCGTCGCGATGGAGGGCCACGGCGCGAGGTCGATGTGGACATACCTGGGCACCCTGCCGTTCTATTTCGTCACGATCTTCATCACCTTCCTGCCCTGGTCGGTGAAGCTGCCGTGGCTGGCGAAGAAGCTTTGGCGCAATCGTGACCCGCTGGACAGGTACCTGATCGCCGGCATTGCGATCGTCTTCGTTATTTTCACGTTCGTGAAGACGAAGCTGCCGCACTACACCTTGCCCGCTTATCCGTTGCTCGCGCTGCTGCTGGCGAAGGCGCTTGCCCAAGCGGAGAACGGCGGCCGCTTCGTGCGCCGCGCAGCGATCACGGGTGCGGCAGCGGCGTTGATCTTTGTCTGCGCGACGCCAATCATGGCGCAGTATTTTCCCTCGAAACAGTTGGTAGCCAGCGCGCGGCCCGATCTCACGCGCGAGATGGAATTCGGCGCCGTCGATTACAAGGAGCCGAGTCTCGTCTGGTATGCGCGCAAACACGTCGACGGCTACATGTCGGATCTCGACGACGACGAAGTGCAGCCGTTCATGGAGAAGCCGGGCGCCCGCTTCGTCGTTTTACCGACGCGACTAGCTGCGCAGCTTTATCCGGCGCTTCCGGCGGGCTGGAAGACGCACCGCGCGGAAGGAATCAACACGGCGAACTTCAAGCGCGTCGACATCACGATGGTCATCAAGCCAGCGTCGTAGGTGCAGGAGCTGGACGACTTCTCGCGCGTCGTGCACCTCTTCGTCACGCTGTCATTCTGAGCGCAGCGCAGCGGAGTCGAAGAATCCCGTGGCGCTACCTTCAAGCTCATGCCACGGGATTCCTCGGCTTCGCTCGGAATGACCGCGAAACGTGCATCGCGCGCTCCGGGCAGAACCGCCTCGCGGACCGCCCGTTTGTTGCGGATTGCGGCCGCTCTGTTACCCATTGCAACGATGATCACCTTCGTCTCAGGAAAGCTCGTCGCGGCGCTTCCGACACAAGCTGTGATCGACGTCAGCGGCGTCGGCTACGAGGTGCTCATCCCGCTGTCGAGCTACGACCGGCTGCCGGCCATCGGGCAAGCTGTGCAAGTGCTCACCCATCTGCACGTGCGCGAAGACGCCCACATTCTGTACGGCTTCATGAGCATCGCCGAGCGCGATCTCTTCCGGCTGCTGGTCAACAACGTCAGCGGCATCGGACCGAAGCTTGCCCTCGCCGTGCTGAGCGGGATGAGCGTGAGCAGTTTCAAAGGTGCGGTCGTCAATGGTGACGTTGCCTCGCTCTCGAAAATCAGCGGGCTCGGCAAGAAGACAGCGGAGCGCATCGTGCTCGAATTAAAGGACAAGGTCGGCGTGGCTGCGGCATGGGAAGCGGCCAGCGCCTCGCATGCACCGAGCGCTGAGGACGAACAGGCCAACGAGGCGGTGCTCGCGTTGATTGCGCTGGGCTACAAACAGGTGGATGCGCACAAGACGGTGCGCGATCTCCAGGAGAAACAGCCGGAGATCAAGAGCGCGGAGGAGCTGGTGAAGCTGGCGTTGAAACGAATCGCGGCGGGCCGATGAAAGAAGCAAACGTCGAACGTCGAACGTCGAACGTCGAAGTCCGAACTGCAGACGGACGGAGGGCGCTTCCGCGTTCGACGTTCAGCGTTCGGCGTTCGACGTTCGACGTTTTCTGGAAATAGCGCGATGGCTGGAACCGACCGAAGCCTCGCCGCAATCCGCGCCGCTTTCCCGGCTGAGGGTCTCTTCGCGGAAAAAGACTTCCTCCTCTCGCCCGAGCCTTTCGCGATCGAGCCGAAATTCGCTACACAACTGGAGCGCCTCGGCCACCAGCTCTTCGTCTTTCAGCGCGCTTGCAATCAGCTCTATCACCAGAGCGTCAAAGGGAAACAGCCGGCGTGGGTGACGCGTTACCTCGACGCGGGCAAGCCTGCCGGGCTGGTCGAGTTCGCGCGCCAGAAGCAGTTCCGCGATGACGTACCGATGGTCATCCGGCCCGACCTCGTCCTGACCGACACCGGCTACATCATCGCCGAGATCGACTCTGTGCCTGGCGGCATCGGACTCACGGCATGGCTGAACCAAACGTATGCCTCGTTAGGCGCGGACGTGGTCGGCGGCGACAGCGGCATGCTCGAAGGCTTCAAGTCTTTGCTGCCGAACGGCGGCGACATCGTCGTCTCGGAGGAATCAGCGACGTACCGGCCGGAGATGAATTGGGCGGCTGCGCAGTTGAACGCGCGACATCCGGAGCATCGCTGGAACGTCTTCGCGGCCGAAAGCTATGAGCCGACCGCGGGCCGAAACGTCTACCGGTTCTTCGAGCTGTTCGATCTGCCGAACATACCGGCGGTGAGCAAGCTGATGAGCTCCGCGGCAGATGGCTCGGTGAAGGTGACGCCGCCGTTCAAGCCTTTCCTCGAAGAGAAGATGTGGTTCGCGCTCTTCTGGCTCGCACCACTGCGTGACTTCTGGCGACGCGAGCTCGGCGACAAATACTTCCGCTCCCTACAGGAGGTAATCCCTTACACCTGGCTGCTCGACCCAACGCCGTTGCCGCAGCACGCCGTCATTCCGCGCCTCGAAATTCACGACTGGCGCGAAGCCGGCAAGCTCAGCCAGAAGGAGCGCGAGCTGTTGCTCAAAGTGAGCGGATTCTCGCCGCTAGGCTGGGGCAGCCGCGGGGTCTCGGTCGGGCAGGATTTGCCGCAAGCCGAATGGCAGCGCCTGATCGAGGAGGGGCTGGCGCAAATCGAAACCGAGCCGCGCATCATGCAGCGCTTCCACAAAGCGCGCCTCGTCGACCAGCCGTATTGGTCAAACGACACGGGAGAACTGCAGACAATGCGCGGCCGCGTTCGCCTCTGTCCGTACTACTTCGTCGAGCAGGACCGCGTCACCATGCGCGGTGCGCTCGCCACGATCGTCCCCGCGGACAAGAAGCTTCTCCACGGAATGCGCGACGCCATTCTCGCGCCGACGCGTATCGGCGAGGTTTAGCAGGGTTTTCGTCGCCACAGCAAGGCGGCCGACATTCCAGCCCCTGCCATGGCGAACGAAGTCGACACATCGCTTCTTCCTCTGCTGCACCGCCGAGAAGCAGAAGGACGGTCGCTATTGTGGCCCTCTGCCCCACTACCCGAAGGTCCGGTCCTCCACTTCGGTCGGAATGACATAGCAGAGGCGAAGTGACGTGATCGGACGCGAAGGAGCGCGCTTCCGAGCCTCGGCTAAAGCGGCGGAATACCGCCGCACTCCAAGACGCTATCGCGCCGTTCTTGGCTGAAGTGGCGCGGCAGCGTCTTGGACTGCGCCACTGTTGTGGCGCTTTTGCTGGGGTGTCTCCTTACGCTGCGCGGACTTCCAGCTCCCTCGTGTAGGCCGACCCGATCGGCCCGGGGATACTCGAGTAGAGCGAGAACGACTCCACGCGCACCATGCCAGCTTCCAGCTCCGCGTGTTCCTTCAGGAACGGCCGCACCTTCTCCGCGGACACATCGCGGCACCGCGCAAACGTGATGTGCGGATGCCACGAGCGAAGCTCCGGGTGTAATCCCGCTCCGAGGGCCGCCTCCTGCACCTTCTTGTAGACGTGGAACAGCTGCGGATGACCACTGCCCACGCCGGCCCATATCACGTTCGGCCGGCCTTTTGCGGGGAACGTGCCGACGCCACTCACCGGCATGAAAAACGCGGTGAAGCGAATCGCGCCGAGCTTTTCGCGCAGTGTCTCTTCCGCAATCGGGCCGACGTTTCCGAGAAAGCTGACCGTCAGGTGAATCTGCTCCGGTTTGAGCCAGCGGACGCCGGGCAGGTGCGGGTTCAAATCGACGAGCAGGCTCGTGACCGGTTCCGGCATGTCGATGGCGATGAACAGGCGTTTGGCGGTCATGTGGTCGTTCTGAGCAGAGGGAAGCGCAGTCGGAGACGGGACTTCCGGGTAGTGGGGTAGACGCCTACAAGCCCGTTGCACAGTCTTCGGTGACGCCGCGGGATCCCTCCACTTCGCTCGGGATGACAGTGCTTTTGTTCACGGATGGGCGCCATGGTTAGACGCTGGAGCCGACTGGAATGGTCTCGGGCATGCGATCGCCCGCGGGTTTCTTCAGGCAAAATCCAAGCAGCGCGCCGATGAAGCAAAGCCCGGCTGCGGCGAAGAACGCAGTTTCGCCATAGCGCGCCACCGGTTTGCCAAGATCGAACATCAGCAGCCAGCCGCCAAGCAGCGGGCCGAGGAGACGCGCCGTGCTTCCAGCCGATTGCACAACGCCAAGGGCACGACCTTGCCAGCTACGATCCACCAGCTGCGAGGCAAGGCCGTTCAGCGGCGGACTGGCGAAACCGCTTCCGCACGAGAGGCCGACGCACGCAATCAGGAGCAACGTCAGGTTCGAGCAGAACGGAAGCAGAGCGAGTGATGCGGTCGTTATCAACAGCCCGGCGCGGGCGAGAGCTGTCTCGCCAAACGCGACGACCAGCCTGCCGATGAGGCCGCCTTGCACGACGACGGTGACGATCCCGATGAAGCCGAAGAGGTAGCCGTTGGCGTGCGCGTCGTAGCCGAACCGTCGTTCGGTGAAGAGCGCAAAGAACGCTGTCATGATCGTGAAGCCCATGATGAGGAAGAAGTAGGTGGCGACCACTCCTCCAAACATCCAGCCGCTGCCGTGACGGAACACTTCTACTACCGGCGCATTCGCGTGCGGCTTGAGGCGGGCCTCGAGCGGCAGGCTTTCCGGCAGGATGAAGTAGAGCAGCACGACGTTCACAGCGGCGAGGCCGGCCGCGAAGTAGAAGGGCGCGCCATACGAGATCTGGCTCATGATGCCACCGATCATCGGGCCAAAGGTGAAGCCGAGCCCGAAGGCGGCGCCGATCATTCCCATCCACTTGGAGCGCTCTTCCGGCGTGGTGACGTCGGCGATATAGGCCTGCGGGATGGAGATGTTGCCGCCGGTGATACCGGAGAAGATGCGTGCTGCGAAAAGCAGCGTGAGCGAATGCGCCATGCCCATGACCGCGAAGCCGATCGCCGTGCCGGCTAGGCTGATCATCAGCACCGGGCGGCGGCCGAAACGGTCGGAGAGCTTGCCAAGGAGCGGCGTGAAGATGATCTGCATGCCGGAGTAGATCCCGGTCAGCCAGCCGATCTCGAGCGGCGTGGCGTGGAAGCGTTCTGCGTAGAGCGGCAATACCGGCATGACGATGCCGAAACCCACCATGTCGATGAAGACGGTGAGGAACAGGACGAGCAGTGGTGAGCGCGCGCGGGACATCGAGAGCGGGTAAGGTGAATTAAGCAGCGCGAAGTGCAATGAGCTGTCCCACTGCTCGCGCAGTCATCCTGAGGCGGCGGAGCGCGCCGAAGGACCTCGCGCCCGGAGCGAGAGCTTTGCGCGCCCATGGAAGAGGTGGGGGCGCCCGGGGTGTGCTGCTGATCTTGGGTTTGGCACGACCTGCAGCGAGGGCGCGAGGTCCTTCGCCGTCTTCGCGGCTCAGGATGACTGCGCAATGGGAACGCCCTCGCGCAAGGTGCTAGCCGCGCTAGCCGTGCTTGCGGTTGAAGCGCGAGACTTCGCGCTCGGTTTCGCGATCGGTGGCGCGCTTCTTTAAGTCGGCGCGCTTGTCGTGCGCGACCTTACCCGTGGCGACGCCGATCTCGGCCTTCAGGCGGCCGTTCTTCCAGTAGAGGCTCAGAATCACAAGAGTGCGACCCGCGATGGCGGTTTCGCCATAGAGCTTGTCGATTTCTAACCGGTGCAGCAGGAGCTTGCGCACGCGTTTGGCGGCCGGCACCTCGTGGCTGGCCCGCTCATAGGGCTGGATGTCGGCGTTATGGAGAAACGCCTGCCCTTTCTCGATCCGGGCGAACGCGTCGCCGATGTTGGCTTTGCCGGCGCGGATCGATTTAACCTCGCTGCCCTTCAGCTCGATGCCAGCTTCGTAGCGCTGGAGAATGTGAAAATCGCGGAGCGCTTTGCGATTAAGAATGGTCTCCGCGGCCATATTTCGCGCGCAGTGACGCGACGGGAAGAAAACCTAGGCGCCGTCCGCGGGGGACGTTTCCGGCGTCAGCTCATAGGTGAGCTTGCCCGCGATGATTTCCCGCAGCGCAATATCAGTCAGCGAGGACCGCGGCGTGGCTTCAACCAGCGGGCGATGACCTAGCCCCAGCTGCCGGACGCGGCGGGAAACGACATTGATCAGCAATTGCTGATTCGGAATCACTTGAGCAGCTTCCTGCAGGAGTTGGGTGGTCATATTGCGCAAGGAGCGGACGGCTGGGGCTGAGTCCGTAGGGAACTGAAGGATCGTCGGGGTGCTCTCTGCAACGACGGGTGGGATGATCTTCGAAGCTAGCATCGGCGACAAGGGAACGGAGACATTGTGAGGCCTCCTCCCGGCTGTCAACCGATTTGTTAGCTAGCTTTAGGAGCGCTGCGAACTGGCAGAACTGTGTTGCAGTGCGCGGATGGCGGCGGATTTTCGCTGAATGGGAAGAGGAGGCGCGACGACATTGTCGCAGCTGCTGGGTGAGCGATCGCCGCATGCCTCTTGGGCTGCGCCTGCATCCAACCAATCAGCGCCGCGGAAGTAAACGAGGGCTACGAAGAGCTCGATTTGGCGAACGCCACAAGCGCGCCGCGTCCGGATTACCCATACGAAGCGCGCCGCGGGATGCTCACTGGTTCGGGGATTGTCCTGATCGAAGTTGATCGTCCGAGCGGCCGCGTCACGTCGGTGCGCATGGACCCGAGCACCGGCCATACGGTTCTGGACCAGGCGGCGATAGAGGCGTTTCGCGCATGGCGCTTCAAGCCGGGCTCGGTCAGCCGCATCAGAACGCCGATCACCTTCACAGTGGGAAGCCGGCCACGCTACGAGCTGGACGTGAAGGCGAAATCGACTGACGCAGTGCTCGCCGCCTTTCTCGGAAAGGGAACGGTGCTGCGCGGCAGCTTCCCAGCATATCCGCGCTCAGCTCCATGGACGGTGAAGCAAGGCAGCGGCGTGTTTGAGTTGCACGTGCAGAAAGACGGTTCGGTGGGAAAGGTGAAGATCCTGAAGAGCTCCGGCGACCAGGTTTTTGATGACGTCACCGTGAAGACGCTCAGCAACTGGCAGCTGCGGCGAGGTCCGCTGATCATCGAGCTGCCGCTGAGTTTCACTCTCGGGCCGAAGAGCTACTCCGTGGACATACCACGGCGGCAGTAGTTCGAAGCTTGCGACTGGCGCGTAAATACGCGAAGTAGCTCGACGCCGCGTGGGAGTTTTGCGATCATCGCGGTGATCAGGACGGGCTGTGGCTCAGCTTGGTAGAGCGCTTCGTTCGGGACGAAGAGGCCGCGGGTTCGAATCCCGCCAGCCCGATTGCTTCTCGCTCGTCCTCATGCTCCTGATCGTGCTCGTGCTCGACGCCGATCGCGTTTATGAGCATGCGCACGAGTAGATGAACGACACCGTCCTCACCACGATCGCGATCACCGGTTTCGGCGTCGCTTTCTTCCACGCCGCGATCCCGACGCACTGGCTGCCCTTCGTGCTCGCATCACGCGCGCAGGGCTGGAGCCAGCCGAAAACTCTTGGCATCACCGCTCTCGCCGGCAGTGGACACGTGGTCGTGACGGCGTTGCTCGGGTTATTGATCGCCTGGTTCGGCATTGCGCTGACGGAGCGGCTGGAGCGCTACGAAGAGTGGTTCCCGCGCATCGCGGGCGCGGCGCTGCTGTTGCTCGGCCTATTCTATTTGTATCGTCAGCTCACCGGGAAAGGGCATGCGCATCACCATCTTTTCTGTGGGCACGCGCATGTGCACACCGGCGAGCTCGAGCATGAGCATGATCACGCCGCGCCACCAGTCTCGGAGCGGCCCCGCGCGCCATCGGACCGGATCGCCATCACGAGCCTCCTGACGCTGCTGACCTTTTCGCCCTGCGAAGCATTTCTCCCGATCTATGCGTCTGGCGTGCGTTATGGCTGGACTGGGTTCGCCTTGCTCACCGGTATCCTCTCCGTCGGCACGGTCGCGGGCATGGTGATGTTCACCTGGCTCACTCTCGCCGGTGTGCAGAAGATCAAACTGACGCTGCTCGAGAAGTACGAGAGCGGCCTGATCGGCGCGCTGCTTTGCGCGGTTGGCGTGTTGATTATCGCCTTCGAGCACTGACAATCCGCGATGGCTTTGGAATTGAAGGTCGGTGACCCGTCGCCGGAATTCACGGCGACAGCGATCGGCGGCAAGTACGGCAGCGGCAGGGAAGTGTCGCTGAAGGAACTCCGCGGAAAGCCGGTCGTGCTCTACTTTTATCCGAAAGACGACACGCCCGGCTGCACCGTGCAGGCATGCGGACTGCGCGACGCGTGGAGCAATCTCGAGGCGCGCGGCGAGCTTTTCGGAGTGAGCGTCGACTCGACGAAGAGCCACGAGAAATTCATCAGCAAATATCAGCTCCCGTTCCCGCTGCTGGCAGACACCGAGCACCAGATCGTGGAAGCGTACGGCGTCTGGGTGGAGAAGAGCATGTACGGCAAGAAGTACATGGGCGCCGAGCGCAGCACGTTCGTGATCGACGCGGAGGGCAAACTCTCCGCGATTTTCCGCAAGGTGAAGCCGGAAGAACACGTCGATCTGCTCCTGAACGCGCTGCCGCAATAAGCGAGCGGCGCGAAGAAAGGGAGTTGCAGTCACACCCATCAGGTGCTTGCATTGCGCTCCGCCAAACGGCGGGATGATTGAAGCACCTCTATGGGATCACTGAAGAAGCGCCGTAAGGCGAAAATCTCCAAGCACAAGCGCCGCAAGCGCATGAAGGAGAATCGCCACAAGAAGCGTCTACGCTACAAGTCGTAACCGCTCCGCGTTTTCGATCCCAACTCCCGGCGCTCCCTCTCGCCGGCCCAGCAGCGAACCGGCGGCAACCATTGCGCCTTTTCGGCCAGACGGCTACAATCTCGGCATGATGCTGAAGAAGCGACGTGCCGCGTTTACGCTGCAGGTGCTTCTTTGCTGCGCGTCTCTTTGCCTCGCAGGGAACGCTTCTGCGCAGCGCCGCCCAGCCGCTACTCCAAAGCCGCAGCAGGCTCCCGCGAAAGCGATTGCCGTGCGGCCGGGCGTGGACGATTCGCTGCGGCCGCATCCGCCTGCTGATCTGACGCTGCAGCCAGCCGCGCAGCGGAAGGCCGACGCACTCACCAATTTCATCGAAGGCGCGCGCCTCGAGGAGAACGGCGAGCTGGAAGCTGCGCTCGTAATTTATCAGAAGGTGCTGACGGTCGATCCCGGCGAGATCGAGCTCGCCTCCCGCGTCGCTTCTTTGCTGACCCGGCAGGAAGATTATCCCCGCGCGATCGACGTCTTGAAAGATGCGGTGAAGGCGAAGCCGAAGGAAGTCGCGCCCTATCTGCAGCTCGCATTCATCTACGCGCGCTACCTCCAGAAGCCGAAGCAGGCGCTCGACTATGCCAACCAGGCGATCGTGCTCGACCCGGAGAATATCGACGCCTACCAGCGCATCTACGAGATCGAGCTAACGAGCGGGGACCCGAAGAAAGCGCTCGTTACGCTTGACCGCGCGCTCGCCGTCCAGAGCCGCAATCCGATCTTCTGGACACGCCTCGGCAAGCTCTACGCCACCATCCTTTTCAAGCCGGAAGAAGAACCAAAGCCGGACGACATCCGGCGCGTGAACGAAGTCTTCAAGCGCGCCGCCGAGACCGCGGGCGACGACGCCACCGCGCTGAAAGATGTCGCGGATTACTACGCCGCCTCGCAGCAGATCCAGGAGGCCATCCCGCTCTACCTGCGCGTGCTCGAGCTCCAGCCCGACGATGCGAGTGCCCGCGAAAAACTCGCCACCGGTTTCATCCTCACCAACCAGCGTCAACGAGCCATCGAGATGCTGCAGGAGATCATCGCCAAGGCGCCAGAGAAGCACCAGGCGTACGACCTGCTCGCTCAGCTCCGCGACGAAGAGGGACGCGCGCTGGCACGCGCAAACCAGACCGAAGCCGCCGCGGCCGAATTCGCCAAGGCCGCCGCGAATTACGAGCAAAGCCTCCTCATTCGCCCCAACAATGCGCGCACCTACCTTCGGCTCGCCGAGTTGCTGATCGGCCCGCTGAAGCAAAGCGAGCGCGCGGAAAGAGTGTTGACCGAAGCGCGCGCCCAGTTCCGGAACGCGCCGGAGTTCACCTACTATCTCGCGATCGCGCAGCGCGAGGCGGGCCGGGCACAGCTGGCCGTCATGACATTCGAGGAAGCGCTGAACGAGGCGGAGGCAAATGCGGCCGAGTTGCTAACCGCGCGGTTCTACTTCGACTACGGCGCTGCGGCGGAGAAAGCTGGCTTGTACGACAAAGCGGCGGATCTCTTCCGCCAGTCCATCGTGCTCGATCCGGCGAACGCAGCCGAGGTCTACAACTACCTGGGATACATGTGGGTGGAGCACAACATGCACCTCGACGAAGCCGAGCAGATGATCAACAAAGCGCTCGAGCTCGATCCCACAAACGGCGCGTATCTCGACAGCCTCGGCTGGCTAAAATATCGCAAAGGCAAATACGAGGAGGCGCTCGGCGATCTGCTCCGGGCTGCGCAAAGTCTCACGCGCGACGATCCCGTCGTCTTCGAGCACATTGGCGACACCTACGCGCGCCTTAACAAAATCCCGCAGGCGCTCGAGTATTGGCAGAAAGCCATCGCCCTCGACGGTGATAACAAGGCGCTCGCCGAGAAGGTCGAGAACACGAAGCTGAAGATGAGCAAAGACGACACGCTCCGACCCGGCCCGATCCAGTGACTTCGGACCATCGGTCCCCTCCTCCTCGCGGGAGCGCAATGTCAGCCGCCGACGATCGCATCTTCCCGACGGCGTGGCAGCGCAAGACGATGTGGGCGGCGCTCACCGCCATTTGCCTCGTCCTGCTCTTCGTCATCGTCGGCTCGGTCGTCTGGCTCGCCGGCAAGCTCATCGGATTCCTCCAGCCGATCCTCATTCCGGTCGCCATCGCCGTCATCCTTGCCTATCTGCTAGACCCCGTCATTACGCACCTCGCCGAGCGTGGCTACAGCCGCACAAAGTCGATCGTCTTGCTCTTCGCAATCGGATTTCTGGCGATCGCAGCGCTGATCTCCTGGATCGTGCCGATGATCTCGATGCAGAGCGCAAACGTCGCGCGGGATCTGCCCGCCTACACCGCCAAGGCGCGGGACAAGGCGGTGGACCTGATCTATCGCTACAACCAGAGCTTCGGCGCTCCACCTGCCGGCAAGAAGAAGGCGTCGGCTGCGGGTGGGTTCGTGAATTGGCTGCTCGCCTCCCCTACTCCGTCGCCGCAGTCTGCACCTGCGCCTGCGCCTGATCCGGCCATTGCGCCGCCTTTGCAAGATCCTGCCGCGCAGCCACAGCCACCGCTGCTCGATCCCGCCGCCCCAGGCGCGCCGAAACTCACCTCCGCCGAACGCCAGCGCATCCAGGAATGGGTCGAGCGCCAATGGCCGAAGCTGCAGACGCAGCTGCCCGCGTTAACCGAAAAACTCTGGACTGTGGTCAAGACGAGCGTCGGCGGGTTTCTCGGCATCACCGGCTTCCTGCTCAGCCTGGTGATGGTGCCGATCTACCTCTTTTTCCTGCTCAAGGAACGGCCGGGCATCGAGCGGCGATGGAAAGAATACCTGCCGCTCCGCGCCTCGCCGCTGAAAGACGAAGTCGCGACCGTCCTGATGCAGATCAACAACTACGTCATTGCCTACTTCCGCGGACAGCTGCTGGTCTGCCTCATCAACGGCATGCTCATCGGCACCGCCCTCACGCTGCTCGGGCTGAACTTCGCGCCGCTCATCGGCGTGCTCGTTGTCATCCTCACCATGATCCCGTATCTCGGCATCGTCCTCTGCTGGATCCCCGCCGTGCTGATCGCAGCCGGCCAATGGGGCGACTGGTGGCATCCGCTCTACGTCACGCTGGTCTTCCTCACCATCCAGAACCTCGAGGCGATCTTCATTGCGCCGCGCATCGTCGGGAACTCCGTAGGCCTGCACCCGATGACGGTCATTGTTTCGATCTTCGTCTGGGGTTTGCTCATCGGCGGCTTGCTCGGGCCGATCATGGCCGTGCCGCTCACCGCCACGCTCAAGGTCTTGCTCGCGCGTTACGTGTGGGGACGGCGGCTGCGCGAACGTGTGGAAGACCAGATCGAAGACGTCCCGGTTGTGCGAGAAGCACACGCCTAGTGCGCCTGCGACGGTAAGCGGCGCTCTAATTCGCGTGCGCTCCCACCGCGCAGGTCATCCTGAGCCGCGCAGACGGCGAAGGACCTCACGTCACGAGTTGAAACTCAGAGCTACCTACACCCCGCGCCACGCCCCAGACGCTCCTTTGAACTGCAACGACAGCCGAATCGTCAGAATCCCCGCATCGCCCCCGCAGCTCACGCCCGCGCTCTTCTCCTGCGCAGAAGTTTGCAAACCTGTCACCGCTCTGGAATAGAGAGCGCGGATGGCGAAAGATGTTAATCGCGTGCGGCGTCGGCGGCGCGTGCAGTCGGTCCACGGCACCAGCCGCCGCGGCATCTCGAAGGCGAGCATCGCGGTCTATGCGGCTTCCCTCGTTGCGGGCTTCCTCATTGCGGCGCTATTGCTCACCTACGCGCCGCGGGCGTACGGCACCTGGCGCGAGTCACGCCTCGTCGCGCGCGCCAACGAGATGCTGCAGAAACAGGACCTCGATGGCGCGAGCGCTGCCGCGCAACAGATCCTGCAGGTCCGCCCGGATTCCGTCGCCGCATTCCACATCCTCGCGGATGCCACAGAGAAGCAGCACCGCCCGGAGACGGTTGCATGGCGTTCCCAGATCGCGCGCGTGCTGCCGCAGAGCCTCGACGCTCAACTCAATCTCGCCTCCGCAGCGCTTCGCTTCGGCCAGCTCGATACCGCTCGCCGCGCGGTCGACAATGTGGCCGAGCCGGATCGTGACAAACCGGCTTATCACGTGGTTGCCGGCTGGCTCGCCAAGGCGCAGGGGAATGAAAAGGCGGTGGAAGATCATTTCGCCGCCGCGGTGGCGAAAGAGCCAACAAGCGATCTATACCAGTTCAACCTTGCCGTTCTCCGCATCCGATCTCCCGAGCCGCAGAAGTACGAAGAGGCGCTGAACATCCTCGAGCGTCTGCGCAAGGTGCAGGGCTTCCGCGCCGGCTCGTTGCGCGCACTCCTCACCGATGCCGTCCAACGTGACGAACTCGAGCGCGCCGACATTCTCGCGCAGGAGCTCCAGATGCATCCGCAGGTCACGTTCGCCGATTACCTGCTCGCGCTCGATTTCTATCGGAAGCTCGACCTGAAGAAGTTCGACGCGGTGCTCGAGAAGGTGAAGCCGGTCGCGGCGCGCGATCCGGGCGACCTCGCGCGGCTGATGGATTGGATGAACAAGAACGGCATGGCGGCCGACGTGTTGAAGTGGTCCGACAAACTTCCGCCGGAGCAAACGAGCACGCCGCCGCCTGCGATCGCCGTCGCGGAAGCATTCGCGGAACTAAAGAACTGGTCGCGTCTGAAACGCTGGACGCGCAACACCGGTTGGCGTGATTCGGAATTCCTGCGGCTCGCATTTCAGGCCTACAGCTCGCGCCAGATGAAGCAATCAGGCAGCGAAAGCGAGTTCCCGGCGCTCTGGAAGGCTGCAGAACGCGCCGCGGCCGAGAGCCCCGAGCGGGAGCTGCATCTCGCGCGCCTGGCGACGAAGTGGGAGTTGCCCGCCGAAGCCGAACAGCTCTGGCTCCGCGTCGCCAAGCACACACCGCTACGCCGTGAAGCGCTCGACGCGCTCTACCGCATTTACCGCGCCGGCAACAACACCCGCCAGCTGCTGAGCATCGCCAAGCAACTGCACGAAAGCTCACCCCGCGAGTCGCTCCTGATCGCGAACTACGCCCGCCTCGCGCTCATCGTGGCGCCGAAGACCGACGAAGCGCAGCGCAAAGCGAAGGAGGCCTTCGATGCCTCGCCAGGCAACGTCCGGTGCGCCGTGACTTACGCGTTCGCGCTCTATGCTTCCGGCAGAACCGCACAGGGTATCGAGATCCTGCAGAAGGTGCCGCGCGGTGAGCTCGAAGATCCACATGAGGCCGTCATCGCCGCAGTGCTTTACGTGGACGATAATCAGATCGACGTCGCCAAGGAGTTCATCGCAGCCGCGCGCACGGGAGCGCTCTATCCGGAGGAGAAGAAGCTGCTCGATGAAGTCGGCGCCAGGACGGCAATGGCAACGACGCCACTGCCGGCGCCCGGTGACGGTGTTATTGAGCCCGCCGCGCCTCCATCAGCTGCGCCATCAGGATCACCCGGCGCGACACCGCCTCCACCCATCTTCTAGCGGCAGTGTATGACCGCCGAAGCTCTGCGGCATTGGAAGCGGCGAACTCGCGCGCTTGCTAAACGGACGTTGCGCCGCAGAAGCCGGTCATTCCGACCGGAGCGAAGCGAAGTGGAGGAATCCCGCGGCGTAAGCTTAAAGGTGACGCCACGGGATTCTTCGACTCCGCTTCGCTCCGCTCAGAATGACAGCGCGAAGAACTGCATCACACACTCTCGGTCGACCGAAGCTGCCGTTGGCTCTCTTCGGCGGTCATAGGCCGCGGCTACAGGATCAGCGAAGGCCCGCGTCGGCCATCGCCTTCTCCACCAGCAACGCCGCGATCGGCTCCGTTGCTTTGTCGAGGGCGCTGTTCGCGTTCTTCAGGCGTTGCACCTCGCCTGATTCCAGGGCACTGCGAAGCTCCGCCACGAGCCGCGCCACCTGCGCCTTCTCGTCTGCAGGCACCGCGTCACCGACCAGCGCGAATGCATTCTCCACCGCGCCCAGCATCTCCTCCGCCTTTAGCTTCGCCTCCGTCCACACGCGCTCGTTCATGTCCTCGAAGGCGTGCTCCAGCGAGTCGCCAATCATTGCCTCCACCGCCTCATCCGACACATCGACCGCGCTGTTGATCTCCACGATCTTCTCCGCGCCGGTTTTCGTATCGCGCGCGAGCACGTGCAGGATGCCGTTCGCGTCGATCTCGAATTGAACACCGACTCGCGCCACGCCTTTCGGCGCCGGCTCGAACGCGATGTCGAACTCGCCCAGCGCCCAGTTGTCACGCGCCATCTCGCGCTCACCCTGCAGCACTTGGATCCGCATCGCGCGCTGGTTGTTCACCGCCGTCGTGAACATCTCGCCGGCTTTGATCGGAATGGTCGAGTTCCGCGGGATGATCACGTTCATCAATCCGCCAAACGTCTCGATGCCTAACGAGAGCGGCGTCACGTCGAGCAACAGCACATCGCGGACAGCACCCGAGAGGATGCCGGCCTGAATCGTCGCGCCAATCGCGACCGCCTCGTCTGGGTTCTGCGACAGGTTTGGCGGGCGGCCGAAGATCTCCGCCACTGTCGCCTGCACGAGCGGCATCCGCGTTGCGCCACCGACGAGGATCACTTCATCCAGATCGGCTGGCCCGAGCTTCGCGTCAGCTAGCGCGCGCAGACAATGCGCGCGTGTCCGCTCAATGATCGGACGGCTAAGCTCGTCGCACTCGGCCCGTGAAAGCTCGTAGGTGAAGCTTTCCGTAGCGCGCACGAACGGCAGCTCGATGCGAGCGACGGGTTCGGCTGAAAGCCTATGCTTCGCCTCGATCGCAGCTTCTCGCAGCCGCGATACCGCGGTTGCGTCGTCCCCAGTGAGGCCGCTCTTTTCGCGCAACCGGCTAACGATCGCCTGGTCGATGTCGTCGCCGCCAAGATGCGTGTTTCCGTTCGTGGCGAGGACTTCGAAGACGCCGTTATTCAGCTCGAGAATCGAGATGTCGAACGTGCCGCCGCCGAGATCGTAGACGGCGATCTTCGCGCGGCTCTTCAGCTTATCGAGGCCGTACGCTAACGCGGCGGCGGTGGGTTCGTTCACGATTCGCTCCACCACGAAGCCCGCCAACTCGCCCGCACGTTTCGTCGCGTTCCGCTGGCCGTCGTTGAAGTAAGCCGGCACCGTGATCACGGCGCGACTCACCGGCCGGCCCAGCGCTGTTTCCGCGTCTGCTTTCAGCTTCTGCAGGATGACCGCGGAGATCTCCTCAGGCGAATGCTCCTTCGCGCCAGCGGCGATACGCACCGATTGCCCCGGCGTGCGGAGCAGTCGATAGCTGACCGCCTCGTCGTCTTCGCGCAGCTCGTCACCACGCACGCCGATGAAGCGTTTCACCGAATAGACAGTGTCGGCCGGACTCACTACACGCATCCGCGCGGCAGGTCGGCCGACAATCGGAGCGCCCGCGCCCGAGAAGTGAACAACCGACGGAGTCAGGCGTTCGCCATTCGCATCAGCCAGCAGGATCGGGAATCCGGCGTCCATGATCCCGATGAGGGAGTTAGTCGTGCCGAGATCGATGCCAACGATGTCGTTCATGCGAGAGAGTGTCAGCCTTCCGGTGCACCGACTCAACCGAGGCGGTCGCAGCGTCCGCTGTCCTCAGCGAAGACCCAGAGTGCGGCCACGCGCAGAGCCCTGCGTTGAGGAGAGCGCACGCTACAACGCGCCTACTGCGGGCGATCCTTCTCGTCGATCGCCGCCGTCCAGCTCTCGATATCCGCCTCAGTCATGTGCGAACCGGAGGTGAGCCGGCCGTCGCGATAACCGCGTTCGTGCACGTCCGGCAGATATTGCGCGCGCGAGATCAGCGTGCCGCGGCAGACACGATCGCCCGACGTCGCGCTGAGCTCTTCCTGCGTGCGCTGCAGCAAGTCGCTCATGAGCGACGAAGGAATGCGATTCCGCTCGGACGGATAGATGAAGCCAAACAAAACGAGATGGCTCAACAACACGCGCCAATGACTTCCGAAACGCCGCGCGAGGTGCGCCCAGTCGAGCCGCTCGGCGCAGCTGTGGATCAGGTGCGCGACATCCGCTCCATCGAAGCGCTCGCGCTCCATGATGTAGGCCTTCATCCACAGCATCTCTTCCGGCGCCGTGAGCAAGGCGCGCTCACCGAGCACGTCGTCTTCGCGCGCGCGCTCGAACCAGGAATCGTCCACTTCGCAGAGGCCATTCCCTGCGCGGAAGATCAGGTCGAGGCAATCGTCGCCGCAGTAAACTTTGGCCAGCCAATGCGGGAACGTCAGCTCCGCTTCGAAGCCGTCCGCGCGGAAGCGATCCAGCGCGCGCTCGACGTCAGCCGGCCGCAGGAAAACGTCGAGATCCTTTGTGTGCCGCGAGATGCCGGTGAAGACGCCAAATGCATAAGCGCCGCCGACCATGAACGGGATTCCCGCTTCGGCCAACGTCCGCATCGACTCGCGGTAAAAGCGTTCGGTTTCGGGCGGCAAGGCTGCGGTGGTACTCACGACAAACAAACGCGGCGCTTCCGTGCTCCGCGTGTATTCACGGAGTCATCCCGAGCGAAGGTCGAGGGATCCCGTGGCGTGTATTCACGCAGTCATCCCGAGCGCAGTCGAGGGATCCCGGCGTGTATTCACGCAGTCATCCCGAGCGCAGTCGAGGGATCCCGTGGCGATACCGGTGAGTTCAGCCACGGGATCCCTCCACTGCGGTCGGGATGACGCGAACGCGTCCGGTGCGACGCGGCAAACCGTTTCCTAGTTCATGGCCAAAGACGGCAAGAAGATGCGGATCGCAGCGACGGCTGATGTCCACTACGGCAAACACTCGAAGGGCAAGATGCAGGATCTCTTCGCGACCGCGTCACGCGAAGCGGACGTGCTGCTGATGTGCGGCGACCTGACGGACTACGGGTTAGCGGAAGAAGCGGAGCTGCTGGCGGCCGACATTCGCTCGTATCTGCGCATTCCGGTGATCGCGGTGCTCGGGAATCACGACTTCGAATCGGCGCATCCCGAAGCCGTGATCAAGGTAATGGAAGAAGCAGGCGTCGAGATGCTGGATGGCGAAGCGGTCGAGATTGAGGGCGTCGGTTTCGCTGGTGTGTGCGGATTCGGCGGTGGCTTCGGCCGGCGAATGCTGAACGCGTGGGGCGAGCCGCTGATCAAAACGTTCGTGCAGGAAGCGATCGACCAGGCGCTGCGGCTGGAGCAGGCGCTGACGAAGTTACAAACCGAGCGGCGCATCGTGCTGCTGCATTACGCGCCGGTGCGCGCCACAGTGGAAGGCGAGCCGCCGGAGATCTTTCCGTTCCTCGGCTCGACCCGACTGGAAGAACCGATCAACCGGTTCCGCGTCAGCGCGTGTTTCCATGGGCATGCCCACAACGGAACGGCAGAAGGCGCGACCGCGACGAACGTGCCGGTCTTCAACGTGGCCGCTCCGCTGCTGCAGAAGCAAGCGCCGGATAAGCAGCCGTTCCGTTTGTTCGAGATCTAGCTCGAACACGCCGTCATTCCGAGCGAAGCCGAGGAATCCCGCGGCATTACCCACAGCTCGCGCCACGGACAGCTCGCGTCACGGGATGTCTCGGCTTCGCTCGACATGACGCGCTAATTGGAACCGCGCGTCGAGAAGAGCGTCAGTCCTTATACGGATCGACGATGTCCTTGCCGGCCATCGCGACGCCGAGCGGGCGCAAGGTGTGCAAAATCCGGATCGTTCCCTCGTGCGCGTCGAGCACTTCCGGCAGCCGACGATAAGCCTGCGGTGCTTCGTCGAGATCGCCGCCACGCAGCACAACCTGTTTCTCCTCGAGCCACTTCACCATCTCGTCGTGCCGCACCAAACCTTCCATGCGCACGCGCTTGCCGCCGACCTTCTGGAATTTTCCTTTCGCAGCCGTGCGTGACATCACGCGACCGGCCCCGTGCACGGTGGAGAAGAGCGCCTCCCGCGCAGTCGGTGAATCGACGCCTTCGATGATCACCGCGTCGTCCCCCATGCTCCCGCCGATGAACCCTTTCTGGCCTGGAAATGCAGGCGTCGCTCCTTTACGCACGACCCAATACTCCTCGCCCTCGTGCTCCTCACGCCACGCGAAGTTGTGATGGTTGTGCACCTCCTCGAGCGCGCGCGCGCCGAGAATCCCGCGGACGACGTGCCGCGCGACGGCTTCACGCCCGGCGTAGGCGTAGCGCCCCGCGAGCTTCATCGCGGCGATGTAATCCTGCCCCAGCTCCGATCGCTCCTCGACCACCGTCGGAGGCACATCCATCCCGTCTTTCCCGCCGGCCGCTCGCAGGAAATGCGTCGCCGTCCTGTGGCCAAGTCCGCGTGAACCGAAGTGTACCCCGACCCAGATGCGATCCTGCTCGTCGGCGAAAATATCGACGTAGTGATTGCCGCTGCCGACGGTGCCGAGCTGTTCCGCCGCCATTTTCTTGAGCTCGCGCAGCGGCTTCAGCTTCCACGTCTCATCCTCGAACAGCTCGTGATCGATCCGCGTCTTGCTCGTGCGGCCCACACCGAAAGAGATGTCGCTGACGACTTCATCCATGATCGCCCCCATCGCGGGTGCAACCTGATCGCGCGTGACGTCCGTCCGGATCGCGAGATTGCCGCACGCTATGTCGAATCCGACGCCAGAGAACGAGATCTTGTCTTTGTAAGCAACGACCCCGCCGATCGGCTGCGCGTAGCCTTTGTGGCCATCTGCGCAGAGAACGCCGCGCGCGCCACCTGCGGCGACGCACGTCTCGATCTGCCTGATCGTCGCTTCGTCGTGTTGTCCGAAGATTTTCGTATTCATTTCGATGTTGGGGTGAGGCGGCACTCCGCGATGGTGCGCCAGGCGCGCACATCCCCCGCGCATTCGATCGTGCGCGGGATGCTGACCAGCTGCAAGGCGTCGAAGCTCACCTGCTGGAGCGGAATCTTCGTCTCGCGCGCGAGTTCCAGTTTTACGGCTTCAGGCAGCGTCTTGTAGAGCAAGCTGAGATGCGGATCGAAATTGTAGCCGTTGTCGCCGACCGCACGCGTGATTGCATTGCTCAGCCCCGCGGCTTCTTCGGAGCGCGCGAACTGGACGTAAAGCGTCTTCGTGTATTTCTCGGAGGACTGGACCGCGGCCACTTGCAGCTGCAATGGCGCACTCGTTGCGCCGGCGTCGTTGAGCACCTCGATCGCCCGCCGCTCCTCAAGTTCAGCGCCTTGCAGCGTCACGTGCGGCTCGAAGACCGGTGCGTGGAGACGCTTCGCAAGATCGTTGACCAGCGATGCGAAGACCGCGCGAGCATCGGCTGCTGGCATCAACCAGAAGGCGACCTTTTCTTTCCGCTGCTCCATTAACGGTTATTCGCATCGCGGCGGTGCATCGCTCTTTTGAGATGCGCAGTGCGGTCACGCAGTGAAGGTTCGCGGCATGCCGACAAACGTGCTGGGCTCCGACCTGCAATGCTGCTGCCGCGATCCGCTGACGGGGTTCTACCGCGACGGCTATTGTCGCACTGGCCCGGAGGATCGCGGGTTGCACACGGTATGTGTGCAGGTGGATCAGGACTTCCTCGATTTCTCGATGATCGATGGCAACGACCTGATCACGCCGCGCCCCGAGTATGGTTTTCCCGGGCTGAAGCCGGGCGATCGCTGGTGCGTCTGCGTCACTCGCTGGCAGGCGGCGCTGAAACGCGGTTTGCCGGGCAAAGTCGATCTCGAGGCGACGCACTCCTCAGCGCTGGAGTTCGTCTCGCTCGAAGAGCTGAAAGCGCACGCCATTCAGAGCTAAGCATCGCACGCGCATCGCGCTGTCATCCTGAGCCGCGCAGACGGCGAAGGACCTCACGCGATGTCGAGGATGAAGCGAGGTCCGTCGATGCGCCAGCACCCTTCGGTATCAGCGCTTCGCCTCCGCACCGCTTGGTAGGCAGCATCGTCACTTCGAGCGTGAGGTCCTTCGCCGTCTGCGCGGCTCAGGATGACCGCGCGTTTCGGGCGGGCACCACACGAGAGCTTTCCCGCTGGCGTGACCAGCGTTTCTGCCGACCGTAACCGCGCTTTGAAGCTGCCCTTCAGCCTATTTCTCGCGCTTCGTTATCTGAAGCCGAAGCGCACCTTCGTCTCGATCATCACCTTGATCTCGATCATCGGCGTGACCCTCGGCGTGACGGTGCTGATCCTCGTCATCTCGGTCATGACGGGCTTCGATCGCGAGCTGCGGCAGAAGGTGATCGATTTCGACGCACACATCACGGTCACGACGCAGGCTGTGTTGACGGATTGGCGCGACCTGACCGTGAAGGTGCGCAACACGGAAGGCGTCGTCGCGACCGCGCCGTATGTGCAGGGCCCGGTGATCGTGGAATTCGCCAGTCGCCGTCTCGCGCCCATCATGCGCGGCATCGATCCTGAAGAACAGGAGAACGTCATCCCGCTGCGCAAGTTCATCAAAGCCGGCGAGCTGGATCTGAACGGCGATCATGCGGTCTTAGGCGTCGAGCTTGCGCGGAAGTTGCAGATCGGCATCGGCGACAAGCTCACCGTCTATTCGCCGGGCAATCTGAGCCAGATTCTCGACGGCATTAAGAAACTCGAGACGCGCGACGGCGCTCAGGAGAAGGAAGCAGTCGATCAGCTGCGCGAAGTGGTGCTGCCGAAGGAGCTGACCGTCACCGGTATCTATGAGACCGGCCACTACCTGCACGACTCGGAGTTCCTGCTCGTGCCGGTGCACGTCGGCCAGGAACTCTACGGTCTCGAGGATTCGCTGCACGGGATCATCGTCAAGACGACTGATCCTTACAGTGCGGAGCGGGTGAAAGGCGCGATCGAGCGCTACCTCAAGCCGCCGGAGTACGCGCAGACGTGGATCGATATGAACAGCCAGTATTTCGAAGCGATCCGGCTCGAGCGCACCGTCATGTTCTTCCTGCTGTTCTTCATCGTCATCGTGGCGGCGTTCGGAATCATGAACACGCTCATCACCGTCACGGTGCAGAAGCGGCGCGAGATCGGCATCATGAAAGCGCTCGGCGCAACGGTGTGGCAGATCGTGTGGGTGTTCCTCGGCCAGGGGATGGTGGTCGGAGTCTTCGGCACGCTGGCCGGCCTCGGTTTGGGCATGACGCTGATCCGCTATCGGAACGAGTTCAGCCAGGCGCTCGCGAGCACGTTTGGCATCGAGGTCTTCCCGCGGCAGGTCTACCAATTCTCGGAGATTCCGGCGCAGGTCGTGCCCGGTGATGTGGCGATCGTCTGCATCGGCGCGTTCGTGATTTGCTGGGTCTTCGCTGCCATCCCGGCCTACTTCGCCGCGCGTCTCGACCCGGTGAAGGCGCTCCGGTTCGAGTAGCTGCAGCTTCATCGGGCAGTTGCTGGCTACGCTGTCTGAGACAGCAGTGTGGCGACGTTGTTTCGACCGCCACCAGAAAGGCGGGCATGCATGCGGCGATACGCCATGGCGGCGCAATCCTGACGCCGAGCGTCAGCTCTGCGATCACCAGGGGCGCGATCGCGGTGCCGTGCCGCGACGGTTTACGCGGCGAGCCAGCGCTTCACCACAGCGAGATCAGCGGGCACTAACCCATGGCTCGCCTGGTGAATGGCGAGCTCCACGTTTGCACCACGTTGCTCCAGAAGCGCCGCAAGGCGCTGCGCGTTCTCGACGGGCACAATCGGATCGGACGCGCCTGAGCTGATCAGCACGCGTTTTCCGGTGAGGTCCGTTCCCGCTGGATCGGACAGCGGCACCATGGCGCGCAACATCACCACCCTGCTCAGGACTTCCGGCCGAAGCAACATCATGGCGGCTGACACGTTCGCGCCGTTTGAGTAGCCGATCGCAGTGACGTCGGCGGGGTGGAAGCTGTAGGTGCTCGCTGCGGCGGTGACGAAATCGGCCAGCTCATGAGCGCGGCGGATCACGTCCTCCTCATCGAATACCCCCTCCGCGAAGCGGCGGAAGAAGCGCGGCATGCCGTTCTCCGAGACGTTGCCGCGCGGGCTGAGCAGTGCCGCCGTGCGATCGAACTCGCGGCCGAGCGGCAACATGTCGTTTTCGTTGCCTCCGGTGCCGTGCAGCAGGAGGAGCACGCGCGAGTTTTCGCCCTCCGCGGGAACGTAGCGGTGCACGAAATTCAGCTGGCTCATGGAGTGAGTTCTAGCCGGGTACTGCGCGCCGAGCTAGAGATTACGGATGGCTGGCGCGCGCGGGAACTGCATCTGGCGAAAGGCCGCGAGCGCGAGTTGGCTGGCGCAAAACAGCACCCGTCTCGGTGAGAAGACGCGAGACAGCTATGCGGTGATCGAGCGGCCGCATGCGAAACGGCTGCAAGTGGAGGCATTTTGCGCGACGCTGGCTGAAGCGCGCGAGCTTGCGGCGACGTTCGGGGGATCAGTCGACGAGCTTTCGTCGGGTTGGCAGACGCGCTATTTCTCGGCGCAAGCTCCGAAGCCGCTGCGGATCGGTGCTCGGCTCGTCGTGGTGGCCGCGGCAGAAGACGTAGCCACAATCGACAGCTCGGCACGGAGGCTTGTCATCCCCGCAAGTGCAGCGTTTGGAACTGGCGAGCATGCGACAACGGCGATGTCGTTGAGGATGCTCGAGCGCATCTCGCGCCGGCTCGCGGCAGACTGGCGGATGCTGGATGTCGGAACGGGCTCCGGCATTCTCGCGCTTGCTGGACGGCGTTTCGGCGCCCGCGAAGTGATTGCAATCGACAATGACCCGCTGGCGGTCTCGGTGGCGAAGCAGAACGCTCGCGCAAATCAGATCCGCGGCGTTGTGTTCATCGTGGGCGACGCCGCCGCGCCGCTTCCGGGGAAGTTCAACGTGATCGCGGCGAATCTCTACTCAGAGCTGCTGGTGTCGCTATTGCCGAAGTGGGCGCGGCGGCTCGCGGCCGACGGGCGAATGATTCTGTCCGGCGTGCTGCGCCGACAGGAGCGTGAACTCAGCGACGCGCTGACGGCAAACGGGTTCCAGACACTGGAGGTGCGGCGCCGCGGAAAATGGATCGCGCTGCTGGCGGCTCCTCCTGCTCCTAATCATAATCTTAATCTTCCCCGCCCCCACAGCCGGGACGAGGATTAGGAGTAAGATCAAGATTATGAGCAGGAGGGCGGCAAAAACGCGGTTGACGCGCACACCCGCTGTAAGCACCTTGCCCGACCCTTAGCGGGCCCCTGCTTCCTGCATCTACGCGGTTAGTCTGTCGGACCGCTGACCCATTATGCAGGCCGAAGAACTCGCTTACGTCATCCTCACGCCATACTCGATGCGCAAATCGCGCACCGGCGGCATCATCTCACGTCTGATCTCGCGCACCGGGCTGGATCTGGTCGCTTCGCGCATGTTCGCGCCGAGCGACGAGCTCGTGAAACGCTACGCAGAGACCATCGTGAGCGCGACGGAAGCCCGGCATCGCGCCACCCAGGAGCTGATCCGCGAGTACGTGCTGAAGAATTTCAGCAGCAGCAAGGATGGCCAGCGCGCGCGCGTGCTGTTGCTCGTCTTCCGCGGCCCGGATGCGATCAACAAGATCCACCAGGTCGTCGGCCACATCGTGCACGAGCGGACCAGCGGCGAGACGGTGCGCGACACGTTCGGCGATTACATCGCGGAGGATGGCGGCAAAGTGACCTACTTCGAGCCCGGCGTGCTCGCTTCCTTCGACGCGAAGTCAGTCGAAGCGGACCTCAAGCTCTGGGCGGAATACTCGGATATCGACGGCGGAATCCTCGACAAGGTGATCGGTTACCCGAGCGGCGGCAACGTCGAGAAGACGCTCGTGTTGATTAAACCGGATAACTTCAAATTCCCAAACCTTCGCCCGGGCGGTGTGATTGAAGTGTTTTCGCGCACGGGTCTCTACATCGTCGGCTTCAAGGTGCACCGCATGAGCGTGGCGCAGGCCGAAGAGTTCTACGGCCCCGTGCTCGAGGTGCTCGAAGACAAACTCGGCGGTGACAAGGGGCGGAATGCCTGGGAAGACATCGTCGAGTTCATGTCGGGCGGCCGACCGAGTGCGGTCAGCGCCGAGCAGCGGACGCAGCCTGGGTCCGAAAAGATCGTGGCTCTTGTCTATCAGGGCGAGGACGCCGTGCGGAAGATTCGCGACGTGCTCGGACCTACCGACCCAAGCAAGGCGCCTCCGGGTTCCATCCGCAAGGAGTTCGGCCAAAACATCATGGTCAACGCCGCCCATGCCTCCGATTCGGCCGACAATGCGAAGCGCGAGATGGGCATCATCCAGATCGACGAGAATAACCTCAAACCTTTGATTGAAAGTTACTACGCAGGCCAATAGCTTGCGCTCCCCCTGATTCCTCAGTCCCAACCTAACTCCCACAGCCATGGAAATTTCCGCCCGCGCCGCCCTTCTGACTCCCTCTCTCACGCTCTCTATCGACAGCAAGGCGAAGGCGATGCGCGCCGAAGGTCTGGACGTGTGCGGGTTCGGCGCTGGGGAGCCTGACTTTGACACGCCAGATCACATTAAGGCCGGCGCGATCCAGGCGCTCGAGAGCGGCTTCACCAAGTATACGCCCACGGCCGGTCTGCCGGAGCTACGTCAGGCGATTGCGGACAAGCTTCAGGCGGACAACAACCTGACCTATAAGGCCAGCCAGATCGTCGTAAGCGGCGGCGCCAAGCATGCCTGCTACAACGCGATCCTCGCCACCTGCCAGGCTGGGGACGAAGTCCTGATCCCCTCCCCGTATTGGGTCAGCTACCCCGACATGGTGCGTCTCGCCGGCGCTGAGCCAGTCATCATCCCGACGACCGAGCGCAATGGCTGGAAGATGCGCGCAGAGGATTTCGAGAACGCGATGACGCCGCGCACGAAGATGCTCATCCTGAATAGCCCGAACAACCCGAGCGGCGCCGTCTACACGCGCGAGGAGTTGGGCGCCATCGTGGAAGTCGCCGCGGAGGAAGACATCAACATTCTTTCCGACGAGATTTACGAGAAGCTCGTCTACGATGACACGGAGCACGTCAGCGTCGCGTCGATTTCGAAAGAAGCTTACGACCTCACGATCACGATCAACGGCTTCAGCAAAGCGTACGCGATGACCGGCTGGCGTCTCGGCTACATGGCCGCGCCGGAGAACGTCGCCAAGGCGGCCGATTCAATCCAGAGCCACAGCACCTCGCACCCCACATCGTTCGCGCAGCGCGGTGCGCTTGCCGCCTTGAAGGGCGATCAGCAGCCGCTCGCCGATATGCGCGAAGAGTTCAATCTGCGCCGCGGCTACATGTACGACCGAATCACGAAGATTCCGAACATCACCGCCGTGCTGCCGCAGGGCGCGTTTTACATCCTGGTGAACATCAGCCAGCTCGGCCTCAGCTCGCAGAATTTTGCCGATCGTCTCCTGAGCAAGGCAAACGTCGCCGTCATCCCAGGCGCTGCCTTCGGCGACGACCGCACGATCCGCCTCAGCTACGCGACCGGCATCGACATCATCAAAAAGGGTCTCGATCGCTTCCAGGATTTCTGCCGCACGCTCTAGGCTCCGCGTCTCCTTGAGGCGCGGCAAACACCCGCGGTCATCCTGAGGCGGCGAAGCGCGCCGAAGGACCTCACGACCGCAGTGTGTGGTCTGAGGAAAGGGAGACGCGACGACGAAGCCACCGGGTTCCTATTGGGTGGTAGCCACATCGTCGACATCAAAACCCTAAAGTGAATGCGTGAGGTCCCTCGCCGTCTTCGCTGGCTCGGGATGACCGCGTTGCGTTCGCCACAGTCATTGCGAGTTTGGACACCGGCTGCAAAAGTGCTCGCCTGATGCGTGGTAATCTCGCACTCGTCCTGCACGCGCACCTTCCGTTTGTGCGCCATCCGGAGCACGAGGAGTTCTTCGAGGAAGACTGGCTCTTCGAGGCGATCACCGAGACGTACGTCCCGCTGCTCGCGATGATGCAGCGCCTCGTCCACGACGGCGTCGCGTTCAAGCTCACCATGAGCCTGACGCCGACGCTCTGCGCGATGTTGCAGGACGATCTCCTGCAAACGCGATACGTGCGGCATCTCGATGCGCTCATCGAGCTGGCGCGACGCGAGATCGAGCGCAACGCGGAGCACGAGGAACTCCGGAAGCTGGCGCATTTCTACTGCGACTGGCTCGCGGAAACGCGACGGCGTTTCGTCGACGAATGGCGTCGCGATCTGGTGGCTGTGCTGCGGAAGCTGCGCGACGCGGGCGTGCTCGAGATCATCGGCTGCGCAGCGACGCACGGGCTGCTGCCGTTGCTCGCGCAATCACCGGAAGCGGTCCGCGCGCAGGTGTTGATCGGACGGGACTCGTATCGTGAAACCTTTGGCGCGGACCCCGCTGGATTCTGGCTGCCGGAGTGTGCCTACGCGCCGGGCCTGGAGAAGCTTCTCGCCGCAGCAAACGTCCGCTGGTTCATGCTCGATGCGCATGGGCTCATGCTCGGCAAACCGCGCCCGCGCCGCGCCATCTTCGCACCCTGCTTCACATCGGCGGGACCTGCGGCCTTCGCGCGTGATCCTGAGTCCAGCCGCCAGGTCTGGAGCGCGGATGCCGGCTATCCGGGTGACCCGGCGTATCGCGATTTCTACCGCGATATCGGCTTCGATCTGCCGCCGGATTACGTCTGGCCTGGCGCGAAGACGCCGCGCTTTACCGGGATCAAATATCATCGGATCACCGGCCGCGGCGCCGAGAAGGAGCTATACAACCGCAGGTGGGCGGTGAACGCCGCGCATGCCCACGCCGAACACTTCCTCGAATCACGCCGGCGTCAGATGCATGACCTCGGAACGCAGAACTTCGATCCAATCGTGGTCATGCCGTTCGATGCGGAGCTGTTCGGCCACTGGTGGTACGAAGGGCCACTTTTTCTGGAATCCTTCATCCGCAAAGCCGCTGCACGCGACTCCCGTGTGCGGTTGACCACGCCGAGCGAGTATCTCCAGGACAATGCGACACAGGAGACGGTGCAACCCGCCGCGTCCAGTTGGGGCGAGAACGGCTACTGGAGCGTCTGGCTCGAGCCAAAGAACGCGTGGATCTATCCGCACCTCCATACCGCCGCACGGCGCATGACCGAAGCGGCGCGAGCGCATGCCTCGGCGCCCAGCACGAACGCGGACCGCGCGCTGAAACAGCTCGCGCGCGAGCTACTCCTGGCGCAATCGAGCGATTGGGCGTTCCTGATCAAGACTGGAACCGCGAAGCACTACGCGGCCAAGCGGACCAACGATCACATCGCGCGCTTCACAAAGCTGCACGAGCAGCTGATGAGTGACAGCGTAGACGAAGCATTCCTCGCCGATTGCGAGTGGCGCGATAACCTCTTCCCGAACATCGAGTGGCGACATTACATCTAGGCGGTGAAACGCGTGTCATGCTGAGCGAAGCGCAGCGGAGTCGAAGCATCCCGCTGCGTCACGTCGCGTTCAGCCACGGGATGCCTCAACTTCCCTCGGAATGACGAATCGCATGCGAGTTGCCAGCCTGCTTACTGCGTCCGCCGTGGCGATGCTCGCCTTCGAGTCGACGGCCCAGGATTCACCACCTGCCTCCTCGGCCAGCCGGAGCGCGCGCATCAGCTTTCTTCCCCCGCCGCTCGAAGGGACGCTGAGCCTCGGCATTTACGACGCGAAGGGCAAACTGGTCCGCGTGCTGCACCGCGAAGCGGACATCGACGAATTCGAGATCGGGAGCGATTCGCTCCGAACGACGTGGGACGGAAAGAACGACGCCGGCGAGAGTATGCCAGCCGGCAAGTACCACGCGCGCGGGTATGCGGTTGGTGACGTCGACATCGAAGGCGTTGGCTATTTCTTCAACGATTGGGTGACGAGCGACGATTCGCCGCGCGTGACGAAGATCACCTCGATCAAAGCGTCCGACAGCGGGTTCACGGCGGTGGCGACCGTTGCCGCTGGCCGCGATGTCACGCTCGCCTGCGACGAAAACGGCAATGTGAAAGCGGCTACCGATTCCGCAGCTGCAGAGCCGCCATGCGACAAGGCGGCCGGCATGCCCGGTGTGGTGAATCCGGTCGACTGCGATTCCGGCAAAGATCAAACGGTGTGGGTAATCGATCGGCCTGCGACAGCTTCGCCAGAGACGGAGGTGAAGCAGTTCTCGCCCGGCAAGGAGCTTCTGCGACGGCTCGCGATCTCACCGGATGATCCGCAGCCGCGCAAGATCGCCGCTTCGCGCAGTGCGGACCGGCTTCTCCTGCTGGAAGAAGGCGAGTCCGTGCAGCGTGCTCGCGGCCTTACGCTCGTGGCGACGAAGAATGAGTCGGGCCAGGCCGTGTCCGATTGGAAGGTGGACTTCGAGAAGAAGATCGTCGCGCATGAGGCATTCGCGGTGGAGAACGGCAAACCCGTCGCCGGGAAACGGGGCGGCGACGGTGTGGAGAAGGTAAAGGTCCGGCTGCAACCGAATCCCTTGCAAGAGGACAAGAAGTCGGAGGTCGAGCTAATCGCCGGCTCGGACGCTGAAGGCAGCGTGCTTCTAACAGCCGACGGATTGCCGCTCCAGACCATCAGCGAGACGCGCCGCATTCGACGGATGGTGATCGCGCCCGGCGGCGACAAGTCGCTCCATGTGTTCCAGGATGACGGCGCCGTGGTCGAGCAGTTCCGCCTCGCGAATCTCGATCGCATGATGGCGTTCGATTGCGGCGATTTCGAATTGAAATAGCGGGTGTGAAACGTTGAGTGTGAACGATGCCGCGCGACATCGTTTACTTCGATCTGGAAACGCAGCGCACGGCGAACGACGCGGGCGGCTGGGATCGCAAATGCAACATGCGCATGTCCGTCGGCGTGACCTTCAGCACGGCGACGGGTGCCTACGAGGTCTTCAGCGAGGCGCGCGTAAATCAGCTGATCGAGCGGCTGCGGCGCGCCGA
This sequence comes from uncultured Chthoniobacterales bacterium, assembly GCA_902805675.1. Taxonomy (GTDB): domain Bacteria; phylum Verrucomicrobiota; class Verrucomicrobiia; order Chthoniobacterales; family UBA10450; genus JACCTI01. Next base: position 19,567 of record CADCTA010000046.1, on the reverse strand, counting down.
CCTCGTAGTCGGTTTCAACGTGCTGAACTTCGATTACCACGTGCTCATGGGTTACACGATCCTCGATCTGATCAATGAACTGCGAACCGCCGACTTGATGGTCGATGTGGAGCAGCGACTCGGGCATCGGCTGGGATTGGATTCTATCGCAACCGCGACGCTTGGACTGCAGAAGACCGCCGCAGGCCTCGACGCAATCAAATGGTGGCGTGAGGGGCGGCTGCTCGATATCGCGGAGTATTGCTGCTTCGACGTGAAGGTCACCAAGCTCGTGCATGAGCACGGTTGCCGGCACAAGGAGCTGTTCTTCCACGATCGCTTCGCACAGCGCCAGCGCGTCGAGATTGACTGGTGCCATCTCGACTGAGGCGCCGAAACAGTGCGGCAGACGCTGGATCGAAAAAACGCGAATTCGTTGCGCTACAACAACGCGGTCATCCTGAGTCGCGAAGATGACGAAGGACCTCTCGCTGCCACTCGTGACATTGCGGATCCCGAAATGATGCTGCGCCCCGGATGTGCTGCTGCCGTAACGTCGCGCAAACCGCTGGGGAACGCGTGAGGTCCTTCGCCGTCTTCGCGGCTCAGGATGACCGCGCGTTGAGCGCGCAACGTTTTGACGCTAACAGCCACACCCGGCGCCTCGCGGCCGCTCAAGGGTTCAGCCGATACACCTCAACGAGCGCCACACCTGTCGAGTCGCCGACACCGCGCACGACACCGGTGTACTGCCCTGGCGTGAGCGACCTGATGATCGCCGACTCAGCATCGCTGCTCGGCGGGAGCCCGCTCTCGGAGATTTCCTTCTCCTGGTCGCTGCGCCAGTTATCATTCGAGCCGACAGCCGTGCCCGACGAATTCACCAGCTCGAGCGTCGGATTCTGCAAGGCGCCCGCGATGCCGCGCCCTGACAAGGACGGCCCGAGCGCACGCACCATTACCCGCTGCGCCTGCGTGCCACCGATGATGAACCCGCCGATCAATACCTGCTCGTCCGTTTCAACTCGCCCACGGGTCGAGATGTTGACCAAGTTGCCGGGGCCACCCTGGTCGAGATCGTAAAGCTCGATCAACGCGACGCCGCTCTCGCCGTTCGCGCCCTGTATCACGGCGGTGTAAACGCCGGGCTGCAGCGTGAAGATTTCAGCGGATTCACGCTGATCGCTCGGCGCCAGGCCGCGATCGATCACCTCCTGTCGCCGTGCTGCCGACATCCAGTCATCGTTGCCGCCGATGGGAGCGCCGCTGGCGTCAAACAAGGTAAACGCCGGGTTTAGCAGTCGGTCGGACGCTGGTTTCTGCCCACCATGAGATATCGAGGGCCCGATCCCGCGGATCGCGATGTTCTTCGGCGCGCTCCCCGTGAGAATGAATCCACTGATGCCGACGTTCTCACCCGTCTCCGCCCGCAGGCGCGTGGACAGGTTGAGGAGCGCTGGCGTTGCCGGGATCGGCACGATCTTCAACACCTGACCACCGGTCGAGCCTGAATCTCCCAGCACGTAGATCTCGCCGGCGTCGTCCGTGCCGAAGCCTTTGATCTGCATGCCGAAGGCGCGCGGATTCACCCCGAGTCGCAGCTCCTGGATCGTGCGCGCGTTCAGGTCGCCATAGAACAACCGGCCGCCTGACGTGCCGCGTCGCAGGAAATCGCCGAAGACGTACTTGCCGGCCAGCGCTGGCACAGCAGCGCCGCGATAGGTGAATCCCGCGATGACCGAGATGCCGTCATCGTGGTCGTACTCGAGCACGGGATTGATGAAGGCGGGGTTCGGATTCGGATCCGGGGAGACCGAGCCGCCGTTGTAGAGGAAGCTGCCCTCCTTGCGATTCCAGCCGTAATTCCCACCGCGATCTACCACATCAACCTCTTCGATCGCGCCCTGCCCCACGTCGCCGACGATCAGTTGATCGGCCACGGGATCGAAGCTGAAGCGGTATGGATTGCGAAACCCGAACGCATAGATTTCTTCGCGCCCGGGAGCTCCTACGAACGGGTTGTTCGCGGGATTACGATACTTGCCGTTGCCCGCCACCGGGTCGGCGGTCGGGTTCAGCGCAGGCGCGAGCGGATCGATGCGCAGGATCTTGCCAAGCAGGTTCGAGGTGTCCTGCGCGTTGCCGAGGTTCGGCGTGTGGCCGTCTCCGACATCGCCGCCGCTGCCGCCATCGCCGATCGCGATGTAGAGATAGCCGTCGCTTGGCCGGAAGCCGATCTCGCCACCGTTATGATTCCCCTGAGGGTGATCGATGCGGATCACATCGCGCCGCGTGCCCGGATCGACGACATCGGGGTTTGCAGCCGACACCTGCCATTCCGTCACGACGCACTGATTCTCGAAACGGCTCGCCGGTACCGTGAAATCAGCGGGCGTTGACGGGTTCTCCGTCTGGTAAGTGTAGAGCTTGCGGAAGCCAGGACTGGCCGAATTGCTAAAGCCCGGGTGAAAAGCGAGCCCGAGGAGACCTTGTTCGCCCCCGGCTTTGATTTGCGCCGAGATGTTGAGGAAAGGCGACGCGTTCAGCGTCCCGTTCTTCAAAACGCGAATCGTGCCGCCCTGCTCCACGACGAAAAGCCGCCCCGTGCCGTCGTTCGGAGAGACGAGATCCACCGGCGACGCGAGCCCGGTCGCCACCTGCTGCAGCTCGATGCTGATCGTTCCACTCGGAATCGATGGCAGCTGCGCTTGCGCGAAACCGACGGTGAAGATGCAGAACGCGGCGCACGTTGCGCGATGGATGATGGAAATGTGGCGATTCATAGCGTCCCTTGGTTAACCCTTTCGTTGCCGAACAAGTTGCGGCTGCCCGCCCCAAAAGCAAAACGGCGCTCGCCGGTGCATCTGGTGCCCCGGCAAGCGGCCTCAGAGAGCGGGTCATTCCGAGCGCAGTCGGGGGATCCCGTGGCCTTATTGCAGGGTTCAGCGCCGGGATTCTTCGACTCCGCTGCGCTACGCTCAGAATGACGGCGTTTGAGATGGCTCCTAGTCACCACTGCAAATCTTTGTTAGTTACGCGCTCATGGCCGCCGATCTTCAACATACAGTCGCCAAGTCAGCCGGTTTGGACGGCACATCGCTCCACACCGGCGAGAAGGTGACGCTGCGCCTGCAACCGGCGCCGGCCGACCACGGCATCAAGTTCAAGCGCACTGACCTGCAGGACGAACCGACCATCGATGCCAAGATCGAGAACCTGAAGACGGTCGAGCGCGCGACCACCATCGGCGAAGGCGCCATGCGCGTGCACACCGTCGAGCATGTGCTCGCCGCGCTCTCCGCCATGGGTGTCGACAATGCGGTCGTGGAGATGACGGCTAACGAGCCGCCCATCGGCGACGGCAGCGCGCGTCCGTATGTCGAGTTGATCAAGAAGGCTGGCCTCGCGCAGCAGGAGTCGCCGCGGCGCGTGTTCGCCGTGCGGGAGCCGATCCACATCGAGACGAAAGGCGGCTCGCTCCTTGTCGTGCTGCCGGATGAGAAGTTCCGCATCTCGTGCACGCAAGTAGGGCCGGAGGGACGCTTCACGCAGTTCTACTCAACGGAGGTGACGCCTGCGATCTTCGAGCGCGAGATCGCACCGGCCCGCACCTTCGTGTTTTACGAAGACGTGCAGCCGCTGATGGAGAAAAACCTGATCAAGGGCGGCAGCCTCGAGAACGCCATCGTCGTCCGCGGCGAAGCGGTGCTGAGCAAGGAGCCTTTGCGTTTCGCGGATGAATTCGTGCGTCACAAGATTCTCGACGTCATCGGTGATCTCGCGCTCTTCGGCGCTCGCATCCGCGGCCACGTCATCGCTGTGAAACCCGGTCACGGGCCCAATGCAGAGCTAGCTCGCGCTCTCACCAAAGAATACGCGAAGGCGATTCCTTCGACGCCACCGCGCGCGTTCCCGGCGGGCGAAGGTGGGCTCGACATCAACCAGGTCATGTCGATTCTGCCGCATCGCTATCCGTTCCTGATGGTCGATCGCATTGTCGGCTTCGACAGCGAGACAAAGATCACCGGCGTGAAATCCGTCACGATCAACGAGCCCTATTTCATGGGGCATTTCCCGGGGCACCCCGTCATGCCTGGAGTGTTGCAGGTCGAGGCGATGGCGCAGGTCGCGAGCATCCTGATGATGAAGATCACGAAGAGCGCGAGTCGCCTCGGTTATTTCATCAGCGCGGATGACGTGAAATTCCGCAAACCAGTAGTGCCCGGCGACACACTCTTCATTCACGCGGAGCTAACAAAGGCGCGCGCCAACAACCGCCTCGCGAAAGCGAAGTGCCACTGCACCGTCAACGACAGCGTCGTTTCCGAAGGCGAGCTGATGTTCACCTTCATCGATAAATGAGTGACGTGCAGATCCACCCGACCGCGATCGTCCATCCGGCCGCGGAGCTCGGCCCTGGCACGATCGTTGGTCCCTACTGCATCATCGAAGCCGGTGTGGTGCTCGGGCCCGAATGCTGGCTGCAGCACCACGTGACGCTGTGCGGCCCGACGCGTGCCGGTGCGCGCAACAGGTTCTACGCCTACTGCTCGATCGGTCAGCAGACGCAGGACCTGAAGTATCGGGGCGAGCCGACGTATCTCGAAATAGGCGACGAGAACACTTTCCGCGAATTCGTGACAGTGAACCGCAGCACGACTGCGGAGGGGAAGACGGGCATCGGCAGCTGCGGAAACTTCCTCGCCTACAGCCACATCGGCCACGATTGCACGGTGGGCGATTCGGTGGTGTTCTCGAACAACGGCACGCTCGCCGGCCACGTGCAGATCGGGAATGGCGCGATCATGGGCGGGCTTACAGCCGTCCATCAATTCTGCCGCATCGGGAACTTCGCCATCACCGGCGGCTGCTCCAAAATCGTGCAGGACGTTCCGCCGTTCATGATCGCCGACGGCAATCCGGCCGAGATCCGCGGGATCAACCTCGTGGGTCTGGAACGGAACGGCTTCGCGCCCGAAAGCGTGAAGTGGATCAAGGAAGCGTTCCGTCTGATCTACCGCTCGAAGTACAACACGCGCCAGGCGGTGGAAGCGATCCAGAAGGAGCTGCCAGCGAATCCAGAGATCACGCAGATCCTGGAGTTCATCGCAGCGAGCGAGCGCGGGATCACTCGTTAGGGCGTCGTCCCCCGCCCGCGCGGGTCATCCTGAGGCGGCGGAGCGCGCCGAAGGACCTCACGCAAGCACCTCGAGTCTGCCCGGCCGACGAGGGAGCGGCGAAGCCATCGCCCGTCCCGTCCACACTCGATGAGGCAAGCCTCTCGTCTCGGCGTGAGGTCCCTCGCCGGGCTTCGCCGGCTCGGGATGACCGCATCTGTCGTTGATACCGCGGTGTGTCGTCAACGCCGCGGCTGCGGCTGCACTTGCGGTTGTGTGGGCGCCGGCGGCGCAAGATCCTGCTCCATCTTCTTAAACAGCGCGAGCGTCGGCGCATCCGACACGATCCGCAGCACGCTGCGCACGACCTCGAGCGCGCGCCGCGGTTTACCCTGCTTCGCCCAGCTGTCCGCCTCGTGCAGCACGCTGCGCAGGATGTCTTCGCGTTTCGTGTAGAGTGAGCGCGCCTGCTGGAAATGCGTCGTAGCAGAAGGCCACTTCCCGTCGCGCGCTTCCATCAACCCGAGATCCTCGATCATCGGGCCGTTCTTCGCGCGCGACGCGACCTGCCGGGCCAGCGTCCGGTATTCCGCCGTGGGGCGCGCGACGTTCTGCACCGCGAAGTCGTGATACATCTTCCAAGGTGGAACCGCAGCTTTCGCCGTGGCCGCCTTGGCGTCGATCTGCAGCCACGACGCATACGGCCGATACAACGGATCACCCACCATCACGTGCATCCATGACACAGCGGGCGTCGCCATGTAGGCGCTCTCCGCGAACGTGAACCCATGCAGCAGGCGATCGTTCAGGATGCTCAGGTTCGTCGTCAGCTGGAGATATGGCTCGTAGACATTGCCGAGGCTGGCGGCAGCGCCTTGCGTGAGGAGCGGTGCGACCCAGTTGGCTGCCGGATCGCGCAGCGTGCTCGCACTGTATGAATGGATGTGAACCGCAACCGCACCAGGGCTGAAGCGGAACGACGGCTGCGCGAAGGGACCTGCAACGCGATCGGAATACCACCCATAATAGAGCGCGCAATCGCTCACCGGATAACCGTCGGGCAGGATGCCAGGCGCATCGTCATACACCACCGGCACACCGACTTTGTGCAGCTGCCCGGTTGTCTCTCGCAGCCACCGGTCGCCAACTTCCAGCCCGCCGGTGTTTTGCGCGCCGTCCACGAAGGCACGGCCCCAGAGCCCGTTCTTCTCCGCCTCGACGGCATCGTTGATCATCCGGCGGACGGTTTGCGCGCTCGGCGCATCGAGGCGGCCGACGAGCATGACCGGCGAATCCGGAGCTTCCGCGATCGCGCGGTAGCTCTGGAAATACGGGTTCGTCACCGCGCCGGAAACCTCGGAACTAAACCGCGCAAGGACGGAGAGCTCGGAATCGACGGACGCATCATTGCGATTGCCGATCGGGCCGTTGCCAACCTTGTCGCCTGGGTATGCGTCGGTCGGCCGAATCTTCAGTGGCATCCCGCGGATCAGCGCGATGAAGCGGATCGTGTTGCCGGAGACCCTGGTTGGTTCGTCGGCTGATTCGCGCAGAGTCCACCATTTCTGCTCCCGAAAGATTTGGCGCAGCGGAGCAGCAATCGTGCGGTCGTATTCCTCGCGGCTGATCTCCTCATCGCGTGAGCACGCCAGGCCGACGACGTGATCGCGCGCGATGCCGCGCTTCCCGGCGTAGAACTTCGCCAGCTCGGCCGACTCGCGATCGTTGCTGTTGAACACCACGATCGTCGCCGGTGCGAGTGCCGGCTCGGCCCACGCGGTGCGGAGCGCGGCTGCCACAAAGATCAGCAGCAGCAAGAGCGGGCGCGCGTTCACCTCAAAGCTCCAGTTTCAGGCCGTCGTAAGCGATTCGCGCGTGCGGTGGCAAATCGGCCTCCGCGGAATGCGGCAGCTCGTGCGCAACGTGGGTGAAGAATGCGCGTTCCGCCTGGACGCGTTCCGCGACCTCCAGCGCCTGGGCCACGCTCAGGTGCGTGGGGTGCGGGTTCGGGCGAAGCGCATCGATCACCAGCACCTTCACGCCGGTGATCTGCGCGCCGATGTGCTCCGGCACCTCGCTGCAATCGCTCAAGTAGGCCAGCAGCTTCTTGCCGCCGCGCTCGAAGAGATAGCCATTCACCGGTGAGCGACCATGCGGCACCGGCAGCGGAGTGATCGTCGTCGCGCCGAGCTGGAATGGACCGTCTACGATGTGTGGTTCGGGTTTAAGATAGCCGGGAAACTGCGTCTCCGCCTCGAAAGCGAACTTAAAGACGCGGCGGAGATCGTTCATCGTGTCGCGTGATGCATAGACCGGCATGTAGCCGCGGACGGAACCGAAGCGCCGCAGATCATCGAAGCCCATGATGTGATCCGTATGGGAGTGCGTGAAGATCACCGCGTCGAGGCGCCAGATGTTTTCGCGCAGCGCCTGGGTGCGGAAGTCGGTCCCGGTATCCACCACGAACGCGCACTCCGGCGTCTCGATGTAGATCGACGAGCGGGTCCGCTTGTCCCGGGGATCCGATGAGGTGCAGACCGCGCAATCGCACCGGATCATCGGCACGCCTTGCGAGGTGCCCGTCCCGAGAAAGGTGACGACCAGTTGAGAGTTGAGGGTTTGAGGTTGAGAGGACAAGCTCGGGAGCGTCCACCTTCGACTCTCCCCCAGCGACTCTCAACCGCGCATGCCCGCCGTCCTCACCCTGTTGCGAATCAAGAACCTGGCGCTCGTCGAGCAGCTCGAGTGGCAGCTCGCGCCAGGCTTCACCGCGATCACGGGTGAGACGGGCGCGGGGAAATCGATCATCATCGGCGCGCTGCAGTTATTGTTAGGCGAACGCGCGGACAAGTCGCTCATTCGCACCGGGGCGGAGCTTTGCACGGTCGAGGCCATCTTCGAAGGCAAGGAGCTGGAGCGGTTGAATGCCGCGCTGGATGAAGCTGGCGTGGAGCCTTGCGCCGGCGAGTTGATCTTGAAGCGCACGCTCTCGACAGCTGGCGCCAACCGCCAGTTCATCAATGGCTCGCCAACCACGCTGGCAGTGTTGAAGTCGCTCGGCGACGAGCTGGTCGACCTCCACGGTCCCCACGACCACCAGTCGCTCCTTTCACCTGAGCGCCAGCTCGGTTTGCTCGACTCGTTCGCGCACGCCGATGGCGCGCTGGCGGAATACCAGACGCATTACCGGCGGCTCCAATCCCTGACCGCCGAGCACGCATCGCTCAGCACAGCCGAATCAGCGCGGGAGCAAGAGCTCGATCTTCTGCGGCACCAGGTGAACGAGATCACCGCTGCCAAGCTCGATCCTGCCGAGGAAGAAGAGATCGAGGCGCGCTACAAGCTCGCCAGTAACAGCAAGCGACTGATCGAGCTCGCCAGCGGCGTGGTGACGCGACTCTCCGAAGCCGACGAGTCGGTCCTCTCGCAACTCGCCGAGACACAGCGGCTCCTCCGCGAATTGGAAAAGATCGACCGCGGCGTGACCGAGTTCGCCGACAGCCATGCGGCGGCAGTTGTGGAGCTATCGGAGATCTCGCGCTCGCTCGCAAAATATGTCGAGCAGCTCGATCTCGATCCTCAGCAACTCGCCGCGCTCGAGCAACGCGTCTCCCTCTTCGAGACGCTGAAGCGCAAATACGGCGGCTCCCTTGGGGCGGTGATCGCCTTCGGAGAGCAGGCGGCGGCGCGGATGGCCAAAATCGAAGGCCGCGACGCAGTGCTCGAGCGCTTGAGCCAAGAGATCGGCGCGACACGCGGTGAACTCGATCGCGCAGCCGATGCGCTGCGTAAACTGCGCGCCAAGGCCGCGCCAAAGCTCTCCGACACAGTGCGCCGCAATCTGCGCGATCTGGGCTTCAAGCAATCGGGGTTTGAGGCGCGTCTCACACCAGTGCCCGAGCCGCGGGCGAGCGGCACGGATGGGCTGGAGTTACTCTTCTCGCCGAATCCCGGCGAGCCGCTCAAGCCGTTGCGGTCGATCGCCTCGAGCGGCGAAATCTCGCGCCTGATGCTCGCGATCAAGTCCTCGCTCGCGGCTCAGGATGCCATTCCCCTGCTCGTGTTCGACGAGATTGACGCGAACGTGGGCGGTGAGATCGCGAATGCCGTTGGCGCGAAGATGCGCGCCCTCGCCAGCGACCACCAGGTGCTCTGCATCACGCACCTGCCGCAGGTCGCGGCTGCGGCTTCGACTCACTTTGTGGTCACGAAGGAGGTCAGCGGCGGGCGGACGCATTCCGCGTTACGCGAAGTGGACGCGAAGGCGCGGCGCGAAGAGATCGCGCGCATGCTCGGCGGTAAAACGCAGTCTGCGCTCGAGCATGCAGCCACTTTGCTAAAGGGGAGTTAGGGCCGGGTTGAGCACGGTGCATCGCCGGATCGTGGCTGAGCTTGAGCGCCGGTGCGAAAGCGGCGGAATACCGCCGCACTCCAAAACGCAAGCGCACGCAGAGCGGGTAGGTCGCGACAGCGTCTTGGAGTGCGCCAGTATTCTGGCGCTTTCACCGACTTGCGTGGCCTGCGGACAAACTGAACGAATGGCGCCCCCCGCTCATCCGACACACTCAGTCGCGCCGAACGAGCTGGGCACTTGGCAGCCGCCTCCCCTCAACTTATAAAACCGCGTGCTGAATTACATCTGGCTCGCCCTAGTTGTCCTCGCCGTGCTGATCGGCGGCTGGATGGACAAGTTCAAGGACGTCACGGACGGCGCTTTCGACGGAGCGAAGACGGCAGTGACGATCGCCCTGGGCCTGATCGGCATCATGGCGCTTTGGCTCGGCGTGATGCGGCTGGCGGAGCGCTGCGGATTGGTGCAGCGGATGGCTCGCTGGTTGCGGCCAGTCATGCGCAGGCTCTTCCCGGACGTACCCGCGGAGCACCCGGCGATGGGTTCCATGCTCATGAACATCGCGGCGAACATGCTCGGCCTCGGTAACGCAGCGACGCCGCTCGGCCTGCGCGCGATGCGCGACCTGGAGACGCTGAATCCCCGCCCCGGTGTCGCGAGCAATGCGATGTGCACTTTCCTCGCGATTAACACCAGCTCGGTGCAGCTGATTCCGACAACGGCGATCGCGTTGCTCGCCGCGGCTGGATCGCGCAACCCGACAGCCATTGTGGGCACCGCACTGCTGGCCACGAGTTGCTCGACTTTGGTCGGCATCACGTCGGTGAAGCTCTTCGAAAAGATGCGCGCGTTCCGTTTGCCAGAGATCGAGCCGCGGCCCGACCGCTCCGCGGCGATCGGCGAGCAGGAAGTCGCGCCAGCGCCGGGCGATACAACCGACGGCACAGCGCCGCCAGTCGCCGCGGAAGCGGTGGTGCCACAGCCCGCATGGTGGGGCTCGGCGCTTGTTTGGCTGCTCACCGCATTTTTTGTCGTGCTCTTCGTACGGATGGTTTGGCCTGGTCTGTTCGGATTGCCGCTCAGCCCGGAAGCCGCAGCGCAAAATGGATTCGTGCGCGGCGTGAACGCGATCTCGCTGCTCGCGATCCCTTTTCTGCTGAGCTTCTTCCCGCTCTACGCCGCAGTCCGCGGCGTGAAGGTCTACGAGGAGTTTGTGGAGGGGGCGAAGGAAGGTTTCGGCGTCGTGCTGAAGATTATCCCGTTCCTTGTGACGATGCTGGTCGCGATCAACATGTTCAAAGGCGCTGGGGGGATTGATCTGCTGACCCGCGCCCTAACGCCGGTACTCGCGCCGCTGCAGTTTCCCCCTGACCTGCTGCCGTTGTCTCTGATGCGACCGCTCAGCGGCGGCGCGAGCCTCGCGATCTTCACCGAGATGGTCCAGCGACTCGGCCCCGATAACATCGTCACGCTCATGGCCGCCACGATCTTTGGGAGCACGGAAACGACCTTCTATGTCGTCGCGGTCTACTTTGGCGCGGTCGGCGTGAAGCAGACGCGCCATGCAATTCCCGCGGGGCTGCTCGCTGATCTCGCCGGAATCATCGCCGCGGTGATCATTTGCCGGGCTGTGCTTGGATAGGAGCGCCCGTTTGTTATGTCGAGCGAAGTCGAGACATCGCTTACCTCTGCTGATTACCACACGCTTGGCCGCCGAAACAGGTAAGCGATTCCTCCACTTCGGTCGAAATGACAGATGACGAATGGTTCGCCGTTCACCCTGCGCCGTCGTCTCAGGATCCTGCCCAAGCTAACGAACGCGCACTTGCCTCGAATTTTTGCCTCGCCACCGGCTAGGCCGAGTTCCTATCGTCTTCGTTTTCCCAAATGATTCAGCGCGATTATCTCATCATAGGCAGCGGCATCGGCGGGGGTAGCGCGTGCGAAAGCATCCGGAAATACGACAAGCGCGGCAGCGTGACGCTCGTAGGTGCCGAGCAGCTCCTCCCCTACAAGCGCTGGATGCTCTCCAAGACATTTCTGCGCGACAAAGTGCCGCCGCTGAAGAAGCTGCCGCATCTCGAGCCGGGCTGGTACGAGTCGCACAAGATCGAGACGCGGCTCGGGACGATGGTGACGCAATTCAACATTGATCGCCGCCTCGCGGTGCTCGGCAATGGCGAGACGATCGAGTTTAACAAAGCACTGCTCGCGATGGGCAGCCGCCCGGTGCGACCGCCGGTGGCAGGCGTGTCGCTCGGCAATGTCATTTACCTGCGCACGATCCGCGACGCGCTCGCTCTCCGCGAGATGGCGAGTCTCGAGAAGGCCATCGTGGTCATCGGCGGCGGATTGCTTGCCTGTGAGGCGGCGGCCAGCCTGCGGCAGATGAAGTTCAAGGTCAGCATGATGCATCGCGGGCAGAATCTGCTGAATCGCTATCTCGATCCTGAGACAGCGGCGTGGCTGACGGCCCTCTACGTGAAAAGCGGCGTCACATTACTCAGCGGCGAAAGCCTCAACGGCTTCGAAGGCAAGACCGTGCTGCGCAACATCCAGACGAAGAGCGGAAACCGAGTCGCAGCCGGTGTGGCGGTGGTCGCCTGTGGCGCCGAGCCGAACCTCGACCTGGTGCGAAACACGCCGCTCTCCGGCCCGCATGGCTCGCCCGTGAGCGAGTATCTCGAGACCGAGGAAAAAGGAATCTACGCAGTGGGCGACCTCGCGTTTTACCCGGACCGCATCATGGGCGGCGTGCGCCGCCAGACCCACTGGGAGAATGCACGCGAGCAGGGCATGGTCGCGGGCGCGAACATGACCGGCAAGAAGCGCATCCGCTACGAGCAGGTGCCGTATTTCTGGACCGAGATGTTCGATATGAAGCTCGAGTTTGTGGGCGACTTCAGCATGCAACCGACTCGCGTCGAGCTGCGCGGCGCTTACGCGAAGAAGAAGTTCGTCGTGCGCCACTACCAGGGCGACAAGCTGCGGGCGCTGCTCTTGTGCGATGCGCAGCCGCGTGAGGTGGAAGCGGCCAAGGCGGAACTCCGGACGGCGCTCGGCAAGTAGCCGGCGCTGGCCTACTCGCCGCTGCGGATCTGCCGCAGCGCTAAAAGGCGCGGATCAAACGCGCCACGTCTCCGCCGATCTGCTTCAGCGAACGCTCCAGTAGCTCACGGTAGCCGCCGCCGAACAGACGGACGCCGGAGCGGCGTTCCTGCGTACACCGCGCCAGCACTTTGCCGGTGCCGCCGTCGACGATTTCACCCGAGATGCCGACCTTCGCCGCGCCCGCGCCGAAGCTTGCCCAGTAACGCGCCGCTTTCGATCCCGGATCGCTCTTCGTGATGCGCGCGCGAATGACGAGGGCGTTCGGACCGGGGGCGCCGGGCTGCACCTGCACGCCAGCCTTTTCGCGCAGGCCTTCGGTGAACGGCTCCGTGCTATTAGCCAGCGCCGCCTTCACCTCTGCGTAGCTGTTGTCGCTCGGCGCGGGCAGCGGAGCGGTCGACGCGTTTCCGTCGCTGCACCACGATGCGGTTGTAGTTCTTCGCCTGGAACGGCTGCACGATCGTCCCTTCATCGATGTCGTAGAAACCCGTCTACTTGCCGGGTTTCGTGGCACGGCCTTTTTGCGCACGCGGCTGGAACGGCAGAAACGCAGCGAGGACGGCGAAGCCAATTAGACGCAAAGCTTTCATTCCGCCGGCTTAGCGGGTGTGCTCGCGATGAAAGCAATCATGCTGACCGGTGAGGTGGGAGACGCGAGTCGGTCATCCTGAGGCAGCGAAGACGCCGAAGGACCTCACGCCCAGCCGCTGATGTTCGTTATCCTGCGCTCCGCGATGATCGACGATCATCAATCCGCCATATCTCCACGCGCCGCAGCCGTTGCAAGGTGATTGCGTGAGGTCCTTCGTCGTCTCCGCGACTCAGGATGACCGATGGCCGCGGTGTGATAGATCGCGCCGAATTGCTGTCAGTGCCGGAAATGCCGCACGCCGGTGAAGATCATCGCCATATTGCGCTCGTTGGCCGCCGCGATGACCTCCTCGTCGCGCACCGAGCCGCCCGGCTGGATCGCCGCCGTCGCACCAGCATCGGCTGCGGCCAGCAGCCCATCCGCGAACGGGAAGAACGCATCGCTCGCCACCGCGCTTCCAGCGAGCGAAAGGCCAGCGGCCTCCGCCTTCCACACCGCGATCCGCGAAGCATCCACACGCGACATCTGCCCCGCGCCAATGCCGAGCGTGCGATCCGCGCCCGCATATACGATCGCGTTCGATTTCACATGCTTCACCACGCGCCAGCCGAAGAGCATCGCAGCCAGCTCCGCCTCGGTCGGCGCGCGTTTCGTCACCACCTTCGTGGCTAGGTCCACTTGCTGGCCGTGGTCCTTATCCTGGACAAGCACGCCCCCACAAACCGAGCGGACGTCGATCTCCGACACGCTCGAATCCGTTGCAGGCAGGTTACGAATCAGCCGCAGGTTCTTCTTCTTCTGAAACAGCGCGCGCGCTCGCGGCCCGAACTCCGGCGCGATGATCACTTCGCTGAAGATCTCACTGATCGCTTTGGCGAGCGATTCGTCGATCGGCCGATTGCAGATGATGATGCCACCGAACGGCGCCTGCTTGTCGGTTGCGAATGCCTTCTCCCAAGCTTCGCGGAGATCCTCGTCGCTGCCCACGCCGCACGGATTCGTGTGTTTGAGAATCGCGACGGTCGGCTCCGAGAACTCGCCGATCAGGTTCGTCGCGGCGCTGATGTCGAGAATGTTGTTAAACGAGAGCTCCTTGCCGTGCAGCTTCTCGAAGCATTGGTCGAAGTCGCCGTAGAGCGCCGCCGTTTGGTGCGGATTCTCGCCGTAACGGAGGCGCGAGACGAGCGGCAGCGAGATTGAAAACGAGGCGTCGGTCGTCTGCTCTTTGTTGAGAAAATTGGCGATCGTCCGGTCGTATTCGGACGTCTTGATGAACGCCTTGATCGCGAGCCGCTCGCGCAGCTTCATCGTGGTCTCGCCTTCGTTATCGCGCAGCGCTTCAAGCACCGCCTCGTAGTCCGATGGGTCGACGACCACCGTTACCGATTCGTAATTCTTCGCCGCGCTGCGGATCATCGACGGCCCGCCGATATCGATCTGCTCGATCGCTTCTGCGAGAGTGACGTCGGGTTTCGCGATCGTCTGCTCGAACGGGTAGAGATTCACCACCACAAGATCGATCGGCTGGAAACCCTGCTCCTTCGCCTGCTGCTCGTGCAGCTCGTTGCCGCGCTTGTAGAGCAGGCCGCCGTGCACGCGCGGATGCAGCGTTTTCACCCGGCCTTCGAGCACCTCCGGGTAATCGGTGAAGCTGGAGATGTCGCGCACCGGGACGCTCTGCTGGCGCAGCAACTCCGCCGTGCCGCCAGTCGAGATGATGTCGACGCCCTGCGCCTCCAGCGCCCGCGCGAAATCAGCAATCCCCGTTTTGTCCGAAACCGATATGAGCGCGCGCCTGATCTTCATCCGTGAAAGGGCGGCGATCTTCGAGCAGCAACGGCGTGAATGCGAGGAAATCTTACGCCTGACCCGACGCGCCGACGCACTCGCTCCGTGTACCGGCAGCGCTGGTCGGCGCCGATCTTCAGCACGATCTTGCCGTGTGCCCACTCTCGATCGCGACATGAATCAAGGCGGCACGTCCGGCTTATCCGGCTGTTCCGCGGCTGCTTATTTACGATCGCCCGAGCTCAGTCGCTCACCTTCCAGCCGTGCTGCTGCCAGAATTGCCGCAGCGAGCCGCGCTCTGCGTAGAACATGTTGCGCTCAGCGTTCTTGATGTTGGCAATGTTCTTCGGGAACTCCGAGCGCGGCCGGAGGAGGCATTTCCCATCGCCGGTGTATTGCCACATGTGCCAGCGCCGCCATGGCGACATGTCACGCGGGGCGTAAGTGTAATTCGCGACCCACAGCCAGCAATTCGCCAGGACGCGCTTGTATGCCGGGCTGACACTCGGGCTGTTCAGCACCGTTCGAATCCGGTTCTCGTTCGAGTAAAATCCCGGGTATTTGCCCGTGCGCTGCCGCACGCGCTCCACGAAGGCGACCGCCTGCTCCACCCTCATCGTGCCGCCGGGATAGTGGCCGTTCTTTTCAAAATCGAGCACCATCAGGACCCGCTCGGGCCGGCCGCTGGGATCGGCGCGTCGCCACGCTGCCGCGACCGTGTCGACGAAGAAGTCGGCCTGGCGAACCGGATCGCGCGCATTCGCGAAGTGGTAGGCGCCCCAGAGCAACCCAGCGCGCGTCGCATCCACCTGGCGGCGGAAATATTTATCATCGCGCACGTACGGCGGATAACTCGACTCGTGAATTGCGCCAACGATGCCCTCGTTCCGCATGCGGTCGAAGTCGACGCGCATCAGATCGTAGTGCGACATGTTGACGACGCTGTTGCTCATCGCCGCGGCCGAGAGCTGCAGCGCTTGCAGCACCGCGAGAATGCAGATCACCGGAAATTTCATGGTGCGGATCATAAGCGGGTCGCTCTCAACGTAAACGCTGCATCCGCGCCGAAGTTGCTCTACGTATTCCGCCGATGCTGCAACAGCTCCAGGAGATGCCACCTGCATACCGCGACGCCGCCGTCGTCGGAGCGGAGCTCCTGCTCGTAGCTGCCGTGCTCCTCGTCTTCCGGTTCCTGATCGGCACAATCTTCCGCAGGCTCTCGCGCTCACCGCGTGCGGAGAAGCATGCCGGGCTCCTCACGACCATCCTGCGCAACCTGACGGCGCTCCTCGTGCTAATCTTCGGCGTCGCCGTCGTGGCACTCGCCGCAGTCAACGCTTACGCCGCATACCGCGGCAGCGGCATCTACGCTGAGACGGTTGCGACATTGTCGCGCATTCCGCCCGGCTTCTTCGCGGCGCTCGGCGTCGGCCTCGTCAAAGCGCTGGCGCTCGTCGTCCTCGCCACCGTTGCGGTGCGAATCGTCCGCCGGTTGCTGCTGCGGCTGCAGGCGCGCGTGAAGCGCGGTGATCGCATGAAAGCGAACGACGAGAGCGTAGAGGCTTTCTTCAAAGGCCTGAGCGCCATTGCCTCGAATGCCATCTGGCTGCTCGTGCTCGGCTATACCGCGTTATGGCTGCAGGTGCCGCCGGAGATCGCCGGCTACGTCTTCCTCGCCCTCCGCATTTACCTGATCATCTCCATCGGGCTCCTCGTCGTGAAAGCCGTCGCCGCAATCGTCGACACGCTCGACGCGCTCACCACCCGTTTCGCGAGCCGCGACAACATCCTCCGTTTCTATCACGACCTGCGCAGCCTCGTGCCGCTGCTCCGTCGCTGCCTCGAATACGCCATCTACGTCACCGTCGCAGCGCTGGTGATGCTGCAGACCGGCTTCATCGCGCAGTTCGCCGCGTGGGGTCCGATGGTCATCCAGATCATCGGCATCTTCTTCCTCGCGCGGGTCGCGATCGAGATCTGCAACCTGCTCGTCGATCGCCCTTCACCCGCGACGGCGCACATGTCAGAGCTCGAGCTGCAGCAGCGCGCCACGCTCATGCCGATGGTGAAGAGCTTCCTCGCGTCGCTCGTCTGGTTCGGCGCGATCGTGCTGATGCTCAACGTCATCGGCATCAATCCATTCCCGCTGCTCGCCGGCGCGGGCATCGTCGGCATCGTGGTCGGCTTCGGCGCGCAGCCGGTCATCAACGACGTGGTCTCCGGCCTTTTCATCCTCTTCGAGAACATCTTCCTCGTCGGCGACTACATCGAAGTCGGGGCGGCGCGCGGCACGGTGGAAGCGATCCAGCTGCGTACGACGCGGCTGCGCGATCCGAACGGCGCGCTCCACATCGTGCGCAACGGCCAGCTCAGCGGCATCGTGAACTTCTCGAAGAGTTACACGTTTGCCGTCGTGGAAGTCGGCGTCGCCTACGACGCTGATCTCGATCGCGTCTTCGCGCTGCTTGCAGAGCTCGGGCGCGAGTTGAACGAGCAGCACCCGAGCGTGCTCGAGCCGACCGAGGTGCGCGGAGTGGAAAAGCTCGGCCCGTCGGAGGTCATCATCCGAACGACCACGCGAGTGAAGCCCGGCACACACGGACAGGTCGCGCGCGATTTCCGCAAGCGCATCATCGAAGCGTTCAAGCGTGAGGGAATCGAGATCCCCTACCCGCATCAGGTCTCGATCGAGAAAGCGCCGGCTTAGCTGCGGGCGATCTCGTCGAGCGCCGCGCCGAGTCGTTCCAATCCGCCGCGCAGCTCCTCCGTCGCGCCGCTGATCCCGAGCCGGAAATGCTGAGGCATCTCAAAGAAGTGGCCAGGCACTACGGTGGTTTCATACTTATCGCGCAGCAGTTTGAAGAACGATTCGGGATCGCCGCGGTTCAGCCTCGGGAACACGACTGTGCCTGCTGCTGGGCGGAAGCACTCCAGGTCGGAGCGCGAATCGAGGAATGCATCGAGCAGCGGCCGATTCGCCGCGAGCAGCGCGCGGGTGCGCTCACCGAACGTTCCGATATTGTCGAGCGCCATCACACTCAGGCGCTCGGCGGCGTGCGCCGGGTTCGCGGCGAACAGATCGTTCAGCAACCACATGCGTTGCGCGAGCTCCGGCTGCGCGACGATCCAGCCGCAGCGCAGTCCGCTCAGGCCATACACCTTCGTCAGGCTATTCGTCAGGACGAACGGGTTCTCTGCTCCGAGCTCTTCACCGATGGCGAAGGCGGACGGCGCGGTGCCGTCCGGCACCAGCTCGCGGTACGCTTCGTCCACCAGCACAAGCGCACCTGCACGCAGCGCAGTTTCGGCGACGACGCGCAGCGTCTCCGCGGGAAGCGGGGCGCTGCTCGGATTGTGGAGATTCGTCAACACGATCAAGCGCGTGGCGGGTGTGATCGCTCGCTCCAGCTCTTCCACATCGATCGCGAAGCCGTTCTCGAACCTCCGCGCAAAACGCTTCACCCGCGCGCCCAGATACTCTGCGAGATCAACGACGGGCATGTACGTCGGCTGCTCGATCAGCACCTCATCGCCAGGCGCAAGGATGGCCGCCATCGCGAGATGATTCGCAAAGGTGGTTCCTTCCGCCGAGACGACGCAGTCCTTCGTCACCCCGGCGTGCCGCGCGAGTCGTTCCTGCAACGGCTCGTAGCCGTACCCGCCCGCTCGCGTCACCTCCAGCTCCTCGATACGCAGCGGAAACTCGTGCATCGCTACACTCACGATGCCGCTCGTTGCGAGGTTGAAGCGCGCTGCTGAACGCATCTTCGCCCACTCCATGTAGCGCGCCCGCATGGTGCGTCTCGGCTCGCTCATGCCTCTCTCCTGTTGCGCGCAGTCCAGAGCAGATAGGCGGGCAATCCGGCAGCCGCGATCCCGAGGCCGATGAACGAACGCACCGGATCATGCGCGAAGGTGCTGATGACCACGAGAACCTCAGCGCCGATGAACAGCAGCGTGGTCCACGGATGACCGGGAACTCGAAACCGCACATCACCAGTGCTGTTGCGTCGCATCACGAAGAGACAGGCGGCCGTCAGCGCGAAAAAGATGCAATCCATCGCCACGACGTAATTCACCACCTGCGCATAGGTGCCCGTCAGCGCGATCGCGATCGCCCACACGCCTTGCAGCGCGATGGCGATCACCGGCACGCGCGTTGTCGGGTGCACCCATGCGACCGCACGAAAGAACACGCGATCTTCCGCCATCGCGAAGTAGACGCGTGGTGCCGTCAGCATCGATTGGGCGAGAAATCCGAAGGCGGAGAACGCGATGCCGGCAGCAATAAACTGCCCGCCGCGCGGGCCGATCAGCGTGTTCATCGCCGACGACGCTGGCGTTGCGGTCGCCGCCAGACCACCTGGCCCGAGCGTGCGCAGGTAAGCGAAGTTCACCGCGGTGTAGACAACGATCACGCCGATGACTCCGAAAATCAGCGCGCGCGGCAACACCCGCGGTGCATCGCGCACCTCGCCCGCGAGAAAACTGGACGTCTGCCATCCGCCGTAGGCGAAGAGCACCGGCGTCATCGCTGCGCCGAAGGCGAGGAGCAGGTTCGACGTCGGCGGTTCCGCCACCGCGGCCTGGGGCGCACCGCCAGAGCCGAAGCTGCACACCACGAGCACC
>CADCTA010000045.1 GCA_902805675.1 uncultured Chthoniobacterales bacterium | reverse complement strand
TGATCGGCAAACCTGCGACGGAAACAACTTTTCAGGCTGCGGCCGTTGCGGCTCTGAAAGATGCGAAACCGCTTGAACATAACGGTTATAAAGTCGAACTCGGAAAACGCGCCATTGTTCTGGCTTTGCAGCAAGCGTTGACGAGCGGTGCGGCCTAATTATATCAATTCCGGTTGCATTGGAATGATTAAACCGCAGAGTACGCAGAGAACGCAGAGTTCGAGAACAGAGAGATGAATACAGGACGATGAAGGGCGGATTTGATATTAGGGAGGAGAAAAGAAATGGCAAGATACATCGGAAAAGAAATGAGCCGCGTGGACGGCGCAGCCAAAGTTACGGGCAAGGCTAAATACGCGGCGGAATTCCAGGTTCCCAATCTCGCTTACGGTTTTATCGTGCTGGGAACCGTAGCAAAGGGCACGATTAAATCGATCGACACGCGTGAGGCTGAAGGCGCCGCAGGCGTAATTCGCGTCTTCACGCACCTGAACGCACCGAAGCTTGGTCCGAAGTCTTCCACGGAGCAGTCCCCGCCCCGCGCCGCCGAGGAGGAAGACAAGTCGTTTCGGGCGCTCCAGTCCGACAAAATCTTCTTCAATATGCAGCCCGTGGCACTCGTCGTCGCCGAGACATACGAGCAGGCACGTTATGCGGCACGTCTCGTTAAAGTCTCCTACAACTCACAGCAGCACATGACCGACACTGAGGCGGTGCGATCGAGCGCGCGCGTCCCCACTACTAAAGAGCCGCCTCCGAAGCCGCGCGGTAATCCCGAAGAGGCGATGCGCGCAGCGGCCGTGAAGGTAGAGGCCGAGTACCGCATCCCGATCGAGCACCACAACCCCATGGAGCCGCACGCGGCGATCGCGGTCTGGCAAGGCGACAAGCTAACGGTCTTCGACAAGACGCAGGAGGTCTATAACGTCCGCACACATTTGGCTTCGAGCTTCGGCCTGCCCGAGGAAAACGTGAGTGTGGTCTCGCCCTTCGTCGGCGGGGCGTTTGGAGCGTCGCTGCGCCCGAACTATTATCCGGCGCTGACAGCGATGGCAGCCCGCGAACTCAGGCGCCCAGTCAAGGTTGTCTATACGCGCACGCAAATGTTCACTGGCCACGGTTATCGTCCGCACACGATTCAGAAGATCGCGCTCGGCGCGGAGCGATCGGGAAAGCTCTCGGCGATGATTCATGAAGCCGTGCACAACACCTCGACCATCGAGGAGTTCTCAGACAACACCACGGGTTTCACGCGCCAGGTCTACGCCTGCCCGAATCTCTACGCGTCGCTGAAGATTACCAACACGGATCTCGCCACCCCGACCTGGATGCGCGCACCGGGGGCCGTTAGCGGGATGTTCGCGCTCGAATCTGCGATGGACGAGCTGGCCTACGCGCTGCGGATCGACCCGCTGGAACTTCGGCTGATCAACTATGCCGAAGTAGACCCCGAGAGCGGCAAGCCATTTTCGAGTAAGGCGTTGCGGGAGTGCTACCGGCTGGGCGCGGAAAAGTTCGGTTGGAAGAATCGCAAGTTCGAGCCCCGATCGATGCGTGACGGCCGCCTGCTCGTCGGTTGGGGAATGGCGACCGGCGTCTGGGGCGCTTTCCTGATGCCTGCTGCTGCCCAGATCACGCTGCAGGTGGATGGCACGGCGCAAGTCGCAAGTGCGACCAGCGACATCGGACCTGGCACTTACACCGTGATGACCATGATCGCTGCCGAGTATCTGGGGCTGAAGTTGGACCAGGTGAAATTTGAACTCGGCGACACGAAGTTCCCTCGGGCACCGTCGCAGGGGGGCTCTTGGACGACGGCGAGCGTCGGCTCGGCCGTGTGCGGGGCGGCTCTGGCGATCGGCACGAAGTTGCTCGCCCTCGCGAACCAGGAAGCGAATTCTCCGCTCAAGGGGGCAGCCTCCTCCGATGTCGAGATGCTCGACGGGCAACTGCGACTAAAAAGCGACCCGGATCGTTTCGTCAACATCTCCGCAGTGATGAAGCGTAATAATCTCACCGCAATCACGGAAACATTCGAGTCGCGTCCCTCAGAGGATCGCAAGAAGTATGCGACGTTGGCGCACGGCGCGCAGTTCATTGAAGTGAAGGTCGATCCGGATGTGGGGACTGTCCACGTTACGCGCGCCATTGAAGTGACTGCCTGCGGCAAGATCATCAATCCGAAGGCCTCGCACAGTCAGGAAATCGGCGGCGTTGTCTGGGGCATTGGTATGGCGCTGCAAGAGGCGACTGAAATCGACCACCGTTACGGGCGGATTATGAATCCGAATTTGCAGCACTATCACGTGCCGGTTAATGCCGATGTCTTGGAGATCGATACGATCTTCGTTGAGGAGGAGGATAAAGTCGTCAATCCGCTCGGTGTCAAGGGCATGGGCGAACTCGGCATGGTCGGCATCCCGGCGGCGATCGCCAACGCTGTCTTTCATGCCACGGGCAAACGCATCAGGGACCTGCCGATTACGCCGGAAAAGCTGCTTTGAGTGATGTCCTTGGATCGTTGAAGTGCCAGCGGTAGTCGCAGCGATCGCAAACGCGAACCTCAGGGGGAACGGTGCGCCCTGGCAACGGTGGGCAGTGTGGAAGAATCTTCGTACCCTCGCCTTGGTGCAAGGCATGGGAATGGG
>CADCTA010000044.1 GCA_902805675.1 uncultured Chthoniobacterales bacterium | reverse complement strand
CACGCGGCCGGAGCGATGCGAGCGAAGCCGCTGATCCAACACGAGCGCGGCTGGGCGAGCATCGATCGCGTCTGGCAGGAGCTGGACGCGCGCGCCGCCGATTACCTGCTGCACTGTCAGCATCCCGCTCACGTTCGCGCGGTCTACGCTTACGAAGATTGTGCGCTCCAGCTTTTCCAAGCCGCGGAGAAGACGGGGGCGCGGCGGGTTTACGATTTGCCGATCGCCTACTGGGAACTCGCGCGCCGGTTGTTGCACGAAGAAGCGGAGCGGTATCCGGACTGGGAGCCGACGCTGGGCGGCACACGCGATTCGCGCGAGAAGCTCGCGCGCAAGACGCGAGAGCTGGAGCTCGCTGAGGTTGTCGTCTGTCCAAGCAATTTCGTGTTCGATTCACTCCCGCAAAGCACGCGAGACGCGAAACGTTGCGTCGTGGTGCCATTCGGTTCGCCGGTAGTGCCGGCTGATCCAGGCGAGAAGCCGCGTGGCGCTGGTCCGCTGCGCGTACTATTCGCGGGCGCGCTAACGCAGCGGAAGGGGCTCGCCGACCTTTTCGCCGCGATGAAGCTGATCGGCTCTGCGGACGTCGAGCTCGTCGTGATGGGCTCACTGCTGCGGCCGCTAGATTGGTATCGCGAGCAGTTCGCGCGCTTCACCTATGAGGCGCCGCGCCCGCACGCGGAAGTGCTTCGCCTCATGCGCAGCTGCGATGTCTTTGTCCTGCCCTCGCTCGTCGAGGGGCGCGCGCTAGTGCAGCAGGAAGCAATGGCCTGCGGGTTGCCACTCATCGCGACGCGCAACGCCGGCGGCGACGACCTGATTACCGACGGCGAGACCGGCTTTCTGGTGCCGATTCGCTCGCCGGAAGCCCTGGCCGAGAAAATAAGCTGGTGCGCAGCCCATCGCGACGCCACCTATGGCATGGGGATTGCAGCGCAGAGGCGTGCAGCTGAATTTACCTGGCGCCGGTATGGCGAGAAGGTCCTCGCCGCCATCCCAGCATCCGAATGAACCATCCACGCCCAGAGGACGACACGACGCTCCGGAACATCCGGCGTCTGATCTGGCTCTACTTCTGGCTGCTGCTCTTCGAGGGCGCACTGCGTAAGTGGGTGCTTCCGCAGCTGTCCAACCCCCTTCTCATCGTGCGCGATCCGGTGGTGCTCGCCATCTATCTTCTGGCGATCCGCGCGCGGGTGTTTCCGCGCAATGGATGGGTCATCAGTCTCGGGATCATCGCGGTCGTATCCACCTTGGTCAGCGTGCTGGTGATGATCCTGAACTGGGGATTGCCGCCAAAAAGTGTCGCCTTCATCACCGGCTACGGCTTCCGGTCGAACTTCCTCCACCTGCCGCTGATCTACGTCATCGCCCGCGTGCTGCGAATGGAGGACGTGAAACGGTTCGGCTGGTGGACACTCGTGCTTTCCATGCCGATGACGCTGCTTCTGGTCGGTCAGTTCCAGGCATCGCCGGATTCCATTCTCAACCGGACGGCTGGCGGTGAAGGCGAAATGATGACTGCGGCGCTCGGCAAGGTGCGCACGGCAGGGACATTCTCGTTCGTGCTGGGCGTGGTGTCGTTTTACTCCCTGCTCGCGGCCTATCTGGTCTGGGCGACGCTCCGCGGCGATATCTACAAGAACTGGCTGCTCGCGGCCGCCGGTGCCGCACTCGCGATCGGCATCGTCGTCTCAGGAAGCCGCTCGGTCGTGGGAGCGGTCGCGGTGGTCATCGCATCGCTGATCCTGGTCGTTTTTGTGCGACCTGCCGCGATCAACCGATTCGGTCAGACGCTGATCGTTGTCCTCATTCTCGGCCTGATCGTATCGCAGACGCCTATTTTCAAAGAAGGTTTCAACGTGCTGAGCACGCGCTTCAACGAGGTCGCCGAAGCGACGGAGACGTCGATCGGCGCCGGTCTTGTCGAGCGCGTCTTCTCCACCTTCGCCGAGAGCGGATACGTTTTCGCGAAGGCGCCGTTCCTCGGCTACGGCCTCGGCATCGGCACCAATGCCAGCGCCAAGTTCCTGACCGGCCGCAGTATGTTTCTGCTCTCGGAGGGCGAATGGTCGCGGATCTTCCTCGAAAGCGGACCGCTCATCGGCCTGGCCTTCGTCCTCTGGCGCGTCGCCCTCGTCTTTCGCGTTGGCTTGCAATGCGTCGCCTCAGTGAAGCTCGGAAACTTGCTGCCGCTCTTAATCTTCAGCTCGAGTTTCACCGCCTTGTTGAACGGCCAGTTCGGTCAGCCAACCGTGCTCGGTTTCGTCGTCTTCGCGACCGGCCTGGCGCTCGCCGCGCGGAAGGAAGATGAAGCGTCATCTGGCCAGACGCCGGAGGCGACCTCTGGCGGCAAGGCGGCTCCAGCGCGACGAGTAGCGCGGAGGTCTGAATTCGCGAGCCGCCTCCATGGGCCACCGATCACGCCCGCTCGGCAGGACCACGCGAATGGTGCTGTTGATCGGTAACTACGCGCCCGATCAGCAGCAAAGCATGCAGCGCTTCGGGCTGATGATGCTGCAAGGTCTCACGGCCGCGGGTGTGCCTGCGGAGCTGATCAGCCCGGAACCGGTGTTCGGCCGGTTCAAAGGCGCGGGCGCGTTTGCGGCCAAGTGGCTCGCCTACGTGGACAAATTTCTGATTTTCCCCCGCAAGCTGCAGAGGCGTGTCCGCCACGGTGTTTCGCTCGTGCACATCTGTGATCACTCGAACGCGATGTATGCAGCCGACGCCGGGGCGGTGCCGATCGTGGTGACCTGTCA
>CADCTA010000043.1 GCA_902805675.1 uncultured Chthoniobacterales bacterium | reverse complement strand
ATAACGATCGAGCTCGATGTAATGGAGCATCCGCTCGGGCGTCCAATTCGCCTCCGGCTCGTCGATCATGCGGGCGAAGGCGAGCGCGATCTCGAAGAACGTCCAGCAATCCATCGCGTTCATGTTCACCGACGCCGCCTCGATCGTGTCGTCGATCTCGAGCGTGTAGTTTTTGTAGGGCGTGCCGGTGAGCGCGCGTCCGACAGTGGCCGTCCGGTCGCCGATAGGAAGCGCCTTCCAGTTTCCCTCACGGGCTTGGTTCACCAGCCGCTCGAAGCGGTCCTGGCCCTTGAAGACGGTCGAAAACGGAAGACTGGCGTGAACCGCTGGCGCGCTGACGGCCAGCAGCAAAATCACTGTCGCGAAAAGGTACTTACGCATGCGCGCGGAATATCCCGTGAATCGTCCAATGCGCAATGCCACGTGCCGTCATCTCGACTGGAGCGAAGCGGAATGGAGAGATCCCGTAGCGCCACGACCAGTACTGCCACGGGATCCCTCGACTTCGCTCGGGATGACCGCCGTGTGAAACGGCTGGAGGTGAACCAAGTGCTACATAGTTTGCTCTGTGGACGACCTTTTCGAGCCGACGGAGGAGACGAAAGCGGTCAAGCCTCCAACCGGCGCTTCTCCCCTCGCGGCGCGCATGCGCCCGCAGTCGCTCGATGAGTTCGTCGGCCAGGAGCACATCCTCGCGCCCGGCAAACTCCTGCGGCGCGCGATCGAAGCGGATCGGCTGCCTTCCGTGATCTTGTCGGGCCCGCCGGGCACCGGGAAAACGACGCTCGCGCAGATCATCGCGGGGATGACGGGCGCGAAGTTCGAGCGTTTGAGCGGAGTAGAAAGCAACGTCGCCGACATGCGGCGCGTAGTAGCTGCGGCCGCGAATCGAGTGCGCACGTCGGGCCAGAAGACGATCCTGTTCGTCGACGAGATCCATCACTTCAACAAAGCGCAGCAGGACGTCTTGTTGCCCGACGTGGAGAGCGGGAATCTACGGCTAATCGGAGCGACGACCTATAACCCGTTCTTCTACGTGAACAGCGCGCTCGTCTCGCGCTCGCAGGTGTTTCAGCTCGAATCACTCAAGGTCGAGCAACTCGAGCAGCTTATCGACCGCGCACTCGCGGACGAAGAGCGCGGGCTCGGCAAACACCGCGTCCAGATCGACCCCGAGGCGCGCCGTCATCTTGCCACGATCAGCGATGGCGACGGTCGGAAGTGTCTGAACGCGCTCGAGATCGGCGTCCTCACTACGCCACCTGACGCCGCTGGTGTCGTCCACTTCACGCTCGAAGCAGCGGAGCAGAGCATCCAGCAAAAGGCAATCGTCTACGACCGCGCGGGCGACGCGCATTACGACACGATCAGCGCGTTCATCAAAAGCATGCGCGGCTCGGACGAAAAGGGCGCCATCTACTGGCTCGCGAAGATGCTGCACGCCGGCGAAGACTTTCGCTTCGTCGCGCGCCGCATCGTGATCTTCGCGAGCGAAGACGTCGGCCTCGCTGATCCGGAAGCCCTCCCGCTAGCAATCGCGACGCAGCAAGCTGTCGAGTTCGTCGGCATGCCGGAGGCGCGCATTCCCCTCGCCCATGCGACTGCTTACATGTGCCGCGCGAAGAAGAGCCGGGAAGCGTACGACGCGCTCGGCGCCGCGACGGAGGAGATCGAGTCGGAGCAGACCGCGCGCGTACCCGAGCGGCTGAAGAACAAGCACTTCCCGGTGAATCCGGAGAAGTAATCGCGTGGAGAGCCAGACCGCGGTCACCGCAGCTGCGTTGCGGAAGCGCTTGCATCCTCGGCTGCGGCGATGGTTTGCCGCCACCTACCCGAGCTTCACGCACGCACAGCTGCTCTGCGTGCCGGCGGTGCTCGATCGCGCGTCGATCCTGTTGACCTCGCCTACCGGCAGCGGCAAGACGCTCGCCGCGTTTCTTGGCGTGTTCGATTTTCTGCTGCGCGCGCTGGAGGCAGGAACGCTGCGCCGACAGGTGCAATGCATCTACGTCTCTCCGTTGCGTGCGCTTGCCTACGACATCGGGAAGAACATCAGCGCGCCGATCGCGGGCATCGGCGCGGAGAAGGAACTGCTCGTCCACTCGCGCACGGGCGATACGAAAGCTTCTGAGCGTGCGCGGTTTCGCAGACACGCTTCGCATCTGTTGGTGACCACGCCGGAGAGTCTCGCGGTCATGCTCGGGCAGGAGAGTTATGCGATGCACCTCGGCAGTTGCCAGTTCGTCATCGTGGATGAGCTGCACTCGTTCGCGGGGAACAAACGCGGCGCCGATCTCACCGTCTCGCTCGAGCGACTCGAGCGTCTGCGCTCACAGGCGGATCCACAAGCTCCCCCACTCTGCCGCATCGGCCTCTCTGCCACAGCTGCGCCGCTCGTCGAGCTGGCGCGCTTTCTCGTCGGTGGAGATCGCGAGTGCCGCATCGCGGAGGCGCAGATCGAGAAACGGCAGATCGTGGAAGTTTTCTCGCCGATCCGGCGCAAGCCGTATCCGCCGGCAGGCTACACCGGCGCGCGGCTCTACGCGGAACTCGCCGAACTGATTCGCACCCGCCGGTCGGTGCTCGTTTTCACGAACGTTCGTTCGGCCGCCGAGCAACTCGGGTTCAAGCTCAAAGAGCTGCTACCGGACCTAGCCAGCCAGATCGAAACACACCATGCGTCGCTCGATCGCAGCGTCCGGCTCGAAGTAGAAGATCGCCTGAAAAACGGCGAGCTGCGCGCGGTCGTTTGCTCGACCAGCCTCGAGATGGGCATCGACATCGGCGCAGTTGATTTGGTGGTCATGGTCGCGACGCCGAAGGGTGTTTCGCGCGCGATTCAGCGCATTGGGCGCTCGGGACATTCGCTGAATCGGAACAGCCACGGCGTGCTTGTCGCCACCAACATCAGCGACCTCGCGGAAGCCACCGTGACGGCGAAGCGGGTGCGCGAGCGCGCGCTGGACCCCATCCGCATTCTCCGCAATCCCGTCGATGTGATCGCGCAGCATATCGTCGGCCTCGCGGCGGCGAGTCCGATCGGCGTAGATGAGGTCTTCGCGGTGCTTCGGCGCGCCTACCCGTTTGCGGAGCTCGCGCGCGACGAGTTCGACGGCATCGTGCGTTATCTCGAGGGCGGCGGCGTTTCGCTCGAGAAGCAATACACCGGGGTCTTCGGCAAAATCCGCGTAGATGATGGCACGATCTCGCTCGCGCATCCGCGGGTGGCGCGCGAGTTCCTCGTCAACATCGGCACCATCGTGTCGGAAAGTTTCGTCGATGTGTTCCTGGGGCGGCGGCGGCTCGGGTCGGTGGAGGAAGCTTTCATCAAGCAGCTGCAAATCGGCGATCTGTTTGTGCTCGGCGGGCGGATCGTGCGGTTGGTCGAAACGGCGGTGCAGGCGGCGCATGTCGAGCGCGCCGACGGCGAGCTGCCAACCGTGCCGCGTTGGAACGCCGCGAAGATGCCGCTCACCTCGGGGCTTGCCGAAGGAGTGCGCAACCTGCGGCGGGAGCTGGCTGATCGACTCGCGACCCAGTCGGAGCCGGAGGCAACGCGGGATTGGCTGGTGGAGAGCTACGAAATCTCGATCGCGAATGCGGAAGCCATTCTGGAGCAGTTTCGCGCGCAGCTCAGCATCTCGGAGCTGCCCGTCGGCGAAAAGATGTTGATCGAGCTCTACCGCGAAGGTGAGCACTCGCACTACTTCTTCCATTCGCTCATCGGTCGCAGCGCGAACGACGCGCTTTCCCGCATTGTCGCCTGGCGAGTGAAAAACCGCATCGGCGGGAACGCGCTCGTCACGATCGATGATTATGGCTTTCTGCTCACGCTACGCCCGTTCCAGGAGCTACCGGTCGAGGATTGGCGGCTCTGCTTCGAGCGTGAAGGCGCGGAAGACGATCTTTACGCCGCGTTGCGCGGATCGGAGTTGGTGAAATGGCAATTCCGCGGCGTGTCGCAAACCGGCCTGATGGTGCCGCGTAACCTGCCGGGGCGCGAGCGCCGGCCAAAGCAGCTGACCTGGAGCTCGGAGGTCCTCTTCCGCGTGCTCGAACAACATGAGCCCGATCACCCGTTGCTGAACGAGTCCTACAAACAGGCGATGCACACGTTCCTCGATGCCGAGGAGGCATACGCGTTCCTCGAGCGCGTGCAGCAGTTTCGCTGGCGACTGCTCGAGCTGCCGGTCGTCTCGCCGTTTTCCTTCGCGATCTACGCGAGCAAGATCAAGGAAAGCATGATGCTGGAAGATCCGGCCGCGGCGATCGAGCGGATCTACCGCGAGATGTACGACCGGGTGGAATCCGTCGTGCAGGCGCAGAAGAAGGCGGAGGCAGTCGCTTGAGCTTCAAAGATCACTTCTCCGGTCACGCCAGGCTCTACGCGCGGTTTCGACCGCGCTATCCCCAAGCGCTGTTTGATTACCTCGCGGCCATCTCGCCCGGCCGGGAATGCGTGTGGGATTGCGCCACCGGAAATGGGCAGGCCGCTATCGGCCTGGCGCAGCATTTCCGTCGAGTGATCGCGACCGACGCGAGCACACAGCAAATTCAGAACGCGGAGCAATCTGAAGGCGTCGAGTACCGCGTCGCGACGGCGGAAGACAGCGGCATCGACGCTGGGTCGGTCGATCTCGTCACGGCCGCGCAGGCGCTGCACTGGTTCGACATTCCGGCGTTCTTCGCTGAGGCACAGCGCGTGTTGAAGCCCACTGGCATCGTGGCCGCTTGGACGTACGCGCTGATGGCGATTTCGCCGGAGATCGACCGACTGGTCGACACATACTACCGGCAAACGACGGCCGGATTCTGGCCGCCGGAGCGGGAACTGGTCGACACCGGCTACGGCTCGCTCGCGTTTCCATTCGAAGAGATCGTGCCGCCGGTTTTCGAAATCGAGGAGCATTGGCGCCGCGACCAGGTGCTCGGCTATCTACGCTCGTGGTCGGCGACGCAGAGGTTCATGGCGGCGCGTGGTCACGACCCGGTGATCGGGCTGGCGGAGGAGATCGCGGAGTTCTGGCCCGATGGAGGCGTGCAGCGTCTCGTGCGCTGGCCTCTTCGCGTGCGCGTGGGCAAGGCAGCCGGCTGAGGATCATCCAGCGCCGCCGGCGCGCCGCTCGTTCCTACTCCTAATCCTAATCTTAATCTTAATCTCCGTGCGGGTTTCGCGGCCTCCTGAGGAGATTAAGAGCAGGATTAGGATTAGGATTAGGAGTAAGAGCAGGAGGGAAAAGCAAGAAGGGGCGGACCTTGCAGTCCACCCCTTCCGTTACCGAGCAGCTTCTCCTTAGCTCTCTTGTGAAACTTATTTCGACTGCGAAACCACTTCGTTCAGCTTGAAGATCGGCAGGAACATCGCGATCACGATACCGCCAACGATCACGCCGAGGACCACGATGAGGAGCGGTTCGATGAGTGAGGTGAGCGCGTCGAGCATCGCCTCGATCTCTTCGTCCCAGAAATCGGCCATCTTCTCGAGCATGGTATCGATCTTACCGGTGGCTTCGCCAGCGGCGACCATGCGGAGCATCATCGGCGGGAAGATCGGCTTCTTCGAGAGTGCGACGGAGAGGTTGTCGCCTTTCTCCACATCTTCACCTACACCCTTGATGCTGGTTTCGATGACGTGGTTACCCGACGCGCCGGCCACGATGTCGATGACCTCGAGGATCGGCACACCGCTGCGGATCAGCTGCGCGAAGGTGCGTGAGAAGCGCGACATGCAGATCTTGTGGAGAAGCGGGCCGAAGATCGGCAGCTTGAGCTTCCATTTATCCCAGACCTGTTTGCCACCCTTCGAGCGCAGGAAGGTGCGGATACCGAAGAACGTGCCCACCGCGATGGCGATCAGGATGTACCATTGGCTGCGCATGAACTCGCTCACATCGATGAGGAACTGCGTCGGAGCCGGCAGGGCCGCACCGAAGTCCGCGAAGATCTCGCCGAAGATCGGGACCACCTTCACGATCAGGAAGGTCGTGATGAGGAACGCGATGCAGATAACGATGGTCGGGTAAGTCATGGCTGACTTCACCTTCTTGCGCAGGCGGGCGCTCGCTTCGAGGAAGCCGGCCAGTCTGTCCAAAATTTCGGCAAGCAGACCGCCGTGTTCGCCTGCTTTGACCATGCTCACAAACAGTCGGTCGAACACGCGCGGATGCTTTGCCAGAGATTCGTTGAAATTTTCGCCGCCCTGCACGCGGGTGGTGACGTCGCTGATGACCTCACGGAGTCCGCGCTGGCGTTTCGGGTCGCACTGGTCGTATAGCGCGGTGAGCGCACCGACGAGCGAGATGCCGGCCTCGACCATGGTCGAAAGCTGGCGAGTGAAAAGGACGAGGTCGGTCTCTTTGACCGTCCACACCTTATTACGTTTGCGGGTGGCAGCGGCTTTCCGCTGGAGGGAGAGGACCATGAGCCCGCGGCTCATCAGGCTGTTTACAGCGTTGTCCTCGTTGAGTGCGTCCTGTATGCCGGAAACGATCTTTCCGGAGGCGTCACGAGCTTGGTAGGAGAAGGTAATCATTGTGCTATGGTAACTACGATCAATTATAGCAGCTATAATGCCATGGCTGGCTCGGCGACGGTGTTTCGGTCTATAGCAGCCCACGCCCGCGAGGCCGTAAATGGCTGTGGCTGAACGCCGAACGCAGATGCCGGAGGTGGAGATTGATCGCGTCTGCGAGACGATCGTCGCCTGGCACCGGTATGCGCCCGAGGTGAAAGCGGAGCTGTTCTCGACGGCTGTGATTGCGACGTGGGGGCCTACTTGGTCGACCCCATCCATATCGATCGCGCATGTCTCGAAACGGCGCTCGCGCCGGCGCCGATCGCCGGAGTCATCATCACAAACGAAAATCACGCGCGAGCTGCTGCGGAGACGGCGGCGGACTTCGGAGTCACGCTCATGCGGATGCCGCGGCGCGCGATGCCCTCGGTCTGCCGTCCGCAGTTGAACTTGCGGACGGCGAACGATTCGCGCCCGGCCTGACTGCGGTCGCGGTCGAAGGTGCGCCGGCAGGCGAAATCGCGATTTATGCCGAAGCCGAAGGCGGCAGCCTGGTCATCGGCGACGCGTTGATCAACATGGGTTCATACGGCCTCGCATTGACCGGCTAAATATTGCGAGAACCAGAAGCGGATGCGCCGCTCCTTACGGAAGCTGCTTGATTTCGAGTTCGAGCGAATCGTCTTCGCGCAGCTCGTCGCTTTCGGCGCAGCGGCCGGAATGGGCGCGATTTATCACTGCGCGATGCCGCTTATCGCCGCGGCGCTTATCTACGAACACCGTTCCGCTGGCGCCCTCGACGTCACCGCCATCAACCGCGCGTTCTTCCCGAGCAATGCCTTCGTCAGCGCCATCTTCCTCCTCGCGGTCACCATCGACGTGGTGAGCCACCACTGAGGCGTCACCTACACTTCGAGCTGCGCGATGCGGTTCGCGTGACGCCCGCCTTCGAAGTCCGTCGCGAGCCAGACGCGCACGACCGCGAGCGCGAGATCTCCCGGCACGAGGCGCTGGCCTAACGAAAGCACGTTCGCGTCATTATGTTGACGCGAAAGACGCGCGCTCTCTTCGCTCCAGCAGAGGGCACAGCGAATCCCGCGGACCTTATTCGCCGCCATCGCCTCGCCATTGCCCGAACCGCCAAAGACTATCGCGCGCTCACACTCGCCGCGCGCCACAGCCTCGGCCGCGGGCCGGATGAACTTCGGATAATCAACCGGCTCTTCGCTGAACGTCCCGCAGTCGACCACGTCGTGACCGAGCGACTCCAGCAGCTGCTTTACCTTCTCTTTGTGCTGATACCCGGCGTGATCCGTGCCTAGCGCGATCTTCATGTCGGCGAAGCTGCCAGAAGCAGCGGCTCCGCTTCAAGCGAATGTCAGCGAACCCTTAAACGGCGGGGGAACCGTGCAACTCGGCCAGCTGCGACCAGAGTTCGCGTTCGCGATCGGTCAGCTTCTTCGGTATCCGTATCCGGGCGAGCACGTAGAGATCGCCCCGCGTGCCGTTCGCATTCGGCAGGCCGCGCTCGCGCATGCGGAAGCGCTGCTCACCCTGGGTGCCCGGCGGAATTTTGAGGCGAGCTTCGCCTTCGAGCGTCGGCGTCTTCAGCTCCGTCCCGAGAACAGCCTGCCAGGGCGCGAGCTCCACCTCGTGGATCAGATCGCTGCCCTCGACCGAAAAATCCGGATGCCGTGCCAGTCGCACGCGCAGGAACAGGTCGCCGCTCTTGCCGCCGCGCGCGCCCGCTTCTCCCTGCCCGGCGAGTCGGATCCGCTGCCCTTCGTGCACGCCGCGCGGGATCTTCACCTGATACGTCTCCAGCTTGCTCGAAGAGTTCCGCCGCAGCGAAACGGTGCGCGTCGAACCGTGCAACGCCTCCTCCAGCGTGACCATAATGTCCGCTTCCACGTCGCTGCCCCGCGACGCTGCTGTTCCGCCCGGCGCGAATCCACCGCGACCGAACGCCGACTGCCCGCGCCCGCCGCCGAAGAAAGCCTCGAAGAAATCGCTGAACCCGGTGCCCCCGAATTCGAACTCCACGCCGCCGCCGTTGCCACCGCCGAACGGGTTGTGTCCGCCCCCGCCCTGCTGCCCCCACCCAGGAGGTGGTTGGAAGCCGCCGCCCGGCTGGTTCCAATTCGCGCCGAGCTGATCGTATTTCTGCCGCTTCTCCGGATCGCTGAGGACCTCGTAGGCCTCATTGATCTGCTTGAACTTCTCTTCCGCGCCGCCTTTGTCCTTCGCGACGTCGGGATGGTATTTCCGGGCCAGCTTGCGGAAGGCGCTTTTGATCTCGTCCTCCGAAGCCGTCTTGGAGACGCCTAAGGTTTCGTAATAATCGCGGAACTGGACAGCCATTCGACGCGCAGAATTTCCCTGCGTCAGCGATCATTCGCAACTCCCTGCTTCCGCCGATGGGTTTGCTCTTCGCGCGCGCTTCAAGCACCGTTGCGGGTGCACGATCTCGGCAAGCTTTTCATGATCATCGGACTGGTGATTGTCGTGACCGGTGCGCTGCTTTGGAGCGGCTATGGCAATTGGATTGGCCGCTTACCTGGAGACGTCCGCGTCGAGCGCGGCAACTCCGGATTCTACTTCCCGATCGTCACCTGCATCGTCATCAGCGTGGTGCTGAGCCTGCTGATGTGGCTGTTCCGGCGGTAACTCGAAGCCGCCGGATGCCGCGATCGTCGCAAGCTCAGCTCCGTCTCGACCAGCACGTCGCGGAGTTGCGCCAATGCCGCCGCTGCCCGCGCATGATCCCGCCGCCTGTCTCCGGTGGGCCGGTGCTCAGCAAGGTGATGCTGATCGGGCAGGCGCCCGGCGTGAAGGAGCCCGTGCTGGCGCGGCCGTTCGCGTGGACCGCCGGGCGGACGCTGTTCGGCTGGTTCAATCAGTTCTGCGGGATGACGGAAGAAGAAGTGCGCGCGCGCATCTACTTCGCGGCGGTCTGTCGCTGCTTTCCCGGAAAAACTTCCGCGGGCGGCGACCGCGTCCCAGCCCCCGATGAGATCCGCAATTGCTCCTCATGGATGAACGACGAATTCGCCATTCTGCGGCCGCACCTCGTGATCCCAGTCGGCAAGCTGGCAATCTCGCAGTTCATGGCTGTCGGTAAACTCGATGAGGTGATTGGCCGCACGTTCCAGATGCGCCGCGAGCGTCGTGCGTACGAGCTGATTCCACTGCCGCATCCTTCGGGCGCGTCACCGTGGCATCGGATTTCGCCGGGGAAACAGCTGCTCGAGAAAGCGATGATTGCCATCTCACGGCATCCTGCGATGCAGCCAATCAGGAAAATAGAAATACAGGAAAAAGCCTTCTGAAAAATTCCTGC
Organism: uncultured Chthoniobacterales bacterium; assembly: GCA_902805675.1. Lineage (GTDB taxonomy): Bacteria > Verrucomicrobiota > Verrucomicrobiia > Chthoniobacterales > UBA10450 > JACCTI01. The sequence continues at coordinate 42,600 of CADCTA010000043.1, read as the reverse complement.
TTTCCTGCTTTCCTCATTCATCTTCTCTGATGCCGCGCAAACTCCGCGTCACCGTCTGGGGCGAAAACGTCCACGAGCGCAAGAACGCGATCGTGCGGAGCATCTACCCCGACGGGATGCACACTACGATCGCTGAAGGGATCAACGAGAAGCGCGAGTTCGAGGTGCGCACCGCCACGCTGGAGCAGCCTCAGCATGGCCTAACGAAACAGACGCTGGACGAGACCGACGTTCTCGTCTGGTGGGGACACGCCGCGCACGGCAAGGTTCGGGACGCCATCGTCGATCGCGTGCTGAAGCGTGTCTGGCAGGGCATGGGGTTCATCGCGCTGCATTCGGCGCATTACTCAAAGCCGTTCAAGCGCCTCATGGGCACGACGTGCTCGCTGACCTGGCGCGAGGCCGGCGAGAAGGAGCGGCTCTGGGTTTGTAATCCGGGCCACCCGATCGCGCGCGGCATCGATCGTTACTTCGAAATCCCGAATACCGAGATGTACGGCGAGCCGTTCGCGATTCCGACGCCGGACGAGAACGTTTTTATCTCCTGGTTCGAAGGCGGCGAAGTGTTTCGCTCCGGCTGCACGTGGAAGCGCGGCAACGGCAAGATTTTCTACTTCCGGCCGGGTCACGAGGTTTACCCGATCTATCATCACCCGACAGTGCGGCTCGTGTTACGCAACGCGGTCCGTTGGGCCGCGCCGGAAGGCGAGACGTGGATCGACAGCTGCCCGCAGATTCCTGCGAAGAAGGCGCCGGAGCCGCTCGAGGTGAAAGGCCCGCGGATGCACAAGGCCGGCGAGGCGGGATTCCGATGAAGAAACGTCCAACGCTCAACGTTTAACGTCCAACGTCCAACTCAGAAGCGGCGACCGACACGCATCTCTGCAGTTGAACGTTGGACGTTGAGCGTTGGACGTTGAACGTTCCGCCCTCCCGATGACCGCTCCACACACACTGACCCGCGGCGAACTGCCCGATTCCGACAAATGGGACCTGAGCCACCTCTTCACGAACGTCGACAAATGGCAGGAAGACGTCGCGTGGATCACTGAAACTTATCCGCGCATCGCGCAGTGGCGCGGCAAGCTCGGCGAATCCGCCGCCTCGCTCGGCGCAGCCCTGGAGTTTGAGAAGCAGCTCGATCTGAAGATTGAGCGCGTCTACCACTTCGCCTCGCTCCAGCTGGCGGAGGACAGCGCCAATGCGGAATACCTGACCCGCATGGGCCAGCTGCAGAACCTGATGACGAAGATCGGCGAGACGTTCTCGTTCGTGACGCCGGAGATCCAGGCGATCAGCGACGAGCGGTTCGCCGAGTTCCTGAACGATCCGGCGCTCGCGGAATGGACGAACGCGCTGCGCAAGATTCGGCGCAACAAGCCGCACGTGCTCTCCGAGCCTGAGGAGCGGTTGCTGGCGCTCGGCAGCGCGGCACTCGACGGCTATGACGAAGTGTTCGGTCAGCTGACGGACGTCGACATGAAGTTCGGCAGCATCGCCGATAGCGAGGGCGTCGAGCGGCCATTGACGCAAAGCTCTTACAGCTCGTTTCTCGTCAAACGCGACGGCGAGTTACGCAAGCGCGCGTTCCACAAGTTCTACGCCGAGTTCGAGGATCACCAGTTCACGCTCGCCTCCGCGTTGTCGTATTCGGTGCGAGCGGACGTCTTCCGCGCACGGGCGCGCAAGCATCCCTCGGCGCTCGAGGCCTCGCTATTCCGCGATGACGTGCCGGTTGCCGTTTACGACGGCTTGATCTCATCGGTCCGCAGCAACTTAACGCCGCTCTTCCGCTACTATGAGCTGCGCCGCCGCGTGCTCGGGCTCGATGAGCTGCATCCGTACGACACCTACGTGCCGCTCGTGGCAGAGATCGAGACGCACGTCAGCTTCGATGACGCGATCGAGAAGGTCGTCGCCGCGCTCGAGCCACTCGGCGAGGAATACACCCGCACGCTCGCGGATGGCCTGCGCGGCCGCTGGTGCGATCGCTACGAGACGAAGGGAAAGCGTAGCGGCGCCTTCTCGTCCGGCAGCTACGGCGCGCCGCCGTTCATCCTCATGAACTACAAGGAGGATGTCTTCTCCGACGTCTACACGCTCGCGCATGAGGCAGGCCACTCGATGCACACTTGGTTCTCGCAGGGCGCCCAGCGTTACCAGGATTACAACTACCCGATCTTCCTTGCCGAGGTTGCGTCCACGTTCAACGAAGAGCTCCTCACGCACTACCTGCTCGAGCAGACGGACGACCCGAAGATGCGCGCCTACATCATCAATCGCCAGATCGATGACATCCGCGGCACGCTCTTCCGGCAGACGATGTTCGCGGAGTTCGAGAAGATCATCCACGCGATCGAGGAGCGCGGCGACGCGCTCACGCTGGAGGTGTTTAAATCCGAATACCGCTCGCTCCTGCAGGCCTACTTCGGCGACGGCGTGGTGCTTGATGCGCAGCTCGATCTCGAGTGCCTGCGCATCCCACACTTCTACAGCGCGTTCTACGTGTACAAGTATGCGACAGGCATTTCGGCCGCTGTTGCGCTTTCCGAGCGCGTGCTAGCCGGCGAGCCTGGCAGCGTCGATGCGTATCTCAATTTCCTCCGCTCCGGCGGATCGAAGTTCCCGCTCGAGACGCTGCAAGCTGCTGGCGTCGATATGACGACCTCCGCGCCCGTGGAAAGCACGCTTCGCTTGTTCGACCGACGGCTGAGCGAGCTCGAAGAGCTCCTGTAGGACAGGCGCGGTTCGGGGCTGGCAGACAGGCCTTGCGCCGGCGAGGCTGTTTATACGCGATCAGTTGGCAAGGCTAATGCTCCAACAGACGGCGTGCAGTTTGAATGGCAGTTACAAGCGGCCTGCGGATACGCGGAGCTTGGCATGATCCGCGAGTCCCTCGCGGAGCTCGATGGCATCGAGCGACGGTTCCAGAACCGCCCGGAGGTGTTGCAGTTACGCCTGCACCACCTGATGAAGAAGCAGCAGTGGGCGCTCGCCCTCCGCGTGAGCCATAAGCTCTGCCGCGTCGCGCCGGATATGGGAACGGGATTCCTGCATGCGGGATTCTGCCTGCACCAGCTGGGCAAAACCGCGGAAGCCAAGAAGCTGCTGATTCGCGGGCCGGTCGCCCTGCTGAAGGAGCCGATCTACTACTACAACATGGGGTGCTACGAGGCGCTGCTCGGCGACGTGCACGGCGCAAAAGAGAACCTCATGATCAGCTTCAAGATGGATTCAAGCTTTCGCGAAATTGCGAAACGGGATCCCGACCTCGCCGTGCTTCACGGCGAGATCTGAGTTGCGGAGACCTCGCCGCGGCGAGCGCCCGCTCCCGAGCTCGGTGCCTGACACAAGCACCGCTACACGCCTTCGGCGGTCATAGACCGCCGGCACAGGGATGCTACGCTGGCCAGCGATGCAGCTGGATCGGGACAAACTGCGGCAGACGATTGAGCCGCTCTTTCAGGAGAACTTCGAACGCTTCGGCGAGCTCGGCGCCGCCGTGTCGATCTGGCAGCATGGCCGGCCCATCCTCGAGCTGCACGGCGGCTTCCGCGAAGCGCGGCGTGAGTCGCCGTGGACTGAAGACACGATCGTGCTGTTCTGGTCGGCGACGAAAGGGCTCGGGGCGGCCTGTTTGCTGCATGTCCTGCAAGAGCACGGCATCGCCTTGCAGCGCCGCGTTGCGGAGTTCTGGCCGGAGTTCGCGGGAGCAGGCAAAGGCGAGATCACGCTCGCGCAATTGATGTCGCACCAGGCGGGCCTCTCCGCGCTCGACCGGCGCGTGGACGTTCTCGATTACCCGGCTGTCATTCACGCGCTGGAGGTGCAGGCGCCGGTCTGGCCAGCGGGCAGCGGGCATGGCTACCACGCGCGCACGTTCGGCTACCTGCTGGACGAACTCGCACGGCGCATATCTGGCACAACGATCGGCCAGTATTGGCGCGAGGTGTTTGGCGAACCGATGCAGCTCGACATCTGGATCGGCTTGCCCGAATCGGAGCACGCGCGAGCCGCTACCATGTACGCTGCGAAAGCCGGAAAGCCGCCGCAGCCGGAGCAGTTCTACCGCGACCTCGCCACCACGGGCACGTTGGTCCGCCAGACCTTCACCTCGCCCGCCGGCCTGCATTCCGTGAGCGGAATGAATGCCGCAAACGTCCGTTCGCTCTCGATGGTCTCCTTCGGAGGAATCGGCAGCGCTTCGGGCCTGGCGAAGTTCTACGGCATGCTTGCAAACCGCGGCGAGTTCGAGGGCCGGCGCGTTTTCACAGAAGCGACGCTCGCGCAGATGACGAGCACGCTCAGCTCGGGGATCGATCGAGTGTTTCAGATCCCGACCGCCTTCTCGGCTGGGTTCATGAAGGATCCGCGCGGCGGCGAGCGGCGAATCTTTGGCCCGTCGGAGCTGGCGTTCGGCCATCCCGGCGCCGGCGGCAGCCACGCCTTCGCGGACCCGGAGAACGGCATCGCCTTCGCCTATGTGATGAACCAGATGGAGCAGTCGCTTTTGCCTAACGAGAAGTCGCTGCGGCTGGTCCGCGCCCTTTACAGCTGAGGGGCGGGCGCGGCCGTGCTGCTGCAAACTTCACGCGCGAGACGCGCGCTGAAGATTTTCGCTCCTTCCGCGTCGACGTGGAGCGGATCGGCGAAGTGCTGATCTGGCACCCAGTCGGACGCGTCGAGAAACTGCCCACCGGCAGCGGTGATCGCACCGCTGACGTAAGCCTGATAGCGCGCCCACGCCTCGCTCGCGTAGAAGCGTTCCCGATGCCGCAGTGGCACAGGCATCTTTACCAGGTGAAACTTCAGGGCGCGCTCGCGGCTTCGCTGCACGATCTCGGCAAATGAGGAGTTGAAGGGCCGCTGCTCGACCGCGGCGCTCAGCACATTGGCCTCAAACGCCGGGATGTCGGTCGGCTCCGCCGTTGCGAAGTCAGCTGCCCGACCGAAGCGGCTCGCCTCTGCGGGAGGAAGCCCGATCGCGGCAAGTCGCCGGCGCGTTCGCTCGACACGCGCCCAAATCCCGAGGCGCTCGGCTATCATCGGAATGCGCGCCGCCACCCGAAGCCCCCACTGCCGGAGGCGATCGTCGGGAAACAGCAGCTGCGCGGAACGCTCCGCGAAAATGAAGCTGAGCGCGCGATTTCCACCGAGATCGTGCCACGCTGACGGAACCGGCTCCGTCAGCAGATTGTCGTAGAATCCGTAGAACACCGTCTCCGCCGCCGGTGCTTTGCCTAACAAGTGCTCGAGCAGCAGGCAGTGCTCGGATCCTTTCGTCGCGCCGAGACCGGCGTTGATCGCGGGCTGATGTTGACCCGACTCAGCACACGCCTCCGTGAACGCCAGCGGATCGGCCCCAGCCTCCATCTGCGAATCCCCCAGGAAGATCGTCTTCACGTCACCGGCGGTGCGATCGATTCGCGCGAGCAGTTGCTGAGGCGGCAGCTTTCGCGCTGCAAGGCCGACAGCGGCGTTGAGAGCCAGCACCATGGCCCCGCAAACGAGGCAGGCGACGAAGAAATTGCGTGGACGGAGTGTGGACATCGGAACGTTCTGCAGCGAACCGCGAAAAGAAACTTTCGGCTAATCAGGGCCTGTCATTCCCGACCGGAGCGAAGCGCCGTGGAGGAATCCCGTGGCGGCAGCTGAGGGCAGCACCACGGGATTCCTCGACTGCGCTCGGAATGACATGCTTTAGCGGAAGTTTCTTTCGCAATCGCTCTAGAAATCGATGTAGATGAACTTCGAAGCCTGTCCGCAGAAGAAGATGATCAGGCAGATCAGCAAACCCCACCACAAGCCCCAGAGCGGCGAGGAGAGCGGCAGGTTTAACCACGGGGGGCGCTCATCTGAGCTGCCACCCATATATTCGAAGAGCTGCTTCATCGCTTCAGTTTAGCCAATGAAAAGCCGGCGGAAGAAGAACAGGCTCGTCGGCAGATCCATGCAAAAGAAGGCCCAGCCGATGTTCACGAGGATGAATGTCGCGGCCCAGCTGAGCACGAGCCCCGCGCGCGAAGGGGGGTGGATCTGCGGGCCGCGAAGGTGCTGCCACAAACGGTGACATGCGAGCATCAGACCGTGCCACAAACCCCATGCGACGAAGTTGAGACCAGCGCCGTGCCAGAGGCCACTCACCAGCATGGTGACAATCACGTTCACGTAAATGCGCGGCGGCGAGACGCGTGATCCGCCGAGCGGGATGAAGACGTAATCGACCAGCCAGCGCGAGAGCGACATGTGCCAGTGCCGCCAGAACTCGGCAATGTTCGTCCGGAGGTACGGCCAGTCGAAATTCTCCGGAACGCGGATGCCAAAGAGCCGAGCGGAGCCGATCGCGATGTCGGAGTAGGCCGAGAAATCGATGTAGATCTTGATGCCGTAGGCGAGCAGCCAGAACGGCAGAACGCGGCGGTCGGCCAGCGCGATTGCCTCGTGGTTCAGATTCCCGGTGACGGCGGAGAGGACATCCGCGATGGCGAACTTCTTCACCAACCCCGACAGGATCCGCGTGATCCCGCGCTGCCAGTCGAGCGGCCAGTCGCTGCTCGGGTTCTGCAGCTTCGGCTCGAAATCCTGGACGCGTTTGATCGGCCCGGCGACCATCGTCGGGAAGAACAGGATGAACGCAAGATAGTCTGCAAAGGTGCCGGCTTTGGCGGCGCCGCGGTATCGATCGACCGCGTAATGGATGAACTCGAAGGTGAAGAACGAGATGCCGAGCGGGAGGAATGCGCCGTTCCAGAAGACCGGATCGGCGGGTCCGGCGTTGAAGAACAGACCGGCGAAGAAGTTCCAATACTTGAAGACGAACAGGACGAGGATCGCCTGCACGACGCCGGCGATGCACCAGCGCGATCCCGGTTTGTAGAGGCGACTGAAACAAGCCTCCCACCACAGGATCAGGAGGCACGCCGCTCCGACCACGCCGCCGAGCTGGGTGAGCGAGAAGTAGATGAAGAAGGCAGCGCCGAAAACCGTGCAGATCCACGGACGCACTTGCCTGCCTGCGAAGCGAAACGCGATCGCCGACGGGATCAGGAACACCAGATAGTAGACGAAGGTGTCGAAGATCACGGCGGGGGCGGTTCAGAAAGAGCAGGAGGCGAGCGACCCCGCCTAACAAGAAGTCACACCGGAAGCTGGAGGATTACTGACCCACCACGGTGACAATGATGCGCCGCCGGTGCGGCGCACGGCGATGCTCGAAGAGGAAGATGCCCTGCCACGTGCCAAGCTGCATGCGGCCGTTCGCGATCGGGATCACCTCACTGGTGCGCGTGAGCACCATCCGGATATGCGACGGCATGTCGTCGGCGCCTTCGGAGGTATGCTCGAAGTAGGGCGTCGCCTCAGGAACGAGGCGATCGAAGTACTCCTCGAGGTCGCGACGTGCGGCCGGGGCGGCGTTTTCCATGATGATGAGACTGCAGCTCGTGTGCTGCACGAACACCGTCACGGTGCCGGCGTCGACGCCGCTCTTGGCCACGGCTGCCGCCACTTCGTCCGTGATCTCGTAAGTCCCCTTACCCGTCGTCCTGAACTCGAGCTGCGCGTTGTGCAAAATCATCGGGACACAACAACGGCCTTGTCCGTCTCCAGACAAGGCCGTTGTGCTGCGCGACGCCGCTTGTTAGCGCCGGGTGTGCAGACTTCCTCATCGGTAGTGTCCGCACCGCATTTCTCGGGAACAACAACGGCCTTGTCCGTTGCCAGACAAGGCCGTGCTCTCCCCTCCGAAGCGGGTCTCTAGCGGAGGTTGTAGATCTCGATCAGCGCGACGCCCGTCGTGCCGCTCCGGCCGCTGATGATGGCGGTGTAGTTCCCGGCCGGCAGCGTTCTCAAGATCGCCGACTCGCGCGCATCCGTGGGAGCGAGGCCAGTGGCCTCGATCTGCGCCTGCTGCGCGTCGCGCCAGTCGTTGTTGCTGACCATGACTTCGCCATTCGAGTCACGAAGCTCCAGGGCTGGATCCTCGAGCGCTCCCGTGACGCCTGCGGCCGCCAATGATGGACCGATCGCTCGCACGACTACTGTCGTGGGCTCCTTACCGAGCACGATCAAGCCGCCGATCAGCACGGACTCACCGGTCTGCACGGTTCCGCGCGTCGAGATGTTCGCCAGGTTTGACGTCGATGATCCGGAGAGCGCGTAAGCCTCCACCAGTGCCAGGCCTGTGGTATCGCCTGCGCCGCGGATGACGGCCGTGTAGGCGCCAGGCTCGAGTGATGCGATGACTGCCGATTCGCGTGGATCAGTCGGCGCCAGTCCGCTCGTCGTAAGCTCAGCCGATTGCGAATCGCCCCAGTTATCGTTGAACACTGTTGTGCCATCCGGCCGGAAGAGCTCGAGCGTCGGATCCTGCAGCGCGCCAGCGACACCGTTCGCGGCCATCGAGGGGCCGACTGCCCGCACCACAACCTTGAGCGGCTCAGTGCCAGTGATGATGAACCCGCCGATGAGGACGTTCTCACCCGTGCCGACCGCGGCACGCGTGGAGATGTTCGCCATTTCGGTCTCGCGCACCGTGATCTTGAACTTCTTCGGTGCTGCCTGGTTGCCCTTGCCGTCGGTCGCCGTCGCCGTCACTTCGGTCGTGCCGATCGGGAACAAGCTGCCCGAGGCGTGGCTGAGCGTTGGCTTGATCGATTGATCGACTGCGTCGGTGGCGGTCACGGTGAAGGTGACGAACGCGCCGTTCTGACCGACGTCGTTGTAGACCACCATGTCCGCCGGCGCCGTGATCACAGGGGCAGTCGTGTCGACCACCGAGACTGTGAACGTGGTCGTCGCCTGATTGCCGGCCGCGTCCTGAGCTGTGCATGTCACGGTGCTGTTGCCGAGGGCGAAGGTCGACCCCGACGCAGGAGTGCATGTCACCGTCGCGCCGACGACATCTTCCGCACTCGGCTTCGTGTAGCTGACAGGTGCACCGTCAGGTCCAGTGGCTTCCGCGGTCACGTTGGGCGGCGCGCTGCTGAACGTCGGCGCCTTCGTGTCGCGCACGGTGACGCTGAACGTCGCCGTCGCCTGGTTCGCGGCTTTGTCTACCGCGGTGCAAGTGACGGTCGTGCTGCCGAGCGCGAACGTGGAGCCTGAGGCAGGCGTGCACGTCACGGTTACACTTGGGTCGACGGTGTCGGTCGCCGTTGGGTCGCTGTAGGTGACAGCCGCACCGTCAGGTCCGGTCGCTTCGGCTGTGACGTTCGCGGGAACGTTGGCGAACACAGGCGCTGTCGTGTCGCGCACGAGCACGTTGAAGGTCGCGGTCGACTGGTTGTCAGCAGCGTCCTTGGCGGAACATGTCACCGCCGTCGTGCCCACCGCGAAGGTGGATCCGGACGCCGGCGCGCAAGTCACGGTGGCTGCACCGCTCACAGCGTCGCTTGCCGTCGGCGCAGTGTAAGTGACGGTCGCGCCGCTCGCGTTTGTCGCTTCGACACTGATGTCCGCCGGAACGCCGGTAAACGCCGGCCCCTGCGTGTCACGGACGATGACCGCGAAGCTGTCCGTCGCGGTGTTACCAGCGGCGTCGGTTGCCGAACAGGTCACGGTTGTCGATCCAAGCGCGAACTTCGTGCCTGAGGCTGGCGTGCAGGTCACTGCGACATCTGGCGTCACAGCATCTGTGGCCGACGCAGTGAAGCTGACCGTCGCACCATCCGCAGCCGTCGCTTCCGCGACGACCTCATCAGGCGCGGTGATGGCAGGCGCAGTCTTGTCCTGCACGGTGACGTCGAACGTGCTCGTCGAGCTGTTGCCAGCATCATCCTGCGCCGTGCAGGTCACGGTGGTGGTGCCGAGGGCGAACGTAGAACCCGACGCCGGAGCGCAGGTGATTGTCGGCTCGGCGTCGACTGCGTCGGATGCCGTCGGATTCGTGTAGGTCACGGCAGCACCAGCCGCGCTCGTCGCTTCGGCTGTGATGTTAGCCGGCGTGTTGCTGATCGCGGGCGCGATCGTGTCCTGCACGGTGACGCTGAACGTCTTCGTCACTTTGTTCCCGGCCAGATCGCTCGCGGAGCAAGTCACCGTCGATGTTCCTAGCGCGAAGGTGGAACCCGTCGGCGGCACACAGCTCACCGTCACTGGCCCACTGACGCTATCCTCTGCCGTCGGCTTCGTGTAGCTCACGGCGGCGCCATTCGCGCTCGTCGCTTCGATCGTGATGTTCTCGGGAACGTTGATCATCACCGGCGGCGTGGTGTCTTGCACCGTCACATCGAAGTCGGCCGTGGCGACGTTGCCGGATTCATCGCTTGCCGAACAAGTGACGGCCGTCGTGCCCAGCACGAACGTGGAACCCGAAGCCGGGCTGCAGCTCACGGCGACCGTGCCGCTGACTTTATCGCTGGCCGTCGGTGGCGTGTAATTGACCGGCGCTCCACTCGAGCTCGTCGCCTCGATGGTCATGTCCTCCGGCACGCCGGTGAACACCGGGGCGGTGGCGTCGACGACGCTGATCGTGAACGTCTGCGCAGCGCTGGTGTCCTCTCCACCGAACGTAGTGCCGCCGTCGTCCTTCAACACCACCGAGACGGTGGCGATGCCCGCCTTCGTGTCCGAAGGCGTGTAGGTCAGTGTGCCGTTTGGCGAGACCGTCGGTTGCACGGTGAAGAGTGCGTTGTTGTCGTTCGTGGTCGTGAACGCCACGGTCTGTCCGGCTTCATCTGCTGGTCCGGCCGAGATGGCGGTCGCGAAGGCAGGCACACTCTGCGCACCGTGCTCTCCGTTCACCTGCTGGTTCGCTCCCCTGGTGAAGGAAGGCGCGTCGTTCACCGGGTTCACCGTGACCGTGAAGGTCTGCGGTGCGCTCGTGTTCACGTTTGGAGCCGTGCCGCTTCCGCTGTCGGTAGCGGTGACGCTGATTGTCGCTGTGCCCGAAGTGTTCGGCGCGATGGTGTAGGCAAGCTGGCCGGCGTTGTTGATCGTCGGCGCGCTGCTGAAGACCAGGCTGCCGGTCTTCTCCGTGACCGTCACGTTGTAGCCGACGAGTGTCTGGCTGGCTTCGTCGGTCGCGCTGGCCGGACCGGGCCGGAAGTTCGTCGCGAAGTTGTCGATGCTCTGCGCGGCCGCGTCCTCGTTGATCGCCGACGGGCTCGCCCCGAGCGAGAACGTAGGCGCGTCGTCGACGGCCGTGATCGTGAAGCTCACCGTCGCAGGTGCGCTCGTGCGGAAGTCATTCCCGCCATTCGTGGTGCCATTGTCCTGCGCGATGTACGAGAAGCTGGCGGTGCCGTTGAAGTTCGGATCGGGCAGGAAGAAGACGGCTCCATTGCCGATCGTGGCGGTGCCGCCAACGGCATCGCTCACGGAACTCACCGTCAACGTCTGCTCGCTCTCGTTCGCCGGACCGGTCGAATCATTCGCCGTAAGATCGGTGAACGGGATCGAACGAGCGCCTGCGTCTTCGAGCATTGCGGTGAGCGCGTCATTCGCGGCGGTCGGCGCGTCGTTGATCGCCGTGACAGTGAAGCTCACCGTCGCTGCTGCGCTTGTCTGGGGCGCAGCTGCGCTGTTCGTCGTGCCGTTGTCCTGCGCGGTGTAGGCGAAGCTTGCCGCGCCATAGAAGTCTGGCGCTGGCGTGAAGACGACGTTGCCGCCGTTGATGGTGACGGTTCCACCGACAGGATTGCTCACGCTCGAGACCACCAGTGTCTGGTCCGACTCGTTCTCCGGACCGGTGGAGTCGTTGCCGGTCAGATCGGCGAAAGCGATCGCACGCGGGTCACTCCCTTCCGCGACAGGAGTGAGTGAATCGCTGGTCGCGACGGGCACGTCATTCACCTCGGTGATCGTGAAGCTCACCGTCGCCGGGCCGCTCGTCTGAGCGCCGCTTGCGCCGCCGGTCGTGCCGTTGTCCTGCGCGGTGTAGACGAAGCTGGCAGGTCCATTGAAGTGCGCCGTCGGCGTGAAGATGACGCTCGAGCCGCTGATCGCGACGGCGCCGCCAACAGCATTGCTCACGCTCGCCACCGTGAGGGTCTGGTCGCCCTCATTCGCCGGGCCGCGCGAGTCGTTGCCCAGCAGATCGGCAAAGGCGATCGTGCGCGGCGCTGAATCCTCCGCGATCGCGGAGAGCGTGTCGTTCACCGCGGTCGGGCCGTCGTTCACCTCCGTGACGTTGAAGCTGACGGTCGCAGCCGCGCTCGTCAGGGGAGCGGGCGTGCTGTTGGTCGTGCCGTTGTCCTGGACGGTGTACGAGAACCGAGCGGGACCGTAGAAGTCCGGATCCGGCAGGAAGAATATGGCTCCGTCACCGACCGTCGCGGTTCCGCCGACGGCATTGCTTACGGAATTCACCGTTAGCGTCTGGCCGCTTTCGTTTTCCGGTCCGCGCGAATCGTTGCCGATCAGGGCGGAGAACGGAATGGTCCGCGCGCCAGAGTCTTCCGCGATCGCTGCGAGCGTGTCGCTGTTGGCCGTCGGGGTGTCATTCACCTCGGTGATGGTGAAGCTAACGAGTCCAGCCGTGCTCGTCAGCGGATCGGCCTCTCCAGCCGTCGTGCCGTTGTCTCCGATCGTGTAGGTGAAGCTCGCCGGGCCGTTGAAGTCGGCCGCCGGCGTGAAGATCACATCGGTGCCGCTGATAACGGCCGTGCCGCCAACTGCATTGCCGATCGCGGTGACGACGATCGTTTCGACGGCTTCGTTTTCTGGTCCGGCGGTGTCATTCGCCAGCAGATCGCTCAGCGCGATGGTGCGCGCGCCGGAATCTTCGGCCACCGCCGTCAGCGGATCAGCCGCCGCGATCGGCGCGTCGTTCACTTCCGTCATCGTGAAGCTGACGATTGCCGGTTCGCTGGTCTTAACGTCCGTGGCGCCGTTGGTCGTGCCGTTGTCAGCCGCGATGTAGGTGAAGCTGGCCGCTCCGTTGAAGTCCGGCGTCGGCGTGAAGATCACATTCGTGCCAGTGATCGTGACGGTTCCACCCGCGACGGCGCTGACGCTCGAGACGGTCAACGTCTGGCTGCTCTCGCTCTCCGGTCCGTTCGAATCATTACCGAGCAGGTCACCGAACGGAATCGTCAGCGGAGCTGCATCTTCGGCGATGGTGGCCAGCGTGTCATTATTCGCCACCGGCACGTCATTCACCTCGTAGACGGTGAAGCTGACCGTAGCCGCCGCGCTCATCAGCGGATTGGCGCCGCCATTCGTGGTGCCGTTGTCCTGGATGACATACGTGAAGCTGACCGGGCCGTGGTAGTGCTCATGCGGTGTGAACACGACGTCCAGTCCGTTCATGGTGATCGTGCCGTTTGTCGGGGCTGCAATGATCGCGATTTCGATGGTCTGGCTGCTTTCGTTCGCCGGACCGCGGGAGTCATTCGCGATTAACTCTGCCAGCGTGATGGTGCGCGCGCCCGCATCTTCCGCCACATCTGTTAACGAGTCGTTCACCGCTGTCGGCGCGTCATTCACCTCGGTGACGGTGAAGCTGACCATCGCTTGTCCGCTCGTTAGGGGCGCCGGCGAGCCGTTCGTCGTGCCATTGTCCTCGACTCTGTAAGTGAAGCTGGCCGGACCATTGAAGTCCGCCGCCGGAGCGAACAGCACATCGTTGCCTACGATGCTGACGCTGCCGCCGACTGCATTGCCTACGCTCACGACTGCAAGCGACTGGCCGCTTTCGTTCGCCGGGCCGCGCGGATCGTTGCCGGTCAAATGACCGAACGGAATGGTGCGGACGCCGGAGTCTTCTGCGATCGCCGAAAGTGAATCGGCCACCGCTGTCGGCGCTTCGTTCACTTCCGTGATCGTGAAGCGCACATCGCCCGGCGCGCTCGTTTTCCCGTCTCCTCCGCCGTTCGTCGTCCCGTTGTCGTGAATCGTATACGAGAAGCCCGCGACGCCGTAGAAATCGGCTGCCGGCGTAAAGACCACGTTCGCGCCGCCGTCATCGGTGACGCTGCCTCCGATCGCATTGCTCACGCTGCCGAAGCTGATGCTTTGCGTGTTCTCATTCGCGGGACCACGTAAGTCATTCGTCAGCAGAGTCGCCTTCGAGATCGTAATCGCGGCGGAGTCCTCCACGACCGTGCCGAGCGAGTCTAACGTGACCACTGGGGCGTCGTTCACATCGGTCACCGTAAGCACGAAACCGTCGGACGCGCTGCTCGCCCCGCGCTGAACTGTGACCGTGATCGAGGCGGTGCCGTGTTCGTTTGCGGCGGGCGTGATGAGCAGCGTGCGATTCGCGCCGGTGCCGGTGATGATCAGGTTGGCGGCATTGTTCGGCACGAGCTCGGTGTTCGCTGAGCTAGCCGTCACGCTCGTCACGCCGGTCGGGTTCGCCAGCGTAAACGGAATGGAGATCGCCAGGTCTTCGGCTGTCGTTGCATCAGGAATCTCGTCGAACGGCGGCTCGACCTGCACGATGACGAACGGCGAAAGCGAGGTGAGGCCACTCGTGCAGAGTGTCGGCGCGGTGCCGCGGCGGAGCGTGCGGTCCATCCAGACGCCGTTCTCGAGGTGCAGAATGCGCAGCTTTGAGAACGTCCAGTTGGCGAGGGCCGGGACGTTAAAACAAATGCCGACGGAATCGGCGGAACCGCTCTGGTAGGTAGCCGTCGTCGAGATGTCGTAGGCCAGCCCGGTGAATGCCGCGTTCGAAGGCAGCGCCGGATAAAGACCAACGTCGAGGCCGCGCTGCGTAGTTGTGCCTCCTGCGGAGACCGCGCCAAACGTGACGGTGGCGTCGGATAGCTGCGTCTGAACAGCGGTTCCGGTGCCGGTTAGTTGCTGCTTCGCCTTGCCGGCACTACCCGCATTGTAGATCTGCAGCAATTCCGACGATGAGAGGGCGCGAGAATAGATTCCCACTTCGTCTGACCGACCGTTCATGAACCATTGCAAATTGTTACTCTCGAGCTCGGCACCGATGAGAAGCGGATGCGGCACCAGGCCATTGTTGATGCCGTCGTAGAAGACGGGGTTATTCGCGGAACGGGATGCAAACTCGACCCCGTTTACGAAGAGCTTCATCGTATTGGCGGTCGAACCCGAGTCATCGGTGTTGATGACCATCGCGTAGTGGGTCCAGGCACCTACCGTCGGCCGGTAGCCCGTATCGATGGAGACCCAACTTTGCGCGACGTCGAAATAGCCGAGCCAAATTCTGCCGCCTTCGAGATAAAGGGCGTAGGAGTTCAGATTGAAGTTACGGAGCGGTTTGGAAACAAGATGTGGGAGACCGTTGCCGACATCATTTAGGTTGAACCAGCCTTCGATCGTCAGCTGGTTAGCTGATTTATGCTCTGCGGCATCGGGAACTTCCACGTAGTCGCCGTCGCCGTCGAAATGGAACGCCTGTGCGACTTTCCCAACGCCGTAAGTCGCATTCGCCTTTAGCGTCCCGGCGCTGTCGGCAACGAAGTTGTTGGTGTCACCGTCCCCCGTGAACCAGCTGATTTGATTCGCCCCCGGATTCAGTCCGGCGGTTGGGCACACGCCCGCCGAATCGGCATTGACGATTGACTGCACCTCGGACTCTGCGAGCGCGCGGCTGAATACTGAAACTTCGTCGATCAAACCCTTGAACGGACGGGGCATGTCCTTCTGCTGTCCGATCGCAAACCATGCATTGTTGTAGGTTATGCCTCCGGACCATCCGACGCTCGTTGATGGCTGGAGAACTCCGTTAAAGTAAATGCGTGCGTCTTCGCCGGCCTTTCGGTTGGCTGAAATGTGGACCCACTGATTCAGCGGAACAGCGGTCCGTGTATTCGTATGATGCCAGCTGCCATTACCGATCTGGAAATGAATGTGGCCCGGCGGCGCTACGTGCCCATCCGGATTGTTTCTGCCATCGAGGAAGATCGATGCGCCGGAGAAGGTCCCATCAAACTGACTGCCGACGATCATTCCCAATCCGTTGGGCGTATCTGACGGGTAAGACGTCACATAGATCCATGCGTTCAGACTGATTTCGTTTTGGAGCTGAAGCGATGCCGGCACCGGATCGGCGACCAGGATGCGGTCGTCGACACCATCAAGACTGAAAGCCTGCCCGACCTTCCCGACTGCGAACGTCGCGCCGTTCTGCAGCGTGCCATGATTATCCGAGCCCGAATCGAGCGCGTTCTGTTCGCCTTTATAGAGCGAGACAAGACCTTGCGGCGCGGGCACGCACGACGCATCGGACGCGCACTTCCCATAGGCACCCTGCTGCACGATTTCGAAGACCTCTGGCTGCGATAAAGCGCGGCCGTAGATCGATACTTCATCCACCTGCCCGTTCAGGAAAAACACTGGGTTATTCGTTTCAAAAGCCGTGCCGACGACGAACGGATGCGGCACCAGCCCATCATTAACGCCATTGTAATAGATCGGGTCACTAGCTGGTCCGCTGAAGAACTCGACGCCGTTAATGAAGAGCTTGATTGTGTTCGCAGTCGGTCCGGTGTCGTCCGTGTTGATGACCAATGCATAGTGCAGCCAGACGCCCAGTGGTGGCTGGAAACCCGTGCCGTAAGCGATCATGTTGCCGCCTACTGGCTGGTATCCGACGTTCAAACTGCCGTCATACCACACCACGTAGGAGTCAAGGTTGCTGTCGCGAAGCGGCTTGGAAATGAAGTGCGGAAGATTGTTCAGGCTGTTGTATCGGATCCAGCCTTCGACGGTTAACTGGTTCGCCGGGCGCTGGGCCGCGTTGTCAGGCACCATGAGGTAATCCCCGGCACCATCGAACTTGAAACCACGTCCTACTCTGCCGTCGTCATAGGTGGCATTGCCCACCAGCGAGCCGTTGGTGTTGCCGCTTTGCACATCAACGGTCGAATTTTCGCCGGGCAGCCAGACACGCAGGTCTGCCGCCGGAGTGGCACACTCCGTGAGCGGCGGCTTTCGGATCGTCACTGCGATTAACGATCCATCGGCGTTATAGCCTCCAGTCCCCCAGCCGACGGAGAAATCGAGTGTATCTCCAGCAGCCGCGGTGACCTCAAAATCGAACCCCTTGTTCGCTGTAGCGCCAGTGAGAACATCGGCGAAGAGCGCCGGCTCCGTCGCGTTCGCCAAAACCTTGAGATCCGTTGTTGCGCTCGGGTTCTGCCTCTGAAACGCGCCAGTGACCTGGTAAGTCCCTGCTGCAGGGGCGGTCCATCGCAATACGGAGCGTTTTCCCGTCGGACCGGGATGAACGAACATCATTTCCGACGGAATGTTGTTACACCGGGCAGCGCCGGTATTGCGCGCGATCTGCGGCGTAAAATCGCCTGTATTCGGATCGAACCACCTTTCGAACGTGTCGCTGCACGCGCCAACGATGTCGTTCCGCACGTACTGAGTGAACGTGTGATCTGTGTCGGACGCGCTGTAGCCGTAGCGCCACACGCCAGTCGTCCCACCCTGGTTCAACGCGAACTCATCCCGCGCGTTGAATTCGTCGGGTAGCATCCGGAAGTCGAGGTTGTCGGCGTATCCGTCGTTGTAGGTGAACGCAGGGTCAGACTTGGTTAGCAGCAACACTGCTTCCACACTGCGCGTGCCGACCGGCACCGTGCCAGTAGCGACGCGAGAGAGCAGCCCCGTCACGTTGTTACGTTCAGCCGGCGTGACAGGACCAATGGATGCACTGTCTAGTGCCGCGCCGCCGGCATCTTTGAAGGTCACGCTTAGCTGTGCATCATCGGTCTGGCCTTCGAAGCCGCCGAGGAAGCCGCTCAGGCTGTAGGCCTGGCTTCCGGCGTCGATGCGTGCCGCATAGGCCGAGACATCGATGATTTGCGAACCACTTGAGCTCGGCGCTTGTCCGCCCGAGAAGAAAAAGCCTCCGCGACCCGACGGGCCCGGGCTCGAAGCAACAGGGTAACCTCCACCGGCCGTGTATCGCGTAGCGGTGAACTGTCCGGTTTCAGTGACCCACCCGGCGAGGTCGTGATCGGCAGTTCCATTACCGGTGACGGCCGGATCATCCTCCGCGCTGCCGTTCTCGAGCAGGTTTTGAAATGGCGAGATCGCGTCGAGTTCCAGGACGCGAGGACCAGAATTGGTGGTGTTATGTTGCACAAACTCCGCCCGAAACTTCTTCGCCGTGATGGCGGTGACGTTCCTCGTGACAGCCAGGAGATTAAAAGTGCCCGCTGGTGCATTGCCGTACGGATGCGTCGGCGGCGTGTAAGTATCAATGAGCTGGTAGGAGTTCGACGCCGCATCGAACGCATAGAGACGGAACGTGACCACGCCCCGGTTGCCATTCGCGGAGTCATCTGCCAGCCGCAAGCGATAGCCAGTGAGCGAAAACGCAGTCGCGCGTTCGAACTCGACGTAGTGCACGAACCCGTGCGGCTTAGCGTCGGCGAAGAAGGCCGTCCCCGCCTCTGGGCTGGAATAGGTGCCGCCAAACATATTCCGCAAGTCGCCGGTGCCCTGGCCGCTGTGGGCCGTGATGACGTTGCCGTGAGAGACGTTCCAGAGGTCTGAAGCACTCTGCGCGCGAGCCTGCGAGCAGAGAGCGACAGCCAGCGTGGCGAGAAGTGCCGGCACGATGCGACGAGCGATGCTGCGACGGCCAGCGGCGGTTAACAGGTTATTGGATATCATGGTGTGGCGCTGAGGTTGAGGAGCCTAACGACTGATGATGCTGAACGACTGCGTCTCGCCTGTGGCGAACCGATGGCAGGTGCTTGGGAGCAGATGATTCGGCATCAGAGGTAGACGCCGGAGAAAGGTGCCGATCGGCTCACCTACTTGTGCGGAGATCGCGATGATTCGTGTAGCCATAGGTTCTTTCTTCTGCGGGATTAGTTGGAACTGAGCGTCCCTGTTGTACGACCTGCCGCGCCAACGCGGTATTCCCGAGAAGCCGGTATTTTGCGGATCAGGTGAATCCTGTAGGGAGTGAATGTAGGGCACGCGCATCGCGCCTTTGTCGCGTCGACCTCGGGCCCGTCGATCATTGAATAGACACTGCCGACTGCTGGGGCCGCTGCGCGCGGTCACCGCATGAGCCGGCGCCACGTCACCGTGCATTCCTGTCGGGGCGCGCGGCGGCGCCCCCGCACCATCCGCCGTAACGCAACGCAGCCGCGCCCCTTCCGAGACGCGGCTGCAAAGGCTACCTGGAATCGAGACCTAGCGCGTTGAGTCGAACGCTTCCCCACTATCAACTGCTACATCGGTCTTCTTTCCTTTGGGAACCGTCACGCTCACGACGCCAGAGGCCGAGCCCTCCATGTCTGTCGCAGTGAAAGCGATGCGATACACTCGCCCATCGCCGGCACCGGAACGTTCGCCGCGCAGTAGCACGGTGCCGTCAGGGTTGATTGTCGCGTCGACCGGTGTGTCGCCGTCGCCAAGGCCGTTCGTCGGCTCATCCTGCGTGACGCCTGTGATCGTGATCGTGGCATTCGCCTCGGGATCGGTCACACCGGTGATTCCGACGAGCGTCAGCCCATGGTTTGCCGGCCAGAGCACTGCTTTCGTCGGCTGGGCCGCTGATGCGAGCGGCGGGTCGTTCACGTTCTGCGCGTGCACAGTCATGCGATCGGAAGCCGTACCGCCGTAACCATCGCTGACCGTGAGCTCGAACTCGAGGTCGGCTCCTCCTGCGGGCACAAAAGGCACCGTGAACGTCGTTCCTGCCAGGGTCACTGCAGGTCCGCTAACCTGTGTCCACGAGTAGGTGAGCATGTCGCCATCGGGATCGGTGCTCCCGCTCGCGTCCAGGGTGACGATTCCCGTTTCACCAACCGTCTGGTCCGCGCCCGCGGCAGCCTGCGGTGGGTTGTTGACGTTGGTTACTTCCACAAGCACGCGATCCGTCACGTTATCGAAGGAGTAGCCCGGCGCGGGAACATCGAATGGGAAGCCGTCGGCAACTCGAAGCTCAAACTCGAGCGTCGTCACCACTCCCGGCGCGCCGTTCGAGCCGACTACGGGAGCCGTAAACGTAGGCTTGGCAGTATTGGCTCCTGTCAGCGATACCGCGGGCGCGCCGTTATCGACCTGCACCCACTCGTAGGTGAATGAATCGCCGTCTACGTCGTGGCTGTCCGCGCCGTTCAGCGTGACCGGCGAGCCTTCCGCCACGGCGGAATTGCTCGCCAGCGTGCGATCCGGCCCGGCGTCAGCGACAGGCGGATGGTTCAGGTTCACCACGTTGATGTCGACCGTGTCGACGCTGCTCTTGCCATTCGCGGTAACGGTGAGCTCGAATGTGATCGTCGCTCCGCCGGGCGCCACTGTCGGGGCGGTGAATGTGGGCCGCGCGGTGTTCGCTCCAGCAAGAGTCACCGGCACATCGTCGCCAATCTGGCTCCACGAGTAGGTGAGGATATCGTGATCTGGATCGCTGCTGGCGGAACCGTTCAGCGTCACCGCTTCGAGTTCGTTCACGCTCCTGTCGGTTCCGGCTTGCGCGATCGGGGCGCGATCTGCCGTGACTGACACGTTATCGACGTAGAACTCGGCACCGCCTGCGGCCGCATAAACGAACACGCCAGTGATGAAGTTGCCGCCAGTATTAAACTGAAGGTGCTGCCATTGCCCTGTGGCTGTGGTCGGCACGCTGTGCGAGACGCCGCCAGCTCTCCCGGCCTGCAGTCGCACCTGGCCGCTGACAACGTAGATTGATGCGCTCACGGTAGCTTCGCTCACACCCGCGTCTGCGCTGGGGAGGAAATATTGGAAAAG
Organism: uncultured Chthoniobacterales bacterium; assembly: GCA_902805675.1. GTDB lineage: Bacteria > Verrucomicrobiota > Verrucomicrobiia > Chthoniobacterales > UBA10450 > JACCTI01. The sequence goes on along the minus strand of CADCTA010000043.1, from coordinate 21,957 downwards.
CCCATCGCTGCTCCCGGCTGCCTTCACATACATCATCCGCTCTCCGCCACCGCTCAATGTGCTGGCGAGTAACTGTGTGGTATGCGGCACCGTTCGATCTCCGTTGTCGGCAAAGGACCAGCTCCGCGCAGCGGTAGCGCCGTAGTTGATCCCGACCAAAGGCGTGCCTGCCGGCACGGTGGACTCCGGCAGCTCGAAGCTGGAGTTCAGGAGGAGATTGCCCGCCGGATGCCCTGCCACGTATGCACTGACGGTAGCTGGAGTGCCGAGGATCAGCTCCTTAAGCTCGACCTCCTGGCCGATCGCGCCTGGGATGTAGAAGTACAGTGCTGGCTTGGCTGCATTGACAACCCGCGCGGTGGAAACAACCCAGGTAAATGCGCCAGGCTGAGCAACCATTTCGTTGCGCACGGAAAGCGTGCTTTCGTCGCCGCCTCCGCTCTGCACGCCGAAGTTCAACGTCGCTGCTGTCGGCTTCGTGGAACGCGCCAGCATCGCCCACTGCAGGACGTCTCCCGCAGCGTGCGCAGGCATGCTCGTGGAACCGACTCCGGTGACATAAGCCTGCGAGCCGCTCGGTCGCGGATTTGTGTTATGCAGGAGCACCGTGCCGCGCGGCGTAACGGTTGGCACGTTGATGTACCCGCCGAAGGTGTTGAGAGGAAATGAATGCTGCGCCTGCGCCCACGGTGACGCGAGTGCGAGCAATGCAGTGATGAGAGCGAGGCTTTTGGATGACATGGGTGTGGTGGTGCTTCTTGTGCGCGGTTGAACCTGACGACGGTGCAGGCTGAGAGAGTTGTAGGATTTCCGGTAAAGACCGACTACTCGGGCAAACCCTGTATTTTTCGGCTCCCGTAAATACGAGAGGCGCCGGTGCTCTGCCTACCGCTTCACTGCGGCGCGTCGATCAGCCCGGCGCGAAACGCGTACACCACCAGACCCGCGACATTCCGAATCTTCAGCTTCCGCATCAGGTTCGTCCGGTGCGTATCCACCGTGCCAAAGCTGACGCCGAGGTGGCTCGCGATCTCCTTGGTCGTGCTCCCCTGGGCGATGAGCGTAAGCACCTCTCGCTCGCGCGGGCTGAGCGGCACCTGCGGCATCGGCCGGGCTCTGCTCGCGCTCGCAGCGCGCACCTCAGGCGTGCACCCGTTGCTCGTCGTGCAAAAATAGTTTTCGCCGCGCCTGACCCGCTCCACCGCCTCCGCGAAGTCGTCCCAGCTGTTCGTCTTCTCCACAAACCCCTGCGCGCCGGAGCGCAACGCATCGATCACGCGCTCGTCGCTCACGAGGGCGGTGCAAAGGAGGATGCGCGTGCTCGGCGAGACCTTGCGGATCTCCGGCACGGCTTCGATGCCGCTTATGTCCGGCAGGTTGATGTCGAGAATCAGGAGGTCGGGCGAATGCTGCTCGCAGGCTGCGATCGCGCTCGTGGCATCGGGCGCTTCGGCCACGACGTGGTAGCGCTCGGGCTGCCGGCCAAGCATGCGGCTGATCATCTCCCGCATGAAGCGATGGTCATCGACGACCACGATCCGCACCGGCAGGGCGGCATCCGATTCCTCCTCGCGTTCCCATTCAGCGACCGCTGGCCGGAGCACGATGGGTGCAGCAGTCGCGTTCTCGGCCGGTGCGCGGCGCCCGCTGGCCAATTGCTGCGTGTGCGCGATTCGTGGCGCTGGCTGATGCTCGACTCTGCGCGTATTCATTTTGTCCGGTCTCCCACCTTGTCTAAATACAAACGCGGGAAATTTGGCCGGATTGGCTCACGATATTTACGGCGCAGCGCGCGTCGGGTGAGGCGGAGGATGATTGCAGCGGCATGGCGGGTTGCCTTCTCAAGGAGAAGATGCGGAACCGCGCCGCGTATTACCGGAAATTCTGACTTTTTTGCGGTCGTCGCCTGCCGAGCTGTCGCGCGTCAAGTCCTGGCCGTGCCGGCGGGATCGAGCAGATGCCGGTTTACACGCGAAAAACGCTCCCCTACAAACGGCATCCGCACGCCCTGCGTTCGCCCACCCATGATGAGCCCCCTCTGCCGCGCCAGAACTCGATCCCGGAAGTCCATTCCACGCCTGCTCTGCGTGCCCGCGGCGATTGTGATCCTGCAGGCGTCGCTCGCATTTTCGGCGTGCGCGCAACCGAACGAGCCCGCAGCGCGACGGCCGGCAGATGTGGCGATCGAGAAAGCGCTCGCCGCGGCGGAACCCGCAACGGTGCTCGACGAGGTCGATCTTACCGAGCCGGCCATGCTCGAGGCGCTCGGGATCGGCCTGGAGCAGCTCCGGAGGAAACATGGCGGGCCGAAGATGCTAGCCTTCTCGCAGCGGTTGCTCGCTGCGGCACGGGCGCGCGGCGACGAGTTACTGCTGGCGGTGACGTTGACACGTCATGCGAGCACGCTGGAACGCGCCAGCTCCTACGACGCGGCCATCGCGCACTGGGAGGAAGCCGCGTCGCTTTACGAGCGGCTCGGCAAACCAGGGGAAGCCGCGTATTGCTTCAACGATATCGGGTCCGCCCTGCAGGATCAGGGCAAGCTCGCAGCGGCTGGTGAGCTTTTCCGGAAGAGCCGGGAACTAGGCTGGGGACACTGGGCACCGCGGCAGCGATTCACGCTCCTGCTGCGCGAAGGCACGCTCGCCCGCATGCTCGGCCGCCCGCGCGACGCCATCCGCATTCACGAGGAAGCACTCGCCATCGCGCGCGGCAGCGGTGACAAGGAGAACGAAGCGCGCATCCTCAACAATCTCGCCCTCATCCACCAGAACCTGGCGGAGTACCGTGAAGCGATCGACTTCGGGAAAGCGAGCCTCGGGCTCCGCGCGGCGGATGATCATCAGGGGCGCGCGATTTCGCTGACGAACCTCGGCAACATCCACGAGGCGCAGGGCGACAAAGAGGAAGCGCTCCGCACGTATCGCGCTGCGGCCGCGGAAGCCGAGAAGACGCGCGAACCCAAAGGCCTCGCCATTACGCGCGCCAACCTGGGGACCCAGCTTCGCAAAATGGCGCGCCCGCAGGAGGCGCGACCATATCTGGAGGAGGGTCTGCGGATCGCGGGGGAGATCGGCTTCGCGCGCTTACGGGTCGGGGCGCGGCGAGAGCTGGGCCTCGCGCTCATCGCCCTGGGCGATCGCGAACCCGGTGCGCACCTGCTGACTGAGGCGCTCGCGGAGGCGGAGAAACTTGGCTCCGGCGTCGACCTCGCCGAGGCGCAGCTGGCGGTCGCGCTGCATGCGAGCGACGAGCCACAGCGTGCCGCCGAGCGTGCGCTCAAGCTCGCGCGCGACGCACAGCAGCCAGAATTTGAATGGGCTGCTCTCACGCTGCTCGGCGATTTGGAACGCGACCGCAGCAGTGGCGCGAACGCTCGCGCGACCGAGCATTACACCAGCGCGGTGCGGGTGATCGAGCGGATCCGGCGTCAAATCGCCGGCGGCGACATTCAGCGCCAGACGTTCTTCGAAGACAAGCTGCGGCCCTATCACGCGCTCGTGGAGTTGCATCTCGCGGCCGGCGACACACACCAGGCGTTCCATTGGATCCAGCAGGCGAAAGCGCGCGTGTTGCTGGATTCCCTCGCCCTGGAACGCCGCCGCGTCGCCGCTCCTCCGCCGGAAGAGACGCAGCCGCTCGAGGCGCTGCGGGCGAGACTGGCGGAGGCGGAGGCGACGAAGCAACGCACCGCGGCCGATGCGGCGCGCGCTGAACTCGACCAGATCGCGAGCCGAGTGGCCGCGCAAGATACCCTCGCGCCCATCGCCGAGGTGGATCAACTCGCGCGCGATCTTCTCGATCGCGAGACGGCGTTCCTCGAGTTCCTCGTCTTGCCGGCTCGCACTTTCGTGTCCGTCCTTACGATCGAGAATGGCGCACCGAGCCTGGAGATCCACCCGATCGAGATCACCGCGCTGGAGCTCCGGCGTGAGGTAGAAGAATTGCGAGCCGCTCTCGCGACGAGACAGCTCGGATACGAAAAGATCGCGGCCAAACTGTGGAAGCTCATCGCACCTGCCGAGCGGCGTTTGCAGGATCGCAATCGCCTTGTCGTCGCACCCTCGGGCAGCTTGTGGCAGCTGCCGTTTCAAGTTCTACGCGACACCGAGAACCGGTTCCTCATCGATCGCTTCGCTCTCTCTTATGCGCCATCGGCCAGCAGCATGGTGCAGATGAATGCCGCCGCCCGTCCTCGCGAAAAGAAGACGCTCGTGATCAGCAATCCCGCACGCAGCGACTCGGGCAGTGAGTTTCCCGATCTACCGGGAGCGGATCGGCTCGCGGCAGAGCTGCCGCGCATCTACGGCAGGGAAGCGACGGTCGTTCTCGCCGCGGAAGCTGCCACCGAACACGCACTGAAGCGCCGCGCCGGCGAATCGAACGTGCTCCACTGCGCGGCCCATGGCGTCTTCGATCCAGCCACGCCGCTCCAATCGCACCTCCGGCTCGCTCCAGGCGAAGGTGACGATGGGTTACTGGAAGCGCGCGAGATCATGGAGATGCGCATCAATGCGTCGGTCGCCGTGCTCGCCGCGTGCGAGACCGCGCGCGGTGGCGAAGATGCCGGCGAAGGAATCATCGGGATGACCTGGGCGTTCTTCCTTGCTCGTTGTCCCGCGGTGGTGGCGAGCCAGTGGAAAGTGGACAGCGCCAGCATGACGGAGCTCTCGTTAGGCTTGCACAAGCAACTGGCCGGCGGGGCGAACGTCGCCACCGCGATGCAGCAGGCTGCGCTGGAGCTGCGGAAGAACCGCGCTTACCGGCATCCCTTCTATTGGGCGCCGTTTGTGGTCATCGGCGGTGCGCTCTAGCGGCGCGGCCGTCGCTGCGCTTCGATCTGCGCGAGAAGCTGACGGGTCAGCTCAGCGTCTGGATTCTGCTCGCTCAGCAGGCGGAACTCCCGCAGCGCTTCGTCGACCAACCCAGCGCGCGCATTCGCGACGCCCATGACAAGGTGGGAGCCATCCGATGCGCGCCTCGCCTCCTCGAGCTCTGCCACTTTGGCTTCGCTCAGGATCTGGAACCGCGCTTCGGGCTCGGGTGGTTTCGGGCTGTTCGCGATCACCGCACCGTCGCGCAACGCCTGCACCTGCCACTGGTACACTTCACCCGCAGGTAGCGGCTGCGGCGGCTCCCATTCCGTGGTCGTGGGCGGCAGTTGCTCGCTTAGAATGAGCGCACCGCTGGTCTCCTCCACGACGTTGATCTGGTAGGCTGAAGCAGTCGGCACAGCGACCCAGCGGAAACGTGGCCGCGCTTCCCGCACCGCCGTCCCGACAGGCGCGAGCACTCGAAATTCAGTCTCCGTTTCGCCGGGGCCCGCGAGCGTTCCCGTCTGCCCAATCATCGCCGCGACCTCGGGAGTGAGCTCGATGCGCCCGCTGCGGATCGTCTGCGCGAGCTCTGCGGTGATGGCGGCCGGCAGAGCCGCGAGCGCAGGCGAACGCCCATCGGTTGCGAACGCGATCACCCGGCCGCCGTCGCGTACTTTCACGAAATCGGCGGCAGCGGGCTTCGGCAGCGTCGCTCGCCAGATCGCTCCCCCGCCCACCACTAGCGCTGCAGCCAGCGCGAGCGCCCAACGTGAAAACGACGGCATCCTTGTTCGCGCTGGCATCGGTTCGGAGGCGTGATCCCGCGCCGGCAGCGCGTTCATTTCGCTGCGAAAACGGATGAGATCAGCCAGCTCGGCACGGAGTTGCGGCGAACTCTCGGCGGCGGCCGCGATCTCGCGACGCCTCAACGGATCCAGCTCGTCATCGACCCAGGCCGCGAGCTCGTCATAGGTAACCTCGTCGCTGCGGACGGCCGCTCCCGCGTTGCCCGGAGCTTCGCCGCTCTGCAGCAATCGCGCGCGGCACTCGTCGCACGCAGCGAAATGATCACTGGCCGCGAGCGTCTCGGCGGCGTCCAGCCGTCGCTCGGCGTAGGCGGAGATCTCCGCCGAGGTGAGGTGATCGCGCGTCATGGCTTCATTAGGGGAGTTGGGGAAAACGCTGCCTTATTGGTGCGCATCACGATTTTATCCAATCCCGCCACGCCGCGCCCAGCCGGTCGCGGGCCACTCGCCGCAGATTGATCACCTGCTGCCGCTGAAGGCGGAGCCGCTCCGCGATGGTCGCATCATCCTGGGGAAGCGCCGGCCAGATTGCGGCAAACTGCTCGGGCGAAAACGCAAGGAGAGCGGCGAGCTGCCGCAGCGACGCGACGCCGCGCAGCTCGAATTCTCGCGTCACATCGGAATGAAGCAGAAACGCCGTGCGTTGGCCGAGTGACAGACGCCCAACTGCGTCCCACAGCCACCGCAGATATTCCGTCCATTTCAGGGCATCGATCGCTGAAGTGGCCGGGTCCACAAACTCGGCCCCGATCGTGACAGCAGATGGAGCATCGATCGAAACCTTCTCGTCCGAGACTTCGAGCAACTCGACGAGCGCGTCGATGAGGTGGCGTAGTTCGATGGGCTGCTCGAGCCAGCGGAAAAGCCGGTGGAGCAACTCCGCCAGGTCCATCCCGTGCCAATCGCCGCCGCCGAATGCATCGCGCGCGACAGCAAAAACATCCACCGCCAGGAGCTGGAGCTTCGGCGTGCTCTCGCCCGGCCGCGACCCCGCGGGCACGTTTTGCAAGCCGCACAGCCGCTCGCCCGTCGCGTCTTCCCAGATCGCGAAGCCGCGCTGACTGGTGCGGTTCTCCAGCAGGTAACGCACACGATTGAGCAAAATGGCGCGGCCGGGGTTTTCGCTGCGCAGATGCTGAGCCCACACGTGGTAAGCGACCGCGGCAACATACCCGCGGAAATTCCGGATCTCGATCGAGTCTTCGCCGCTGCGCGCCCCCAGAAGCCGCGTGATCAACTCCTCGCGCGCGGCACTCGTCAGGTCAGCGATTCGATCCTGCGCGCCGCCGGCTCCGCCTCGCCCCGTCTTCGCGCGGAGCACACGCGCGATCACCGGGGCGGCTTCGTCCTGGAGGAGCGTGGCGAGGAGCGACTCGGCTTGGACCGAATCGCGCGTACTCAGGAAGCGCGCGAGGAGCGGATCCGTATTGTGGGCCACAGCGGTCGCTTCCATATGGGAATGCGCCGCCCTTTCGGCGCTCTCCATCCGGTAAGTATCTGCGGAACCCAGTTCCGTCTACTGATTCCCGATAGATCAGCGCCTGTCTGAACATAGAGCGCCGCCGGTTTCGGCCCAGGACCTTCACCGGCTAGACTTCAATGCGCCTATCGAACAGAAGATTAGGCGTGAGATGATGAGGAGGGGTGATAGATGACGCCGGCGCGGTGGCAGCACATCAAGCGTGTGGCAGGCGACGCGCTGGAACTCGAGCCGGCGCAGCGCGCCACTTTCCTGCAGAACGCGTGCGGCGACGACAGCACCATGCGCGACGAAGTGGAGTCGTTGCTCGCAGGGTCCAGCGACTTCCCAGCTGGCCCGCGACCGGAGACATTCCGATATCGCGTATCGACGTTCGTCCGCCGGCATCGCCTTGGCGTCGCGGCTGCGACACTCGTGCTTCTCGCTTTGGCCGGCCGAATCAGCGTCGCAGCCTGGCAGGCACATGTCGCCCGGGCCGAGCGGTCAAAGGCAGTGCAGCGCCTGGGAGAGCTGCGCGAGCTCTCGGGCGTCGTTCTGTTCGACGATCACGATCCGCTGGCCGCGCCCCCCGCTTCGGCAGAAGTCCGTCAGCGGCTCGTGCAGGATGCGCTCAGGTATCTCGATCGGTTGGCGGAGCATGCGGATGGCGACCGCGCTCTGCTGCGCGAACTCGCCCATGGCTACGAGAAGGTTGCCGGCTGGCAGGGTGGAGCGCTGCGAACACCCAGCGGAGTTGTCCTCTCGGCGTCGGATTCAGGTGCCAGCGTCGCGGCGGCGCTTATCAGCCACCAGAAAGCGATCGCGACTCGCGAACAGGTCCTACAGCTCGGGGGCAACGATCCCGCCGACCTGGAGGCGCTCGCCTACTCTTACGTGCTGCTCGCGGAAGTGTATCTCCTGAGCGGCCCGCCGGAAAAAGCGTTCGAGTTCTTCCAGAAAGCGTCGCCGCTGGCCGAGTCGCTCCTTGCTGCAGACGCGGCGAAGGAAAGCCGACGTGTGCTTTCATCGACCATCTACGCGGCACTGGCAAAAGCGCCCGGAAGCTCTGGCGGGGCGCAGCTCGGCGACACGCGCACCGCCATGGCCTACCTGCGCGGAGCCCTGAAGCTGCAGGAGGGGCTCGTCGCCGACTTCCCGAACAACATCGGCTATCAGCAGAAATTGGCCGCGACCTACCACGCGCTCGCCCTGGTCTACTCCGCGATCGGCGAACATGAGGAGCAGCTCGAGCTCAATCGAAAGGGCCTCGCCGTCACCAGGACGCTGGTTGCGGCGCAGCCGGATAGCGCGTTGCACCAGCGGGAACTCGCGGTGCAGCTTGAGACGATCGCTAGTGTCTTTGTGCAGCTGAAAGACATGTCGCAGGCGCTGTCACATTTCCGTGAAGCGCTCTCGCTCTACGAACGTCTGAAGGCGAACGGACAGCTTAGCGACGCGGACCGGGCCAAGCCTGACGAGCTCGCACGCGAGATCGCGAACTGTGAGGCGGCAGTGCTGGCGAAGGGAAAGCCTGCGCCATGAGCCGGAGGAGCTTGTAAACCGTGAGGAGGCCGCGCCGTGGGTGGGCCTGTGCGCGCGCGCAGCTATCTGCGCGCGCGCACACACCGTGACCTTGATTAGCGGTATTGCGCGGCCGTGTCGTCGAGGCTGAAGACTTCGACCAAACCGATGCCAGTGGTGTCAGCGTTGCCGCGGACGACGGCCGTGTAGTTGCCGCCGCCCAGAGTCGCCACGATGGCGGACTCACGTTCGTCTTCCGGCGCCATGTTTGTGTCGCGGATCTCCTGCTCCTGCGAATCGCGCCAGTTGTTGTTTCGGACGAGCAGCTCGCCGTTCCCGTCACGCAGCTCGAGCGTGGGATCCTGCAGCGCGTTCTCTACGCCGCGGTCGGCCAGCTTCGGCCCGATCGCGCGGAAGAGCAGCCGCTCGGAGTCGCCGCCACGCACGATCACGCCGCCGATCAGAACGTTGTCTCCGGTGAGGATCTGGCCGCGCGTGGAGATGTTCCCCAGCTCGGCGTTCGCCGAAGTGAGCAGCGAATACACTTCCACGAGTGCGATGCCCGTCGAGCCGCCGGCGCCGCGTACGACTGCGGTGTAGCTGCCTTCCGGAAGATCGATCAGGATCGCCGCTTCGCGCGGATCACCAGGCGCGAGCGTGCTGCCCGTGATGGCGGCTTCCTGCGATGACTGCCAGTTGTCGTTTGTCGCGATCGGCTGCTCCTGGCCGCTGCGGTACAACTCGAGGGTTGGATCCTGCAGTGCGCCGGGCGACCAGTGATTTTGGTTGTCTCATAAGCAGAGTGCTTCCTTGCGAAGAGGGCGAGCAGTGGAGTTGATGTTGCATGGGTTGCGAGCAGTTCAGCCGACGTGCCGGCGACCGCGCTTACACCTCAAGATGCGAAAACCGGCGGCGTATTACCTGCGTCCGGTTTTATTTTGCAGGCGACGATCCGGTGAGTTGCCGCGGCCGAGCGGAATGAACTGCGTTAGCCGGATTGCAGTGCCAGACTGCGCGGCCGAACCGACGAGGTTCAGCTGCTGCGTCGAGCTGAAGTCGCCGTAGTTGAAATCCGCTCGCGCAGCGGAGGGGCCACAGCCACTCCGATGGCCCAAACGGTGAGGATTAGCAGGCGTGAGGTTCTCATGTTGGTGTTCTCCAGCGACGCGCATAACCCCGCGTCACGGATAAAGGCTGGGGATTTTCGGAAGCGGCTCACGGTATTTCCGGTGACCGAGTCGCCCTAAAAAGCTATGCTCCCGGCGATGGTTGCGAACCCGCAGAGCGATCGGGAGTTCCTCGAACAGACCGCGCGCTGGCTCGCGGCAGAGAACGCGGAGCTCGCCGAAGCCTTGCCGCGCGTTTACGACGAGCTGCGCAGCCTCGCGAATGGCTACCTGCGCCGCGAACGCCCCGATCACACGCTGCAACCGACCGCGCTCGTGCACGAAGCCTATCTCCGGCTGCGCACGCAGCGGAACGTCGACTGGAACAATCAGGCGCAGTTCCTCGGCATCGCCGCCAAGATGATGCGGCGCATCCTCGTCAATCACGCGGAGAAGCGCGATGCACAGAAACGCGGCAGTGGCGCCACGCACGTGAATCTCGACACCGCGCTAGCCGTCTTCGATCGCGAAGCCATTCCGACGCTCGATGTGAACCGCGCGCTAATGCAGCTCGAGGCGCTCGATGCGCGTCAGGCTCAGATCGCGGAGCTGCGGTTCTTCGGCGGCCTCACGGTGCCGCAGACCGCCGAGGTGCTCGGGATTTCGCCGGCGACTGTGAAGCGCGAGTGGACCACGGCGCGCATGTGGCTCGAGCGCGAGATCACGCGGAATAGCTAGCATGCGACTGATTGGTAGGGATGCCGCGCTGCGGCGTCCGAGCGGCGCGGCTTCACCAAAGCGTAACCGCATGACTCACCGGCCGCCACGCGCCTCGGACGGCGCAGCGCGCCGTCCCTACCAATGACGCCGGAGACATGGCAACGCGTCAAGGTCGTCGTCGCGGACGCCACTGATCTCGACGGCGACGAGCGTGCGCAGTTTGTCTCGCGCGCCTGCGCGGACGACACGGCTCTGCGCCGCGAAGTGGAATCCGTGCTCGCTCACGCCGGCGAGCGGTTCGAGCGCGCTGCGGACGCGATGAGTAAAGTTGCCGGTGCCGCTGAGGGCAACGGTCTCGCCGGCATCCGCATCGGCGCCTACGAGCTCGTCCGCGAAATCGGACGCGGCGGGATGGGAGCCGTGTATCTGGCGCGGCGAGCCGATCAGGAATACAACAAGGAAGTCGCAATCAAGCTCCTCAAGCGGGGCACCGACACGGATGAAGTGCTCCGACGTTTTCGCGCTGAGCGCGAAATCCTTGCCCGCCTCGAGCACCCAAACATCGCGCAGCTGCTCGACGGCGGCACCACGCAGGATGGGCTGCCGTACTTCGTCATGGAGTACGTAGCCGGGGCGCGCATCACCGACTTCTGCTTCGCAAGCAACCTCAGCATCCACCAGCGCATCCAGCTCTTCCTGAAGGTCTGCGCGGCCTTGCAGTTCGCCCACCAGAACCTGGTCGTGCATCGCGATATCAAGCCGGCCAACATTCTCGTCACTGCAGACGGCGAGCCGAAGCTCCTCGACTTTGGCATCGCCAAACTGCTCGACCCGAGCGACGAGCCGGTGGACATCACGGTCGCGGAACGCCAGCGCCTCACCCCGGCCTACGCCTCCCCGGAGCAGGTGCGCGGCCAGCCGATCACGACGGTAAGCGACGTCTACGCACTCGGCGCACTGCTCTACGAATTGCTCGCCGGCGTCGGGCCACACCGCTTCTCGAACGTTCATCCCGCGCCGGCCGAGCTGCTGCGCGTCATCGCGCACGGAGAGCCGGCACGCCCGAGCGTTGCCGCCGCCGATCCACAGCGCCGTCACCGGTTACGCGGCGATCTGGACCGCATCCTCCTGAAGGCGCTGCGCAAAGAGCCTGCGGAACGCTATCGCGGCGTCGGCTCCTTCGCGGAAGATCTGCGGAGGTATCTCGAGGGGCTCCCGGTGCGGGCACGTCCGGCCACGTTTGGCTATCGCGCCGGCAAGTTTTTGGGCCGAAACAAGAGCGGCGTCGCGATCGCCGCTGTCCTCGTGATCGGCGGCATCGCCGGCACCGTGATGATGCTGATGAGCGCGCGGCAGGCAGAGCTGCAGGCTAAACGTGCGGAGCGTCACTTCAAAGACGTGCGCCAGCTCGCGAACTCCTTTCTTTTTGAGTTTCACGATGCCATCGCAACGCTGCCGGGCGCGACGGCAGCGCGGCAGCTGGTCGTTAGCCGCGCGCTCGAATACCTGGACAAGCTCGCCCGCGAAGCGAGCGGCGAGCGCGCGCTGCAGCTCGAGCTCGCCGCGGCCTACCTCAAGATCGGCGACGTGCAGGGCAAGCCTTACACGCCGAATCTCGGCGACTCCGCCGGCGCGGTCCGCAGTTATCAAAAGGCGGCCGAAATCGTGGCCCCTCTCGCTCGCACTGAAAGTTCCGCCGCGCGCAACACCGACGCCCGCCGGCTCCTCAGCACCGCCTACATCAGCCTCGCAGCGGTGCAGGCGCGTACGAATGAGCTCGACGCCGCCCTCGCCAACAACGAGCGCGCTCTCCGGATTGGCGAACAACTGCTCACGGACGGTGGCGCGCATGCTGATGAATGGCGCCGCCTCCTCATCTCGTGTCACACCGGTATGGGCGACGCGATCCAGGCTGGAAATCATCAGCTCCGCGACCTGAATCGCTACCGCGCCGCGGTCGAGCACTACCGGCGAGCGTTGCCCATCGCTGAGCAACTCATCGCCGCAAATCCGCACTCTGTTCCTGATCTCGTCGGGCTCGCAAAGGCGTGCGCGCGGATCGCCGGGATGCTACCGCCGCTCGACGTTGCTGGCGCCGATCCGGTGCACTTCCGCGAAGCGATGGCCTTGCACGACAGGAATCTCGAACTGCTACGCGCGGCAATGAAACACGAGCCCGGCAACTCGCAGGTGAGACGCAATATCGCCGGCGCGCTCATCGCGAAGGCTTACGCCCGCTGTGTCGCTGCCACAGACCTTGAGCAGGCTGCGGCTGATTGCGATCGTGCGATCCAGATATTCGACCGGCTCGCCGCCGCCGATTCCCTTAACGCGGAGGCGCAGCAGGACCTGAGCTACGGCCATTATGTGAAAGGTTGGGCGCATCAGCTGCGCGGTGAACAACCACGCGCCGCCGAGCATTACCACGCCAGTCTCGCCATTCTCGAACCACTCATCCAGCGGCATCCCGGCAACATCGAGACTTCCTACGATCTGGAACAGGCGCGCCGTCGACTTGCGGAAACCGACGCCGCCGGCGCGCCGCGCTGATCCATGCTTCGGGTGCAGGCAATCGCTCCCGCAGTATATTGGCGCATGCGTGCGATTTCGTTGGGTGCTGCCGCGCTTTTATCGGTCGCCATGGCGGCGGCCGCTGCGCCTGAGCACCGCGAGATCGAGGAGCTGTATCGTAAGGGCCTGATGGGCGACAAAGCAGCGGTCGAGCAATGCATCGCGAAGCTGGAGGAAGGACTGCGTTTGCAGCCGCAGAACCAGCTGGGGCGGGTTTACCTGGGCAGCGCATACACGCTGCGCAGCCGCGATCTCGGGTTCGGACCGAAGAAGCTGCAGACCTTGCGACAAGGTCTGCGCGTCATGGATGAGGCGGTGGCGAATGCGCCCGAGGATCCAAAGGTGCGGCTCGGTCGCGCCCTCACGACGAGCGCTTTGCCGGGCCTCTTCGGGCGCGCCGGCGAGAGCAGAAACGACTTCCTTCAACTCGCCGAACTGGCGAAGACAGCGCCCGCGAAGTTCGACGCGACCGATCTGCAGATCGTCTACTACAACGCCGGCCTGGCCGCGAAAGCGAACGGCGACGCCGCTCGTGCGGCCGAGCTCTGGCGCGAAGGTTTGCGGCATGGGAGCGATGCGACGCTCAAGCAGAAGATCGAGGCCGAACTGGCGAAGGCGCCGCGCTAACTCACTTTCGTTTCGCGCCGGCCACAAGTTCGCGGATACTCGCCTCACGCCATGCAGGACGATCTCGAGCGCACCCTTTTCGACGAGGCGACCATTCTCGCGCGGCTCGACGGGATCGCGGCGCAAATCTCCGCCGATTACCGCGATCGCGAGCTCACCGTCATCGCGATTCTCAATGGCAGCCTCATTTTCATGGCCGACTTGCTGCGGCGTATTCCCCTGCCCCTGAAGCTCGATTGCCTCAGCGTGGCAAGCTACCACGGCGGCCTGCAGACAAGCGGCGAAGTTATCTTCCGACAGGTGGCGCTGCCGGACATCGAAGGGCGCGATGTCCTTCTCCTGGACGACATCCTCGACAGCGGCAACACGCTCGCGGCCATTCGCGAGAAGCTGAGCACTGCCGGCCCACGCTCCGTCCGTGTCTGCGTTTTGCTGCAGAAGAAGAAGGTGCGGCAGCGCCCCGTAGATGCCGACTACGTTGGGTTCGAGATCGAGGACGAGTTCGTCGTCGGCTACGGGCTCGACTACATGGAGCGATATCGGAACCTGCCGTGCATCGGCGTTCTGCGGAAGGAGCTGATCGCGCAATGAACCTGCGCGTGCAGTTCTTCTCCCACCTGAAGGACGTCACTGGAAGCGACGAATTCCACGCCCACGTTCCGGAAGGCGCGTCGGTCGCTGATTTGCTGACGGTGGTCTACGGGCAACATCCGAAGCTGCGCAGCTGGGACAGCAGCATTCTTGTGGGCGCCGGCGTGGAGTTCGTCGACCGCGATTACCTGCTGAAGGAAGGCGACGAGATCGCACTCATGCCGCCGGTGCAGGGCGGCTAGACGATTGGGCAGCGTTGTTGTGTCTATAGGGTATCCGTTGAGCGGCGCGACGGCACTTCGGCCCAGCGCAGCATTTCCTCAACTTCACTGAACGCAGTGCAAAAGCGCCAGAAGACTGGCGCACTCCAGGACGCGACCGCGGCCCTTAACGCTCGCCCGTCGCTTGCGTCTTGGAGTGCGGCGGTATTCCGCCGCTTTCGCCGCCGGCGCAACGAGCACACAACGTCCAGAGCCCGAAACTGCTTCGGCAGTAGCCTAATCCCGAAAGTTCTTAAACACCGTCGCGACGCCGAAGTCCTTTCCGCGCACGAACGCGATCACCTCCTGAAGCTCGTCGCGCTTTTTGCCCGTCACGCGAATCTGCCGGTCCTGCAACGCGTTCTGCGTCTTGTATCCACCGGCTTTGATCGCGGCGATGATCTCCTTCGCCTTTTCACCTTCGAGGCCCTGCTTCACGACCAGCTCCTGGCGCGCGTGGCCCATGGATGAGATCGCCGGATCCTGCTGGTCGATGTTCCGGAGATCAACGCTGCGCTTCGAGAGCTTGGTGATCACGATCTCGCGCAAGCCGTGCAACCGGTTCGCGTCTTCCGCGGTCAGCACGATCTTGTCCTTCTCCATCTCGACAGCGGCGGTGCTCCCTTTGAAGTCAAAGCGCGTGGCCAGCTCTTTGCGCGCCTGATTGAGGGCATTATCGATCTCCTGCTTGTCGACCTCAGAAACAATGTCGAATGACGGCATGGATATGCACCTAGCGCAGCACCGCACCCTCCGCCAGTGGCAGACCGCGGGAGCCGCGCGAAGGGGAGGCCACTTCCAAGACGATATCCGACGAATGCGATCAGGCAGAATATTGCGCGCCGCGATTGAGAGGCTGAAAGGGCTCGCGCAGGCGCGACTTTCGTCGGAGTGGTCGGTTGTTTCTACCGGCCGCATGACGCTCCCCTTTCACCGCATGATGCGATCGATGCGCTTCCTCGCGCTCGTGCTCACGCTGAGCGCCACCGCCGCATGCAATCGCGGCCCCTCCGCCGAGGAGAAGGCACTGCGCGCGGAGCTGCGCAAAGCGCTACGCGACCGCTCCTATGACAGGGCTGTTGCGCTCGCGCATCAGGTCGTCAGTTCGTCCCCGCAGGACAACGGGGCGTGGGAACGGCTGATCCGTGCGCAGCTTGGAAAAGGCGACGTCGCGGAGGCAAAACAAAGCATCAGCGAATGGCGAAGCACGGTGGCACATCCCTCGCCAAAGCTGGACGAGTTCGCAGGCGACGTAGCATACAAGGAGCACGACCATGCCGCTGCTTTGCGCGAGTGGGCTAAGGTGCTCGCGGCCGATCCGCATAATGCCCGACTGCTCCGCAAGAGCGCGCGCGCGCACCGCGCCCGGGAACAATGGACGGAGGAAGAAGCTGCGCTTACTGCCCTCCTCGCGCTGAAGGACGATGCGGCGGCACGGATGCAACGCGCCCTCAACCGTCGGCGCCAGCACCGCTGGTCGGATGCGCTGGAAGACTTCCGCCGCGCGCAGGAGCTGGATCCCGGCGATCCCGATGTGCGCCGCGGCGCGCGCGTCTTTGAGCGGCTGGGCAAGTTTCTCGCGGAGATTCGCAAGCTCGACGCGCGCATCGCCACGCGCCCGGAGGACGATCAACTGCTGGCCGATCGCGCACTGCTGTTCCTCCGCAGCGAAGATGCAGAGCTCGCCTTGCAGGATGCGACCTCGGCGGCAAAGCTCGCTGGCTGGACGGTGCGCCCGAGGCTCTTCCAGGCGATCGCGCTGATCGATCTCGGTCGCGCCGCAGAATGTGAGCGGCTCGGGGTAGATGCCCGCCTGGGGTTGGACCGGCTGTCGGCTGAGTTTCTCGAGACCATCAGCCGGCTGGACGCGGAGATCTCCGTCGAGCGCAACAACGCGCAACTGTATATCACGCGCGCGTGGCAGCTGAACGAGGTCGGCCAGCCGACGCTCGCCATCGCGGACGCTGAAACGGCGTTGCAGCACGATCCGAAATCAGCGGGCGCATACATCGAACGAAGTTACGCGCTCACGAAGCTCGGTCGGCTGGGCGAGGCTTTCGAGGGGATCACGAGGGCGACAGATCTTGGCGGCAGCGAATCGACCGCATGGCATTATCGCGGCGAGCTGGAGATGGCGCGCGGCGATCACGCTGCCGCGATCGAGTCGCTCACTCGTGCGCTCGCGCTCGAGCAGAGCCCGGCAGTGCTGCAGAAGCGGGCCGAGTGCTACCAGCAGGTCGGTCTCATCGTCAAAGCCGAGGAAGATCGCCGCGCCTACGACGAGATGAGCGCGCGCGGTTTGAATTGAGGCAGGGACATCGCGCTGCGATGTCCGGCGCGTGTGGCCAGGTCATCCGCATTCGGACACGTCTCGCGCGTCGCACGCCGCTCGGACGCCGCAGCGCAGCGCCCCTACCTAATACGACTTGTCGATCCGGACGTTGCCGTTCGTTGCCCGCAAAGTCAGCTCTGCGTTTGCGCCCTCGTCGCCCAGTGTCGTCTCGAACTTTCGCCCGAGGCTCTCTCCGGGTTTCGCGAAGCGGCTCTGCAAATTGCCGTTCACGGTGGTGGCATCGATCCGCGCGTTCGCGTCGCTCGGGATCAGCACGCGCACGTTGCCGCTCGCGATCTCAGCCGCGAGAGAAAACGCGCGCCGCTCCCACCAACCGTAGAACACCTCCATGCCGCCACGCTCGAGCGTGAAGCGCGCGGAGGTGAAGCAGTTGCGGGCGTGGATCCGCCCGTTGCCGACCTGCGCCTCGATGCTCGGGCCGCGCATCCCGTCGATCATGATCTCGCCGTTCGCCAGCTCGGCTTTCTTTACCGTGCAATGCTGCGGGACATTGATGAGGTATTCGACCGTTCCGGAACGATCGCTGGTGCTCCATCCCTCCGGCTTCGGCGGAAATCCGGTCTCGATGACTGCATCGTCGCCATCGATGGAGACGTTCACTTTCAGCTCGTCGAGCCGCTCCTGAGAGAACGCCTTGCGAATGACCTTCACGCGGAGCTCGCTGCCGTCCGAACCGTAGAGGTAAATCCGGCCGTCCTGATTACGGATCGTCAGCGTGCCGGTCGCGGAGAGGTCGTAGCTCTCCTCCGTGATCTCCTCGAGCGTCTTCGATCCGTTGAGAGGCACGGCGGCGAAAAAGAGCAGCCCTGCAGCGATAACGATGCCGCTGAAGCGTCGTGATGTTTTCGTGGTCATTCTGAGCGTAGTGAAGCGAAGCGGAACGCAGTCGAAGAATCCCGTGGCTGTAGTGGACGCCAACGCAGCGGGATTCCTCGACTTCGCTCGGAATGACGAGACGCGTAGGCGTACCGGTTATTCATGACGCAATGCGACCATCGGATCGACACTCATCGCACGCCGCGCCGGGATGTAACTCGCCAGAAAGGCCGCCAGACCGAGCACCGCGACGACGCCGACGTAGGTCGCAATGTCCGTGGTGCCGATTCCATACAACAGATTCGCCACGACTCGTGTCGCGGCAAACGCGCCCGCGATGCCGACGCCGATGCCGATGAGCACGAGCGTAAAACTCTGCCGCAGGATGAGTGCGAGCATGTCGGTGCGTTGCGCCCCGAGGGCCATGCGGATGCCGATCTCCGTGGTCCGCTCCGAAGTGATGAACGCCATGATGCCGTAAAGGCCAACCATCGCGAGCGCGAGCGCCACGCCCGCGAAGAGCCCGAGCATCACCATGCTAAAGCGGCGGTTGTCGAGCGAGGACGCGATCAGCTGCTCGATGCGCTGGAACTTCGTCGGCATCTCGGGATTCAACGCTCGCGCTTCGCGCCGCATCGCGTCGATCAGGGCGGCGGCGTCGCCGCGCGCGCGCAGCACGAACGAGAACTCATAAGCGGCCGTCGGTCGCTGGAAGTAGTTCACGTAAACCGTCGGCCGCGCCTGCATGTGCAGACCATCAGCGCGCACATCGCCAACTACACCGACCACGTTCAGCAAGCGCAGGTCGCCATCCATGTTGCCATACTGGATCTGCTTTCCGATCGCATCACCGTTCGGCCAGTACTTCTTGGCCAGCGACTGGCTCACCAGCGCAGCGTGCGGCGAATCTGGTCCGTCGGATTCCTGGAACGTGCGACCTTGCAGCAACGAGATGCCCATCGTCGCGAAGTAACCAGCGCTCGCAACGCGGTAGTCCGCATCGGATGTCTTCCCCGCTGCGCGCAGCGCGAGCATCTGCTGCGAAAGCTCGTCGATCGTCGTTGCCGGCGCGCCGCCTTCCTGGATCAGGAACGTCCCGTTCCCGCCGGTGCCGCTCATCGGCAGCGCGTTCGTCCCGCCGACATTCAGCACGCCCGGCAGCGCGGCCAGCCGCGTCACCAGTTGCTGATACAGCTGCGCCGTCTGCCGCCGCTGCGCTTCGTCTTTCGCGTATGGCGTCGACACTGTCATCGCGACGGCGTTCTCCGGCTCGAATCCCGGATCGACATCCATCAGCCGCTGAAAGCTTCGCGCGAGCAATCCCGCGCCGACGAGCAGCATCAACGTCAGCGCGACCTGCGACACGATGAGCAGATCGCGCGCACGTGTGCGTGAACGGCTCCCGGCCTGGCCGCGTCCGGCATCCTGCAAGTCAGCTTGCAGTTGGCGTCGCGAGGTGTGAAACGCCGGCACCAGGCCGAGCACCACGCCGACGACGAGCGACATCAGAAGCGTGAATCCAAGCACCGTCGAGTTCACACCGATCTCACCGACCTGCGGCAAATTACCCGCGTAGAGACCGACGATCAGGTCGACGCCCCAGAACGCGAGCAGCACGCCTGCGACTCCGGCGACCAGCGTCAACACGAGCGACTCGGCGATGAACTGCCGCGCCAGTCGCGCACGCGATGCACCGAGCGCCGCACGCAGCGCGACTTCCTTGCGGCGACCGCTCGCGCGCACGAGCAGCAAGTTGGCGACGTTCGAGCATGCGATCACGAGCAGGAGCCCGACGGCGCCGCATAGAATCATCAACACGCCGCGGACATCCTTCACAATGCGCTCGCGCAGCGGCGTCATACCGAAGCTCGCTGCATCCGTCGCAACGCCGTGCTCCGCCTTCAGTTGCCGTCCGATTGCGGCGACTTCCGAGCGTGCCTGCTCGGTCGTAACGCCCGGTTTCAGCCGACCGGCCACACTCCAGTTGTGTGCGGTGCGCGATCCTTGAAACGGATAAACCTCGCTCGGATACCAGACGTCGACGTCCGGCGGGAATCCCGCGTTTGCCGGAAGCACACCGATGACGGCAAAGCTTTGGCTACCGAAGCGCAGCGAGACATCAGCCAGATCCGTCCGGCTGCCGAGCAGACGGTGCCAGAAGCCTTGGCTCACGACCGCGACATGCCGGTCACCAGCCTCTTCGGGACCGAAGACGCGCCCGAGCAACGGCGAGACGCCGAGCACGCGAAAGAACTCTGCAGACGCGCCCGCCACCGTCGTGCGAATAGGTTCGCTCCCACCGGATACCGCATCGGGATAGTCGCTGTATTGCGCGAGCGCCTCGAAGCTCCGGCTGCGGGTTTTGAGATCGTGGAAGTTCGGCTCGGCGAATTGCATCGCGCGGCCGTTCTCGTTCAGCTCCGTGATCTCTACGATGCGGTCCTGCTGCGGATACGGCATCGGCCGCAGGAGAACTGCGTCGAGCACACTGAAGATCGCGGTGGAAGCGCCGATACCCAGCGCGAGCGTAATGACCGCAACGGCGGTGAAGCCGGGCTTCTTGATCAGCGAACGCGTCGCGTAACGAATGTCATCGATCATAGCGTGGACTTGTAGGAGCCGGTCATTCTGAGCGGAGAGCAGCGAAGCGAAACGGAGTCGAAGACCAGATTTTCGGGTAGTGGGGCAGAGGGCTACAATCCCGTGGCAAACCTCTCGGAGATGCAGCGGGATTCCTCGACTTCGCTCGGAATGACAGCGTGCTGCTATTCATAACGAAGCGCCACCATCGGGTCGACACGCATCGCGCGGCGCGCAGGGATATAGCTGGCGAGCAACGCAGCGCCACCAAGCACCGTCACCACCAGCGCATACGTCGCGACATCAGCAGCGCCCACTCCATACAGCAGCGACTTCAACAACCGCGTGCCGGCGAACGAGGCAATCAGGCCGATGACGAGCCCGACGACTACGAGCGTGAGACTTTGCCGCAGGATCATGCGGAGCATGTCGGCGCGTTGCGCGCCGAGCGCCATGCGGATGCCGATCTCGCGGGTCCTTTGCGCCACGCTGTAGGCGATCACCCCGTAGATGCCGATCGCGGCCAGCGTGAGCGCGACACCCGCAAAGATGCCGAGCAGCATCATGTTGAATTTCGGCTGCGCGAGCTGCTGACCGACGTACACGCTCATCGGCTCGAGCTTTCGAACGTAAACATCGCTGTCGATCTCGTGCACAAGCCGGCGCACGGCTGTTTCCATTCCGGCGGGATTATCGGTCGCCGTGCGGAACGCGAGCCAGACTTGGCGATTAGGGTCCTGTGCGAGCGGCTGATACATCTCGGGAGTCGTCTCGATGCCGACTGCGGTTTGCTTCGCGTCGCCAACCACCCCGACGATCTCGAGCGGCTCCGAGCCGTCTGCGACGTCGAGCAGGATTTGCTCGCCGATCGGATCCACGCTCGGCAGGTGCCGGCGAACGAATGCTTCATTCACAATCGCGACGCGTTGCGCGCCGGCGGTGTCGCGCTGGTCGAATTCTCGCCCGGCACGCAGCGGGATTTTCATCGTGTGGAAGTAACGCGGGAACACCGTCACGTGCGACGCATCCGGGTGCGTGCCCGGTCCGCGCTCCGGATCGCGCGCCATTCGGAAGGATCGCCCGCTGTCACTGCCGCTGAATGGGAATGGGTTCGCGCCGGAGACGGATTCGACCCCCGGTAATGTGGCGAGTTTCGGCAGCAGCTGATCATAGAAGCGTCGCTGCGCTTCCGGCTCGGAATATTTCGTCCTCGGAATGAATTGATCGAGAATGAGCAGGCGGTTGGAGTCGAAGCCGAGATTGGTGGCGCGGAGATTGAGGAAGCTCTTGATCAGCAATCCCGCGCCTGCGAGCAGCAGCAGTGAAAGAGCGACCTGCGAGACGACGAGCGCAGCACGCACGCGCTGCGAATGCGCGCCACCTGTCGACCCTTTCGCGCCTTGCTGCAGCGCGTCGGTCACGTTCGGCCGCGAGACCTGCAGCGCAGGGACGAGGCCGAACACGAGTGTGCTGACGATCGCGAGCACGGCTGTAAACGCGCAGACTGCGACGTTGATGTGGATGTCGGCCAGGCGCGGGACGTCGCGCGGGCCGAACGCACGCAGCAGATCCACCCCCCACCACGCGAGGAGCAAGCCACCCGCGCCGCCAAGCAGCGCCAGCACGAAGCTCTCGGCCAGCAGTTGCCGAACGATCAATCCGCGACTCGCACCAAGCGCAGTGCGGATCCCGATCTCACGGCTCCGCGCCGCGGCACGCGCCAGGGACCG